>DASPKC010000420.1:0-11147 GCA_035628295.1 Baekduia sp.
TGGCCGCGTGCGGTCACCCGACGGCGTCAACCGCCCTGCGCGCGACGCCCGCGCAGAGGAGCTTGCCCGGCTGGTCGACAACGTCATCGACTACGCCATCTTCCTGCTGGATCCCGAGGGGCACGTCGTCTCGTGGAACCCCGGCGCCGAGCGCCTGAAGGGCTACAGGGCCGACGAGATCATCGGACGGCACTTCTCGGCGTTCTACCTGCCCGAGGACGTCGAGCGCGGCCACCCCGCGGAGGTCCTGCAGCACGCGCTGGGCCGGGGCCGCTACGAGGAGGAGGGCTGGCGCCGGCGCAAGGACGGCAGCCACTTCTGGGCCGACATCGTCATCACCGCGCTGCGCGACAACGCCGGCACCCTCGTGGGCTTCGGGAAGGTCACCCGCGACCTGACGAGCCGCAGGCTCGCCGAGGAGCAGCTGAAGGCCAGCACCGCCGAGCTGCGCGCCGCGACCGCCAAGCTCGAGGAGTTCCGCCTCCTCGTGGCCAGCGTCCGCGACTACGCGATCTTCCTGCTGGACCCCGGCGGGCACATCCGCTCGTGGAACATCGGCGCGGAGGCCATCAAGGGCTACACCGAGGCCGAGGCCGTCGGCCGCCACTTCGAGATGTTCTACAGCGCCGAGGCGCGGGCCCGGCGCTATCCCGCCTACGAGCTGGAGGTCGCCGCCCGCGAGGGGCGCTTCGAGGAGGAGGGCTGGCGCTTTCGCAAGGACGGCACGCGGTTCTGGGCCAACGTGGTCATCACGGCGCTGCGCGACGACCGCGGCGTGCTCGTGGGCTACGCCAAGGTCACGCGCGACCTGACCGAGCGCCGCAGGACCGAGGAGCTGCTGCGCACGAGCGCCGAGGAGCTCGCGGCGGCCAACGCCCTGCTGGAGGCCTCCGAGCGCCAGGCGCGCGCGGAGGCCAGCCGCCAGCGCCGCAGGACCGCCGCCCTCGAGCTCGTGGGACGGGCCATCGTGGCTCGCGTGGACCTCGCCGACATCGTCCAGACGGCGACCGACGCCGCCACCGACCTGACGGGCGCCCAGTTCGGCGCGTTCTTCTACAACGTCGTCGACGCCGACGGCGAGAGCTACACGCTGTACACCCTCTCCGGCGCGGCGCGCGAGGCGTTCAGCGGCTTCGGCATGCCCCGCAACACCGCCGTCTTCGCGCCCACGTTCTCCGGCGAGGAGATCATCCGCAGCGACGACATCACGCAGGACCCGCGCTACGGGCACAACCGGCCCTGGTTCGGGCTGCCCGCCGGCCACCCGCCGGTGCGCAGCCATCTCGCCGTGCCGGTCATCACGGTCGACGGCGAGGTCGCAGGCGGCATGTTCTTCGGCCACGGCGATCCCGGGGTCTTCGGACCCGAGGACGAGGAGGCCGCGGTCAGCATCGCCGCCAGCGCCGCCGTCGCCATCGCCAACGCGCGGCTGCTGGAGGACGCCCGCCGCGAGACGGCGGCGCGCGAGGCGGCCCTGGCCGAGCGCGACCACGTCGCCCGCGTGCTGCAGCAGAGCCTGCTGCCGCCCGCCCTGCCGGCGATCCCGGGCCTCGAACTGGGCGCCCACTACCACGCGGGCACCGAGTTGGTGGGCGGCGACTTCTACGACGTCTTCGCGCTCAGCGGCCGTCGCTGGGGGCTCGTCGTGGGCGATGTCTGCGGCAGCGGCCCCGAGGCGGCGTCGCAGACGTCCCTGTCCCGGCACACCGTCCGCGCGGCCGCCATGTTCGACCCCGAGCCGGCCGCGGTGCTCGAGACCCTGAACACCGCGTTGCTGCGCTCGGAGGCCGACCGCTTCACCACCGCCGTCTTCGCCTGCCTGTCCCCGCAGCCGTCGGGCCAGGTGCACGTCGGGCTGGCGTCCGGCGGCCACCCGCCGGCCGTCCTGTGCCGGGCCGACGGGCGCGTGGGGGACGTGGCCACGAGCGGCCCGCTGCTGGGCGTGTTCGAGCCGATCACGCTGGCGGGCGCCCAGCTTGTGCTCGAGCCGGGCGACACGCTCGTGCTCTTCACCGACGGCCTTGTCGAGGCGCGCCGCGCCGGCACGCTGTTCGGCAGCGAGCGGCTGCGCAACGCCGTGGCGGCGCTGGCGGACCGCCCGCCGCAGGAGATCGCGGACGCGCTGGTCGCCGCCGCCCTGCGCCACGTGGACGCCCCCGTGTCCGACGACATCGCCGTGGTCGTCCTGCGCGTCCCCGCCTGAGCGGCGCGTCGGGCGCACGGCACCGGCGTCGGCCGACGCCCGGCCCTGACGGCGCCGCGGCTGGCGTCGCGAGAGCCCGCATGTCGCCCGGCCGCCCGCCTAGGACATCGGCGCCGTGGCGCTGACCGGCGCGCGCCGCCGGACGGCCGCCAGGGCTCGCGCGAGCCGCCGCACGCCCTCCTCCAGCTCGTCGGGCGCGACGTAGGAGAACGACAGCCGCAGGCTCGTGCGCGAGGACGGCTCGGCCTGCGCCGCGCCGCCCGGCAGGAAGCTGACCCCCGCCCGCAGTGCCTCCCCGTAGAGCGCGCGCTCGTCGACCGCCCGGCGCAGCGTGACCCACAGGTGCTGGCCTCCCGCCGGGACCTGCCACGTCGCGTCGGCGCCGAGGTGGCGGTCGAGCGCGGCCAGCAGGACGTCGCGCCGGCGCCGGTACTCCGGCACCACGCGACGGAGGTGCTCCTGGTGGCGGTCGCCGGCCAGCCAGGCCGCGGCGAGGTGCTGGGGCAGCGCCGCCGAGTGCAGGTCGGTGTCCATCTTCAGGCGCACGAGGCGCGCGCCGACCGCGCCGCTCGACGCGATCCAGCCGAGCCGCAGCCCGCCGCCGACCGACTTGGAGAGCGAGTCGACGTAGATGACGTGCGCCGGGGCCAGCGCGCGCAGGCGCGGCCGCTCGCGCCCGTCGAGCGCCATCTCGGCGTAGACCCCGTCCTCGAGGATGAAGAAGCCGCGCTCGCGCGCGAGGGCGGCCAGGCGCTCGCGACGGGCGGCGGAGAGGTCGACACCCGTCGGGTTCTGGCACGCCGGCTGCAGGACCACCAGCTTGACCTCGTGCCGGGCGAGCAGGCGCTCGAGGACGCCGATGTCCGCCCCGTCCTCGTCGAGCGGCAACCCGAGGACGTGCGCGCCGGTGGCCTGCAGCGAGGTCAGCGTGCCGGTGAACGTCGGGGACTCGACGACGACGACGTCGCCCGGGCCGAGCACGGCGCGGGCCACGAGGTCGATCGCCTGGCGGGCGCCCGTCGTCACCAGGATCTCGTCGGCCTCCTGCGCCCACCCCGCGCCGGCCCCGAGCTCGGCGAGGCGGACGCGCAGCTCCGGCAGGCCCTCGACGGGCAGGTACTGCAGCCCGGAGCCGCAGGCGGCCAGGACCTCGGGGGCCAGCGCGGCGATCTCCTCCGCGGGCAGCAGGTCGTCGGCGGGGAAGCCGGTCGCCAGCGGCAGGACGTCGCGCCCGGTGCCCAGCGACTCGGCCAGCATCTGCTCGGCGTAGGTGGACGGCCGCGGCCGCAGCACGCTCGCCTGCCACTCGTCGTCCTCGCGACCGCCCTCCAGCGGCGGGTGCGCGCGGACGAAGGTCCCGCGCCCGACCTGCGCGGCGACGTAGCCCTGGTCGGCCAGCCGGCGGTAGATGCGCGCGGCGGTGAGGTGGTTGACCGACGCCTGCACCGCGAGCTCGCGGGTGGTGGGCAGCTTGTCGCCGGGCTGCAGGACGCCGGCGTCGATGTCAGCCGCGATGCGGTCGGCGATCTGCGCCGTGAGCGACGCGATGCCGGCACGGTCGAGGTGGGACAAATCAGGCTTGTATGACATTGAGTGTGTCGTACAGCGCGCTTACCATGGGCCCTGTCCGCCAGAGAAGGATCGCACAATGCGCCGAGATCACACAACAACTTCCGACTTCTCCTACGCCATCCGGCGCGCGGTGGCCGACGACGCGCCCGCGCTGGCGCGGCTGGCCGCCCTGGACTCCGCCAGGCCGCTGGCCGGCGACGTCCTGGTGGCGCTCGTCGACGGGGCCCCGTGGGCCGCCCTCTCGCTGCAGGACGGCCGCGTGGTCGCCGACCCGTTCCGCCCGAGCGCCCACGCGGTCGAGCTCCTGCGCCTGCGCGCCGAGCACCTCGCGCGGGCAGGCCGGGGCCTGACGCTCCGGCGCCGCGCGCTGCGGACGCTGCGCGCGTAGGGGAAGCGCCCTTACGCGCTGCGGGGTCGCGCCTTGTCCTTGGGTGCGTCGCGCTCGCCGAGGCGCAGCTCGCGCTCCGCGCCGGCCGTGCCCTCCTCGAACTGCACGCTGCGCTCGCGCTCGGCGTTGAGCTGCGCGCCGAAGAGGATCGCCACGTTCGTGATCCACAGCCAGACCAGGAACGAGATCACGCCGCCGAGCGTGCCGTAGGTCTTGTCGTAGGAGCCGAAGTTCGCCACGTAGAACGCGAACGCCACCGACGCGACGATCCAGACGAGCACCGCGACGACGCTGCCGGGCGTGATCCAGCGAAAGCCGCGCAGCTTGGCGTTCGGCGAGGCGTAGTAGAGGACCGCGACCATGAGCATCACGACGGCGAGCAGGACCGGCCACTTGGCGATGTCCCAGATCGTCACGGCGGTGTCGCCCAGGCCCACGGCGCCGCCGACCGCCTCGGCCAGCGGCCCCGTGATGACCACCGCGACGGCGGCGACGGCCAGGAGCAGCACCATGATGAGCGTCACGAGCATCTGCAGCGGGCGCAGCTTCCAGATCGGGCGGCCCTCGTCGACCTCGTACATGACGTTGGACGCACGCATGAAGGCGCCGACGTAGCCGGACGCCGACCACAGCGCGCCGACGATGCCGACGACGAGCAGCACGCCGGAGCGGCCCTTGTCGCCGGCGACGCTCTGGATCGGCCCCTGCAGCGTCTCGACCGAGGAGGCCGGACCGATCTGCGAGATCGTCTCGGTGAGCGTGCTGGTGATCTGCTGGGGGCTGAAGACGAGCCCGACGATCGACACGAGCGCGATCAGCGCGGGGAACAGCGCGAGGACGCCGTAGTAGGTCAGCGCCGCCGCCCAGTCGGTGAGGTTGTCCTCCTTGAACTCGCGCAGCGTGCGCTTCAGCGTCGCCATGGTCCCCGCATCCCGCGGGTAGCCGTGCTCCTGTGCCGTCGGCATGAGGCGGTGGTGTCCGTCATGGCGTGGCGCAAACCCGCTATCCGCCGCGCGCGTCATGCTTGGCGCGATGGGGCCCATGCTGCTCTGCTTCGACGGCTCGCCCGAGGCCGCCGCGGCGATCCGCGTCGCGGCTCGCCTGCTCGCGCCGCAGGACGCCGTCGTCGGCGCGGCCTGGCAGCCGATGCTGGTGACCGACGTCGTCCCCGGGCCGGAGCCGTCCGCAGCCGGCGCCGCCGCGTGCCTCGAGCTCGACCGCTGCCTCGCCGAGCGCGCGCAGGCCCTCGCCGGCGAGGGCTGCCGGCACGCCGCGGAGGCGGGCCTCACCGCCGAGCCGCGCGTCGTCTCGGGCCCCAGCGCCGCCGCCGCGCTGCACGACCTCGCGCGCGAGGTCGACGCGGCGGTCGTCGTGCTCGGCGGGCGCGCGGCGGCGGTCCGCCACCCCTGGCTGCAGGGCAGCGTCAGCCGCCCGCTGGCCCATCACGCCGACCGCCCGGTCCTGCTCACGCACGCCCTCGCCCGCAGCGACGAGCGCGACGGGCCCGTCCTGCTCTGCTACGAGGGCTCGGACCCTGCACGGCACGCGATCGCGACCGCCGGCGCGCTGCTCGGCGGGGGCCCCGCCGTCGTGGTCCACGCCTACCTCGCGCCGTCGCACGCGCTGCTGCGCAACCCGCTCATCCCCGGCCCGGGTCCGCTGGCCGAGCCGGCGCGGCTGCTGGACGAGACGAGCACCGAGGCGGCCGGGCGCCTGGCCGCGGAGGGGGCTGTGGTCGCGCGCGACGCGGGATTCGACGCCGAGCCGCGCGCCGTCCCGATCGCGCACGGGCTGTGGCGGACGCTGCTGGCCGTCGCGGCGCAGCGGCGCTGCCGGGCGATCGTCGCCGGCTCGCGCGGCTGGTCGGGCACCGACCGCGCGCTGGGGACCGTGGCCGACCGCCTGGCCACCCGCGCCGACCGGCCCGTGCTGCTGGTCCCCGCGCCGCCCGCGTGACCTGTGGCTGGACGAGTGCCCGATCGCGCCGCGGCGCGACGGTGCCGATGCACGTCCCGTGCCCTGGAGGACCGTGCGCTTCTTTCGCCTCTCGGAGCGCCCGCAGGCCGAGCGCGCCGCGCGCCGCCTGCAGGCCGCCGGTGGCCTGCCCGTGCGCGTCGTCCGCTGCCGCGGCCGGGCGATCAAGCTCATGAGCGGCGAGGACGAGCGCCGCGCCGACCGCCCCGTCGAGCGCGACCGCCGGCGCCGCGGCTAGCGGATCGCCGCCAGCCGGTCCAGGAACGCCGCCTGCGCCGGGTTGATCCGCCGTCGCGCCTCGTCGAGGCCGAACCACGCGGCGCGGTCGACCTCGGGGAACACCTGGCGGCGCCCGGACCGCGGCGGCCACTCCAGCTCGAAGGTGTTCGAGACGATCGTGTCCGCGTCGAGGTCCCCGCGCGCCGCGAAGCCGACCACCACCTTGCCGCCGCGCTGGCGCACCTCGCCCAGGTCGACGAGCGTCGTGCCGGGCGCGAGCGCCGTCCCGAGCTCCTCCTCGAACTCGAGCACCGCCCGCCTCCGCGGGTCTTCGCCGGCCTCGACCTCGCCCTTGGGGATGGACCAGGCCCCGTGGTCCTTGCGCGCCCAGAACGGCCCGCCGGGATGGACGAGCAGCACCTCGGGCTCGTCGCCGCGGAACAGCAGGACGCCGGCGCTGATGACGGGCACGCCGGAGGTCTAGCGGATCGGCCCCGGCTCTACGCTGGGCGGCCACGATGGCCGAGTCCTTCACCGACACGCCGCTGCTGACCGAGCGCTTCGACGCCGCGCTGCACTTCGCCACGCGCCATCACGCGCGCCAGCTGCGCAAGGGCACGCCGGTGCCCTACGCGGCGCACCTGCTGGCCGCGGCGTCACTCGCACTCGAGATGCACGGCGACGAGGACGAGGCGATCGGCGCCCTGCTGCACGACGTCGTGGAGGACGGCGGTGGCCGCGCCGCGCTGGCCGAGATCGAGGACGCCTTCGGCCCGGCGGTCGCGGCGATCGTGCTCGACAACAGCGACAAGGTCGACGAGGCCGGCGACGGCGGGGAGGACTGGTACGCGCGCAAGCGCGCCTACGTCGACGCATTCGGCGAGAAGTCGCCGGCGGCGCTGCGCGTCTGCCTCGCCGACAAGCTGCACAACGCTCGCGCGATCCTGCTCGACTACCGCACCCACGGCGATGCGCTGTGGGCGCGCTTCCGCCAGGGCCAGGGCATCGCGACGCGGATCTACTACCGCGAGCTGGCCGCCGCGTTCGATCGCGAGCGCGGGCGCATGGGCGACGCCGCCCAGCCCTTCGTCGACGAGCTGCAGCGCACGGTGGCGGCCATCACGGCCCTGGCGGAGGAGCTGCAGGGCCCCGACTCGCGCCGGGGCTTCGACGGCTGAGCGGTCGCGGCAGCCAGCCGGGGACGGCGCGGCGGTAGGTCTCGTAGCCGGCGCCGAAGCGCGCGAGCAGCCGCGGCTCCTCCAGGCGGGTGGCCAGCAGCGCCATCGCCGCGAGGTAGACGGCGGCGGCGACCAGCAGGACCGGTCGCGCCAGGAGCAGCCCCTGCGCCGCGATCACCACCGCCGTCGCGACGTACATCGGGTGGCGCACGTGACGGTAGGCGCCCGTCACGACCAGCCGCTGCGGGGGCGCCGCCGGCGACGGCGTCCCCTGCCCCAGCCGCGCGAACCCCGCCGACGTGTGCACCACCACGACCGTCCCGGCGGCGAGCAGCAGGCCGCCGAGCACCCGCAGCGCGCCGACGTCCAGGGCGCCGTCGCCGGTCTCCCAGCCCGTCAGCAGGAACGGGCCCACCCCCGCCTCGAGGACCGGCCCGACCAGGAAGAAGACCGCGGTGCCCAGGGCCGGCCGCACCGCGGCGTCAGGCGGCCTGCGCGGCGAGCGGCGGCTCCGCCGGCTCCCACGTCGCGACGCCCCGCGGCGGCGCGGGCTGCGGCCGGGTGGGCAGCGCGTGCTTGAGGACCTTGCGGAACACCGAGCGGTACTGCCGGATCAGCGGGCCGCTGTGGTACGGCAGGCCGTGACGCTCGCAGACGGCACGCACCCGCGGCGCGATCTGCCCGTAGCGGTTGCTCGGGACGTCGGGGAAGAGATGGTGCTCGACCTGGAAGGAGAGGTTGCCGGTCAGCACGTGGAACAGCCGGCTGCCGTCGAGGTTGCACGAGCCCAGGAGCTGGCGGACGTACCAGCCGCCACGCGACTCGCCGTCGAGCTGGTCCTCGGTGAACGTCTCGGCCTCCTCAGGGATGTGGCCGAGGAAGACGATGGTGTGCACCCACACGTTGCGCAGCACGTTGGCGGCGACGTTGGCGGCCAGCGCGCGGCGGGCGCCGCGCCGGCCGGCCAGCGCGGGGAACACGACGAAGTCCTTGCCGAGCTGCCGGACGGCCTTGCGGCCGAGCGCGAGCAGCTCCGCGCGCACCTGCTCGCGCGACTTCTCGCCGCGGCGCACCGCGTCGAGCTCCATGTCGTACAGGGCGATGCCCCACTCGAACGTCAGCGCCATGAGGAAGAAGTAGACGGGCTGGCTGAGGTACACCGGATGCCACGGCTGCTCGGGCTCCACGCGCATCGCCGAGTAGCCCAGGTCGCGGTCCTTGCCCAGGACGTTGGTGTACGTGTGGTGCTGGACGTTGTGCGCGCGCTTCCAGGACAGGGCGGTCGACGCCTGGTCCCACTCCCACGTCGTCGAGTGGATGGCCGGATCGTTCATCCAGTCCCACTGGCCGTGCATGACGTTGTGGCCGATCTCCATGTTCTCCAGCACCTTGGCCAGGGTCAGGAGCGCGCCGCCGGCCACCGCCGCCGGCGCGAAGCGCGCCCCGAGCAGCAGCCCGCGGCCGCCGACCTCGAGCGCGCGCTGCACGGCGATGACGCGCCGGATGTAGGCGGCGTCCGCGGCGCCGAGGTCGGCGAGCGTCTCGTCACGGATGACGTCGAGCTCGCGCGCGATCGCGTCGAGCTCGCCGTCGCCGAGGTGCGGCAGGGCGGAGATGGGCGGCAAGAGCGGCACGGTAGCGATCGGGAGGCAGCGCTAGCGTTGCGGCGGCCGTGCCCGCCGCCCGCGTCCTGACACAGCGTCAGCTGCATCGTGCGCTGCTCGCGCGCCAGGGGCTCCTGGAGCGACGGGACCTGGCGCTGCCGCGCGCCCTGGAGCGCTTCGGCGCGATCCAGGCCCAGTACGCGCCCTCGACCTACGTCGGGCTGTGGTCGCGCCTGGCGGGCTTCGAGCGCGAGACGCTCTCCCGTCTGCTCGAGCGGCGGACCGTCGTGCAGGGCACGCTGATGCGCAGCACGATCCACCTCGTGTCGCGCCGCGACTGGTGGCCGCTGAGCCTCGCGGTGCGCGAGGAGCGCCGCAAGCTGTGGCTGCGGGCCCACGGCGTCGGCGAGCCGGCCATGCGCGAGGCCGCCGAGGCGGTCCGCGCCCGGCTCGCCGCGGCGGGCATCGTGGCCCGGCGCGACCTGGACGCCCTCGTCGGCCGCGAGCGGGCCGCGGGCGTCGGGCTCTGGGTCGACCTCGTGCGCGCCCCGCCGTCGGGCACGTGGGAGCGCCGTCGCGCCGACCTCTTCGCCTTGGCCGAGGACTGGGTCGGGCCGCCCGCCGCCACGGCCGCGGAGGGCGTCGAGCTGCTCGTGCGCCGGTACCTCTCGGCCTTCGGGCCGGCGGCGCGCGGCGACGTCGCGAGCTTCACCGGGCTGCGGGCCGGCGAGCTGGCGCCGGCGATCGAGCGCGTCGCCACCCGCCGGTTCGCCGACAGCGCCGGAGGCGAGCTGCTCGACGTGGCGCGCGCGCCGCTGCCCGACCCCGCGACGCCGGCGCCGGTGCGCTTCCTGCCCACGTTCGACGCCACGCTGCTCGTGCACGCCCGGCGCACCGGCCTGCTGCCGGAGGAGCACCGCCCGCGGATCTTCTCCACGCGCAAGCCGCACTCGGAGCCCACCTTCCTCGTCGACGGCGTGGTGGCCGGCACCTGGCGCCTGGACGGCGGGCGCGTCACCCTCTCGCCGTTCGGGCGCCTCGACGGCGCCGACCGCCGGGCGCTCGAGGAGGAGGGCGAGCGCCTCGCGGCGTTCGCCGCCTGACGCGCGCGGGTAAGGGGTCGGGGTGCCCGCGGCCTCCCCCGCGCAGGTCGCCTTCGCGCTCGACCGCCTCGAGCCGCAGGCCGGCCGCCTCATCGTCACCGGCCGCTGGAGCGGCGTGCGCGGCCTGCGCTTCATGCGGCCCACGCTGATCGTCGACGGTCGCAACCTCCTCGCGACGCTGGAGCACAAGCCGTGGGCGCCGGTGGACGGCGCGCCGTGGACGGCCGCCTTCCCCTGGGACGGCGGGCCGGTGGACACCGAGCGGGTCGCGCTGTCGGTCGCCCCCCGGGTGACCGTCCCGCTGGCCGGCGGTGAGCTGCCCCCCGAGGCCCCGGGCGGGGCGCTGGCCGAGGCGCTCGACGTCGAGCAGGGGCGCGCCCGGCGCCTGGAGACCGAGGTGGCGTTCCTGCGCGAGCGCCTCTCGGCCGTGACCGAGGAGCTCGGCGGTCGCGAGCGCCACGACGATGCGCTGCGGGCCGCCCGCGACGCCGCCGCGCGCGCCGAGCAGGACCGCGACGCCCTCCGCACGGCGCTGCAGCGCGCCGAGCAGGACCGCGACACGCTGGCCGCCGCCCTGCAGCGCGCCGAGCGCGAGCGGGACCAGCTCCCCGACGTGCAGGCGCTGCGCGAGGCGCGCGACCGCAGCGCCGCGGACCTGCAGGCGGCCCAGGCGGCACGCGAGGAGCTCGCCGCGGCGCACCTCGAGGCGGTCGCTGCCCGGGACGACGCCGTCGAGGCGCTGCGGGAGGCGGCCGCCCAGCGCGACGCCCTCGCGGTCCGGCTCGAGCGCGCGCTGGCCGAGCGCGATGCCGCGCGCGCCGAGCCCCGGCGGCCCGCGCCCGAGCCCGTGCCGCTCCCGGCCCCCGGCGACGAGCAGCCGCTGGGGGTCCGGCACGTGATCCCAGA
>DASPKC010000421.1:0-17812 GCA_035628295.1 Baekduia sp.
GCTCTGCAGCCGGAAGAAGTGCGACGCGTACGACAGCCCGTGGGCGTAGAGCGTCACGGCCCGGCGCTCGCGCAGCACGCTGCGCGGGGCCACGAGCGTGCCGCGCACCGTGTACGGGCGGCCGTCCGGCCCGGGCAGGCAGGGCACGCGCGAGCGGTTGACGTTGACGACGCCGAACGCCACCGGGACGTCGACGACCTCGCCGACCCCGACGCGCAGGAACGCGGACCGGCCACCGACGCCGTCGCGGCGGCGGATGCGCACCCGGTAGTCACCGGTCGCCTCGCGGCCGGTGTCCATCGCGTGGTCCTCGCCGACCGGCAGGCGCCGGACGGTGCGCCAGCGCCCCGCGTCGCAGCGGCTGATCTCCAGCGTCGCGCCCCAGCGCGCCCGGCGGCTGCGCGCAGCGCGCGCGGGGGCCACGACGGCCCGGACGACCGCGCCGGGCGCCACCGCGGTGGCGGTGCGCATCGCGCCGCAGAGCGTCATGCGCGACGCCTCGCCGCCGCGCAGCTGCACCGCCGCATCCGCTCGCGTGGGCGACAGCGCCACCAACGCTCCCGCCACCAGCACCGCCCGTCCCAGCCGTTGCACCGTCGGTCCCCTCCTCGGTCGCATGTGACCGTACCGGCCGCAGGGGCCGCATGTGCCCTTCCGCCACACTTGGCGCGCGAGGATTGGGGCCTTCCTCCAAGTGCGGCGAGACACGGCGCTCATAGCGTCGAGCACCATGGAACAGGACCTGGAGGGACGGCGCGCGCACGTGACAGGCGCGGGCCGTGGGATCGGGCTGGCGATCGCCCAGCGCCTGGCGGCCGGCGGTGCCCGCGTGGCGCTGTCGGACGTCGACGAGGATGCGGCGAAGGCGGCCGCCGCCTCGCTCGGGGACGGCCACGTCGGGCTGCGGTGCAACGTGCGCTCCACCGACGAGGTGCGGGCGGCCATGGCCGCTACGACCGAGGCGCTCGGCGGGCTCGACCTCCTGGTCAACAACGCCGGCATCGAGGTCGGCGCGCCGGTGCCCGAAACCACGGAGGAGGAGTTCATGCGGCTCCTCGACATCAACGTCACGGGCGTCTACCGCTGCACCCAGGCGGCGCTGCCCGCGCTCGCCGAGGCCGGCGCGTCCGGCGACGCGGCGATCGTGAACATGGCGTCGGTCGCCGGCGTCGTCGGCTGCCCGCTGCTCAGCGTCTACTGCGCCTCGAAGGCCGCGGTCATCCGCTACACCGAGGTCTGCGCGATCGAGCTGCGCCAGGCGGGCATCCGGGCCAACGCGGTGTGCCCGGCGTTCATCGACACGCTGATGGTCGATCGCCTCGCACCGAAGGTCGCGGAGGTGACGGGCCTGGACTTCGCCGAGATCGTGGCCGTCAAGCAGGGCCGCAAGGGCACCGTCGAGGAGGTGGCGGAGGTCACCGCCTTCCTCGGCAGCGACGAGTCGTCGTGGACGACCGGGGCGCATTTCGTCCTGGACGGCGGCCTGACCGGGAGCCTGCTCTGATGGCCCGGCTGGACGGCAAGGTCGCCTTCGTCACGGGCGCCGCCCAGGGCATCGGCCTGGCGGTGGCCCAGCGCTTCACGGCCGACGGCGCGACGGTGGTCGTCTCCGACATCGACGACGCCCGGACGCAGGAGGCGGTCCAGGCCGTCGGCGGCGGGGCGAGCGGGATCGCCTGCGACGTCAGCGACGAGGCGCAGGTGCAGGCGCTGGTCGACGGCGTCGTGCAGCAGCACGGGCGCATCGACGTCGCCGTGGCCAACGCCGGGATCGCGATCGTCGAGCCGACGGTGGGCTCGACGCTGGAGAACTGGCGCAAGGTCACGTCGGTCAACCTCGACGGCGTCTTCCTGACGCTGACCAAGGCCGGCGCGCAGATGGCGTCGCAGGGCGGCGGGTCGCTCATCACGATCGCCTCGATCACCGCGCTGGCCGGGACGCCGCTCATCGGCTCCTACGCCGCCGCGAAGGCCGGTGCGGTCAACGTCACGAAGACCGTCAACACGGAGCTGCGCCAGCACGGCGTCCGCGCGAACGCGATCTGCCCCGGGTTCGTGGACACCGAGCTGGTGCGCACGAACAAGCACGTGTTCGAGGAGGCGCTCGGCATCGAGGACTTCGACGCCCTCATCGAGCAGAAGGAGGGCCGCTACGGCCGGCCCGAGGAGGTCGCCGCCCTGGCGTCGTTCCTCGCCTCCGACCGCAGCGCCTTCTGCTCCGGCGGGCACTACGTGCTCGACGGCGGCGCGCGCGCGAGCGCGCTCTGAGCGACCGCGCGACTGGGGGGACGGTCCCCCCAGTCGCGCGCCGCGGCTACGGGTTGGGCCTGCCCGGGCCCGTGTACTCGAACAGGTACAGGCCGTAGTCGCGATCCGACGCGGCCACGTACTCCTTGCCGTCCACCTCGACGAGCTGGACGCCCCAGAAGTTGTTGCCGCCTTCGTCGATGAAGTGGCCCGTCTCCTGGATCCTGCCGTCGACGATGCGCGCGACCCGGAAGCCGCCCGCGTAGTAGGCGAAGTACGCCAGGTCGTCCCGGCGGGCCGACGTGGCCACCTCGTGCACCGACAGGTCGCCGTACCCGGTGGCGTACCGCGGGTCGTGCGCCTCCGGGAGCGCGTAGGTGTCGAGCTCCTGGAGCTTGCCCGCGCCGTTGCTGTAGAGGTGGACGTAGCCCCAGCCGTCGAAGCCGGCGTCGATCCTGATGCGGTCGCCGGTGGTGCCGATCGCCGCCGGCAGCGCCCCGGCGTCCGCCGCCGCCGCGCGGCAGGCCGCCTCGTCGTAGGTCGCGTCGAGGAAGCCGAAGCCCACGTCACGGCTCACCGACACGGTCGGCAGCCCGCCCTCGACGCTCATCCCGAAGAGCGAGGCGCAGCCGTCGGAGCCCTCGCGGTTGAGGATGACGACGCCCCGGTAGCCGCCGGCGGCCTGCACGGCCGCCACCTTCTCCGTGAACGAGCACAGGCCGCGCGAGACGAGCGCGAGCTGCGTCCCGTCACCCGCGGGCACGGCCGCGTCGCCCGGACAGGCCCGGCCGACGACCTTCGTCTGGCCCTCGAGCGGCGCGTCGTTGGTGATCTGCGGCGTCCCCGAGCCCTGCGAGGTCGCGAACGTGCCGCCCTCGTCGACGTTGGTCCCGACCGCGAAGTACGGCGAGAAGTCCTCGTCGGAGGCCAGCAGGAACGAGCCGTCGCGGGTGGTCTCGGCCTGATGGGCGTTGCCCTCGGGCTTGACCGTGAAGCCGCTCTCGGCCGCCTCGGGATCCGGGTTGGTGAAGTCCGAGTCCGCGACGTAGCTCGGGCTCGCCGGGTCCGTCACGTCGAGCTTGATGTAGCCCGCGTCCCAGTAGGACGCTGTCATGATCCAGCGGTCGCCGCGCCGCTCGACGACCATGTCGTGCAGGAACGCCTCGTCGTTGCCCAGCGTCGGGTCGCGCACCCAGGGGAACAGCGACACGAGATCGTGCTCGGCGACCATCTTCGGGCGGCGGGGGTCGCTGATGTCGTAGATGTCGACGTCGCGGGCCTCTTCGTTGTCGACGCCCACCAGATAGGCCTTGTCGCCCGCGTCCCACATGAAGACGGAGTGGTACTGGTGGTTGACCGCGGGGCCCTGGGCCGACGTCGGCGTGGGGTCGCCCGCGCCCTCGACGAGGTACTTGTGGCGCTTGGGGTCGGTGACGTCGACGAGCGTGAAGCCGCCCTGCGCGCCGACCTTGGCGCCCTTGCCGCAGATCTCCAGGTTCTGCGCGAGGACGTCGCCGGTGAACTGCGGCGTGTCGATCGCGATGGTCTGCACGCCCTCGCCGACGTAGGAGTCGTTGGCCACGCGGATGAAGTTGACCTGCTTGGGCCGCGCCGGATCCGAGATGTCGAACACGTAGGTGCCGCCCTTCTGGCAGGCCGGCTCGTAGAAGGCGCCGAGGTAGGCGTGGCGCTTGTGGATGCCGACGTCGGAGACCCGGCCGTCCTGGTCCTGGTTGATGCGCATCCGCCCCACCAGGCGGACGTTGCTGCTGCCGGCGGCGAGGTGGCCGTCGGTGCCGCCGTGCTGGCGATGGGCGTCGCCGTGCACGTCGGAGGCGGCCGTGATGGCGCCGTCGCCTCCCGGTCCATGCGCCGCGGCGGGCGGCGCCCCGCTCATCGCGAGGACGACGGCCGCGCCGAAGGCGAGACGACCGAGCTTCATGGGTTCCTCCTCCCTGGGGTGGGTGCGGCGAAGCCCGCCGCGCCGCGCCCATACCCCCGGGAGGGCGCTTCAAACGGCGGTGGTCCGACCGGCCGCGAGGTGCTGCGCGATCCAGGACCGCGGTGCGGCGCCGCCGCCCAGCAGGGCGGTGTCGAGATGGGCGCGCTTGAGCAGCCAGTGGACGTCGGCCTCCCACGTGAAGCCGATGCCGCCGTGCGCCTGGACGGCGCTGTTGCACACGTCGAGCCCGGCGTCGGCCGCGGTCGCTGCCGCCATCGCCGCCGCCTCCGCAGCGCGCTCGTCGCCCGCGTCGGCGGCCCACGCCGCGAACGCCGTGGTCGCCCGTGCGCGCTCCGTGTCGAGGAGCATCTGCGCGACCTTGTGCTGGACCGCCTGGAACGCGCCCACCGGCGTCCCGAACTGCTTGCGCTCCTTGACGTAGTCGAGCGTCATGCCCAGCGCGCGGTCGCAGACGCCGACCAGCTCCGCGGCCACGACCACGCCCGCGGTCATGACGAGCTGCGGGTCGAGCCGGTCGCCGGCGTCCTGCGGCGCGTCGATGCGCGCGTGCCGGCGGGTGGGGTCGATGGCCGCGACCGGCGTGACCTGCGCCTCGGCGCCAGCCACCGCGCGAGCGCCGCGGGGCCCGGCGAGCACCAGCACGTCGGCGCCGTCGGCGTCGGGGACCAGCACGCCCGGGCGCCCGAGCGCGCCGCGCAGCTCGCCGGACGCCAGGCCCGGCAGCCAGCGCTCCTGCACCGCCGGGTCGCCGCCGTGCTGGATGGCCAGGGCCGCCAACGCGCTGCCCAGGAACGGCACGGGCGCGACGACACGGCCGAGCTCCTCGGCCAGCACGCACAACTCGACCAGCCCGAGCCCCTGGCCGCCGTGCTCCTCGGCCACGGCGATGCCGGGCCAGCCCAGCTCGCAGAGCTCACGCCAGAGCGCCTCGTCCGTGCGCCCGGCCTCGGCGTGCTCGCGCACGCGGTCGGGGGCTGCGCGCCCCGCCAGCAGATCGCGCGCCGTGCGCTGGATGGCCTGCTGGTCGGGGTTGAGCTCGAAGTCCATGGGCATCTCAGGCAGCCGTCCGCAGTCGGGGGAGGCCGAGCACGCGCTCGGCCACGATGTTCTTGAGGATCTCCGTCGTGCCGCCCTCGATGGAGTTGCCGCGGGCGCGCAGCAGCTCGTAGGCCCACGACGTGCCCATCTCGTAGGCCTCCGGGCCGAGCACCTCGGCGGCGAGCTGGACGAGCTGCTGGTTCGTCTCCGACCACAGCCACTTCGTCAGGGAGCCCTCGGGGCCGGGCTGGCCGTAGCGCTCGATCGAACTCAGGCCCTTCCAGGCCAGCAGCCGCAGCGTCTCGCAGCGCACGTGCGCGTCGGCCAGGCGGTCGGCCAGGAGGGGATCGTCCAGCGCGCCCCGGCGGGCGGCCTCCTCCAGCAGCTGGTCGAGCACCTGGCGCATGCGGACCTGCAGGAAGAACCCGAGCCCGGCGCGCTCGTTCATCAGCGTGGTCAGCGCCACCTTCCAGCCGTTGCCCACGCCGCCCACGACGTTGGCGTCCGGGATGCGCGCCTCTTCGAGGAAGAGCTCGTTGAACTCGGCCTCGCCGGTGATCTGCTTGAGCGGGCGGACCTGGACGGCGTCCTGCTCCATGTCGAGCAGGAAGTAGGTCAGGCCCTTGTGCTTGGCGACCTGGGTGTCGGTGCGCGCGACGAGCATGCACCACTTGGCGTACTGGGCGCCGGAGGTCCACACCTTCTGGCCCGTGACGACCCAGTCGTCGCCGTCCTTGACCGCGCGCGTCCCGAGCGCCGCGAGGTCTGATCCGGCGTCGGGCTCGCTGAAGCCCTGGCACCAGATCTCCTCAGCGCTGAGGATCGGCGGCAGGTAGCGCTCCTGCTGCTCCGGGGTGCCCCAGACCATGAGCGTGGGGCCGCCGAGCAGCAGGCCGAGCACGTCGGCCGGCAGCGGCGCACCCGCCCGGCCGAGCTCCTCGAAGAAGATCGCCGTCTGGGTCAGGCTCGCCCCGCGGCCGCCGACCTCCCGGGGCCAGTGCACGCCGGCCCAGCCGCCCTCGTGCAGGCGCCGCTGCCAGTCGCGCCGCCAGGCGTACTCGGCGTCCTCGTCGCCGCGCGGCGCAGCGCCGGGATCGTTGGCCGCCAGCCACGCGCGCAGCTCGTCGCGGAAGGCCAGCTCGGAGTCCGAGAAGGTCAGGTCCATGGCATACCCGAGGGTATGTGAAGACGGCCGGGTAGGGCAAGGGCCCATGAGGCGCGCCGCGTTCCCGCAGGAAGCCGACCGCGAAGGGCTCGTGGTCCCAGGACAGCCGCTTCCGGGACGTGGTGCAGGAGCCGCCGCGCACCGCGCGCCTGCACCTCTACGTCGCCGATGACCGTGGTCGACCCTGTGCGCGACGAGCGCGGGTGGCGCTGCGCGAGGAGATCGACGAGGTCAACGACCGCGTCTGCGCCACGGTCAACAACGGCGTCTACCAGGCGGGCTTCGCCACGACGCAGGAGGCGTGCGAGGATGGCACCGAGGCCGACGTCCGGCTGTGCACGACCGCGGTGCGCTTCGACACCCCGCACGGGCGCGCGGCACTGGCCGCCGGCGCGCCGGTGGCCTAGCCTCCCCGGCATGTGCCGCAACATCCGCCAGCTGCACAACTTCGAGCCGCCGGCCAGCGAGGACGAGGTCCGGGCCGCGGCGCTGCAGTACGTCCGCAAGATCAGCGGCTCGACGAAGCCGTCGAAGGCCAACGAGGCGGCGTTCGAGCGCGCGGTCGACGCGGTGGCCGCGGCCTCGCGCGAGCTGCTCGACGCGCTCGTCACCACCGCCCCGCCGAAGGACCGCGAGACCGAGGCGGCCAAGGCGCGGGCGCGCGCCGCGGCGCGCTACGCCGCCTAGTGGCGGACGACGAGCTGCCGGCCGACCCGTTCGACCGGGCGGTCGCCGAATGGCGCCGGGAGCGCCCGGACCTCGCAGACCCGGAGGTCATGGGCGAGCTGGCGCGGCTGGCCGCCGTCGTCGACCGGGCCAAGGCGCAGCTCGAGGACGTGCACGGCGGCCACGGGCTCCGCCTGGGGGAGTTCGACGTCCTGGCGTCGCTGCGGCGGGCCGGCCCGCCGTTTCGCCGCACGCCGTCGGCGCTGGCCCGCGCGGTGCTGCTCTCGCCGGCCGCGATGACCAACCGGGTCGACCGCCTGGAGGCGCGCGGGCTGGTCCGCCGCCGCCCCGACCCGGACGACCGCCGGGCGTCGCTGGTGGAGCTCACGGCGAAGGGCCGCCGCATCGTCGACCGGGCGCTCGACGACCACGTGGCCGCCGAGCACGCGCTGGTCGCGCGGCTCTCCGGGCCCGAGCGCCGCGCCCTGGACCGGGCGGTCCGGCGGCTGGCGCAGGAGTGGTGGTAGCCCCACCGCAATATCCTTCGACGTCGAAGTACCTTGGCGCCATGCCCGAGACGCTGCACCTCACCGACACCGAGCGGGTCGCGGTCGTGACGGACGACGCCGAGCGCCTTGTCGTCGACGTGACCTACGCGCCCGGCGGCAGCCCGCCGCCCGCGCACCGTCACCCCGCCCAGGACGAGCGCTTCGAGATCGCCGCCGGCGAGCTGCACGTCCGCGTCGACGGCGAGGAGCGGGTCCTGCGCGCCGGCGACGTCCTCGAGGTGCCGCGGGGAACGGTGCACGCCTTCTGGAACGCGGGCGACGAGGAGGTCCGTGCGCGCTGGGAGACCGCCCCCGCCGGCCGGACGCTGGACTGGTTCCGCGCGATCTCCGCCGCCCAGGAGCGGCCGGCACCGCTGCGCGCCGCCTCGCTCGCGGCCGCGCTCACGCGCTACCGCGACGTCTTCCGCCTCGCCCGTGGCTGACGCACCAGAGGGCCCGGCCCTCTCGTGCGTCAGGGGAGCGTGACGCGGGCGCGCAGGCCGCCGAGCGGGGCGTCCTCGAGCGTGACGGCGCCGCCGTGGCGCTCGGCCTCGGCGGCCACGATGGCCAGGCCGAGGCCGGTGCCCGGGCCGGCGGCGCCCGCCCCGCGCACGAAGCGCTCGAGGACGAGCGGCCGCTCGTGCTCCGCGATCCCGGGGCCGTCGTCGTCGACCACCAGCTCGCCCGGCGCAAGGCGCAGCGCGACGCGGCGCGCGCCGTGGACGGCGGCGTTCTCCAGCAGGTTGTCCAGCAGCCGCCGCAGCCCGTCGGCGTCGCCGCGGACGACCGGTCCCGCGTCCGGCCCGTGCAGCTCGGCCCGCACGCCCGGGTGTCGCGCGCGAAGCGCGCCGACCGCCGCATCGGCGACCTCGCCGAGGTCGACCGCCGTCACGACCCCGAGGCCGGCCTCCCCGCGCGCCAGCGCCTGGAGGCCGTCGACGAGGCGCTGCAGCCGCTCGGCCTCCTGGCCGGCCGCGGCCAGCACCGCCTCGCGCTGGTCGCCGGCGGTGCGCGGGTCCCGGGCGAGCGCCACGTTCGCCGCGAGGCTCGTCAGCGGCGTGCGCAGCTCGTGCCCGGCGTCGGCGGCGAAGCGCCGGGCGCTGTCCAGCGCCGCCTCCCGGGCGGCGACCGTGGCCTCGAGCCGCTCGAGCATCCCGTCGAGCTCGCCGCCCAGCGCAGCGACCTCCTCTGGGCCGTCGGTGCCCACGCGCACGCCCAGGTCGCCCGTCATCCGGACGCGGGCGGCCGCAGCCCGCAGGGCCTGCAGCGGGCGCAGGGCGAGCCCCGCGAGCCACCGGACGAGCAGGCCGGTGGCCGCGAGCGCGGCCAGCAACGTCCCCCCGACGATGCGCCGCAGCCGCGCCTCGCGCGACTCGATCGGCGTCAGCGGCGCGGCGACCTCGAGCCGCCCGCCCCGCGGGAGCGTCGCCGTGGCCGTCCGCCAGCGCTCGCCGGCCGCATCGACCGTGCGCAGGCCGGCGCGGGCGGCGGGCGGCGGGAAGTCCTCCGGGACGCCCGCCCCCGCGACGATCGCGCTGCCGCCGGCGACCACCGCGCCACCGTCGCCCGCCACCGCGCGCGCGAAGCGCCCCTCGCCCGGGTCCAGCAGCGGCGGCGGCGCGCCCTCCGCCCGCAGCCCGACGACGGCGCCCGCGGGCAGGCCGGTCGCACCGCTGGCGTCCAGCGCCGCCGAGGCCGTCGTCCGCAGGCCCTGCGCAACGGCGCGCAGGTCGCGGTCCAGGGCCCGGCGATCGGCGCGACCGCTGGCCAGCAGGATCGCCCCGCCGGCCACCAGCAGCGCCGCGCCGACGGCGACCGCGGCGACGAGGGCCACGCGCCCGGTGAGCGATCCCGTGCTCACGGCACCCGCAGGACGAAGCCGACGCCGCGGACCGTGTGGACGACCCGCGGGGCGCCGGCCTGGTCGAGCTTGCGCCGCAGGTAGGAGACGAACACGTCGACGACGTTGGTGTCGGCCACGAAGTCGTAGCCCCAGACCAGCTCGAGCAGCCGGGAGCGCTCGAGCACCACGCCCGCGTTGTGGACGAGCACCTCGAGCAGCTCGAGCTCACGGGCCGTCAGCCCGAGGTCCTGGCCGTCCCACGTCGCGCGGCGCCCCGCAGGGTCGACCACCAGCGCGCCGGCGCGCAGCTCCGGCGCCACGGGCAGCGCCGCGCCGGCCCGGCGCAGCAGGGCACGCAGGCGCGCGACCAGCTCGTCCATCGCGAACGGCTTGACGAGGTAGTCGTCGGCCCCCGCCTGCAGGCCGGCGACCCGGTCGTCGACCTCGTCGCGGGCCGACAGCACGAGGATCGGCGTGCCGACGCCCGACGCTCGCAGGCGGGCACAGACCGCGCGCCCGTTGAGGTCGGGCAGGCCGATGTCGAGGACGACGGCGTCCGGCGCCCTGTCGGCCACCGCGGCGAGCGCGCCGCCGCCGTCGCCGACCGTGCGCACCGCGAAGCCCTCCAGGCGCAGGCCGCGCTCGAGGACGGCGCGGATGCCGGCATCGTCGTCGACGACGAGGACCTCAGGCGCGGCAGCGGTCACGACCCGCCTGATCCTCGCGGGTCACGGGGTGGTGCGCGCCGGTGCCGGGCGCGGCGGGACGGTGCGCGGCCGCGGGGCCGGCGGCGGCGCCACCAGCACCGGCCGGCCCGGCACGACGAGCGTCAGCGGCAGGACCGGCAGGCCGAGCGGCACGCCGTCGGGATCCAGCGCCGGGGGCGCCGAGCGCCGCGTCGGACGCAGGGCGCGCGCGAGGCGCTCGACCGGCACCCCCAGCTCGCGGGCGAGGTCGTGCAGGCCGCCGGCCGGCGGCGCCGGCAGGGGCGGCGGGATCCGGCGCGCCGGCCGGCGCCCGCGCCGCGGCGGCCGGGCCGGCCGCCGCGGCGCGGGGAAGGGCCGTGCGACGGGCGGCGGCCCGGGCGCGAAGCGCGCCGGCGGGACGGTCGCGAACGCCGGAGGGCCCCCGACGCCGCGCAGGCCCCCGACCGGCAGCCCGCCGCGCGGGCACGCGACCGGGCTGTCGAAGCAGGCCAGCAGCGCGTCGCGCTGGGCGGCGGTGAGGCGCTGTGCCTGGACCTCCTCACCGAGCCGCCGCGCCACCACCGCACGCTCGGCCTGCCGTACGCGCCCGCGCTCGATGCCGAGCGCCCGGGCCACGCGCCCCTCCGCGTCGTCGCGGGCGACCGCCGCCGCGCGGACGGCGTCGTCGCGCGTCGGCGGCGGCGCGGGCCGCCAGCCGGCGGCGGCCGCCGCGCGCACGGGCCGGTCGGCCCCCGGCTCGGCCACGGCCGTCACGGCGACGACGGCGCCCGCGGCGAGCGCGGCGGCCATCGCGGAGGTCAGCGGTCGGGGCGTGCGCGGCATGGGCGCCATCCTGACTCCCGCCTCTGAGGGGGCTCTGAGACGTCCGCCGGGTAGCCTCGGCGCGCCATGCTCATGCGCTTCGTCCGGACCTGGATGCCCGTGCTGATCGTCCTCGCGGGCATCCTCGTGATGGTCCTGCGCGGCTTCGACGACGTCGGCCTCGAGGGCGGCGCGGGGATCATCGGGGCCGGTCTCGCGGTCTGGCTGCTGAACTGGCTCTACCGCTTCGGGGCCGCCGGCGACACCGAGCGCGACGCCGAGGACGAGGCGCGCGCGTACTTCGACAAGTTCGGCCGCTGGCCCGACGAGGCCGGCGACGGGCGCCGTTAGCGGATCAGGACCTGCGTGCCGACCGGCACGCGGCGGTAGAGGTCGATGACGTCGCGCACGCGCATCCGGATGCAGCCGTGCGACGCCCGCGAGCCGATCGAGTACTCCTGGCCCGTGCCGTGGATCCCGACGCCGTTGACGATGCCCATCCAGCGGGCCTTCAGCGGATTGGCCGCGCTGCCGCCCGCGACCGTCGTGCCCTGCAGCTCGCCGGCCCACGGCGAGTTGGGCACCGACCAGGTCGGGTTGACCTGCTTGTTGACGATCCGGAACCGCCCGATCGGCGTCGGATAGGCCGGCTGGCCGACCGCGATGCCGTAGCTCCTGGAGAACTTCAGGTTGCGGAACAGCCGCAGCTTGAAGCGCGAGCGGTCGATGGTGATGATCGCCCGGTTCTGGCGCCTGAGCGCCGCGAGCGTCACCGGCGGCGTGACCTTGACGAGCTTGGTGCGCAGCGACCGCGGCGCCGCCTCGTCGTCGAGGAGGGCGCTGATCTGGTCGGCGACCTGGCGCTGGCGGATCGTGCGCCCGTGGCGGATGCCGCGCACGCGCACCTTGCGCAGCGTGATGCGCAGC
This sequence comes from Baekduia sp., assembly GCA_035628295.1. Taxonomy (GTDB): domain Bacteria; phylum Actinomycetota; class Thermoleophilia; order Solirubrobacterales; family Solirubrobacteraceae; genus Baekduia. Next base: position 11,906 of record DASPKC010000421.1, read on the forward strand.
GTCGCGTTGCGCGCCGGCCGGTCGACCTGCGACTCCACGCCGGCCACCCACTTGCGCACGGCCGCCTTGGCGTGCGTCAGCTTGAGCGGGACGGTCCCCGGGCCGCGGTTGCGCAGCGCCCGCTTGGCCGTCGTGAGGGCGTCGAACGAGAAGCCCCCGTCCGCCGGGGCCATCCTGAACAGCCGGCCCGCGACGCCGAGGACCACCGGGCGGTCGAAGCGCGCCTTGAGCGACGTGGTGAGCTTCGCCTCGGCCTGCTCGAGCGTGAGGCCCGAGAGGTCGACGCCACCGGCCGACACGCCTGCGGGCACGTTCGGCGGGTCGGTCTGGGCGACCGCCGGAGCGGCCGCGCCGAGGGCGCAGAGGGCGGTGATCAGGAGGACTCTGGGGGACGGCATGCGCCGCCGAGGGTACCGGGGCGCCCCGCTCAGACCCGCAGCGCGGCGCCCACGAACGCCTCCACGTCCTCGACCAGACGGGCCGGCGCCTCGAGCTGCGGGCAGTGGCCGACGCCCTCGTAGACGGCGACCTGCGTGTCGGGCAGGGCCGCGACGACGTGCCGCGCGCCCCGGTGGCTGACCATCCGGTCGCGGTCGCCCCAGACCAGCAGCACCGGGACGTCGATGCGCTCGAGCTCGAAGCAGGCCCGCAGCTCGGGCAGCAGGCGCCGGCCGCTGGCCAACGTGCGCAGGACGGCTGCGCGGTCGGCCTGGTGGGCCGTGAACAGCCCGACGACGTCGGCCCCGACGGCGCCCCGCCCGGAGAAGGCGAGCTGGCGGTAGACCTCCCCGACGACCCGGCGCCAGACGGGACCCGGCACGGGCAGCGGCGCGGCGAGGAGCGCCCGCAGCAGCGGCTGCGACTCGATGGCACGAAACCACACCGGGTGGTCGAAGCCGGCCGGCGCGACGGGCACGGCGGCGGCGACCGGCGCCCCGGCGTCCTGCGCCGCGCGCAGCGCGAGGCAGCCGCCGAGCGAGTTGCCGACGACGACCGCCTCCCCGCCTTCCTGCGCGACGTGCTCGACGGCGGCGCGCACGAAGCGGTCGAGCTGCTCGAGCAGCGTGCCGTCCGCTGTCGCGGGATCCGCCCGGCCGAACCCCGGCAGATCCACGGCGAGCGCGCACCGGTCGCGGCGTGCGAGGCCGTCCAGGACGAGCCGCCAGGTGTCGGCGCTGTCGGCGAAGCCGTGCAGGAGCAGCAGCGGCGGGCCCTCGCCCTCCAGCTCCAGCGCCCGGGTCCGGTAGCCCGCGAGCCGGAGCCGGTGCTCGATGAGCGGCTGCATCGCCGAACCGTGGCAGACGCGACGGTCAGAGGCGGTCGGTCAGCACGGCGGCGGACTCGCGCAGGTGCGCGCGCAGCGCGTCGGGCCCCCGCAGCTCGAGGTCCGCGACGAGCGCCTCGTGCTCGGCGGCCAGCCGCTCGAGGTCCAGGTGCTCGCGCAGGCGCAGCAAGAACAGCCGCGTCTCCTGCTCGAGCGCCGCGTGCGCCGCGACGATCCGCGGCGCCTGGGAGGCGCGCACGAGCCGCCCGTGCAGCTCGGCGTGCGCGGCGGAGACCAGGGACCAGCGCGGCCTGCGGGCGCGGCAGCGGCGCGCGAGTTCGGCCGCGGCCGCATGCACGTCGGCCGGCAGGCGGCCGTCGCGCCGGGCCAGCGCCAGGTGCGCAGCCTCGACCTCGAGCGCCGTGCGCAGCTCGTAGAGGGCGGTGACCGCCGGGGCGTCGAGCAGCGCCACCCGCGCGCCCCGGTTGGTCTCGACGACCACGAGCCGCTCGGCCGCCAGCGCGCGCAGGGCGGCGCGGACCGTGTGGCGGGCCACCCCGTGCTCGGCCGTCAGCGCCGCCTCGACGAGGCGCTCACCGCCGGCGAGGCGCCCGTCGAGGATCCGCTCGCGCAGCGCGCCGGCGACGGCCTCGACGGCGGTCGTGCTCACGCAGCCACCCCGCTCGCCGCCGGTGCCGCCTCCGGCTCGGGCCCGGCGGCCAGCACCGCGAGGCCGGCGAGCACCAGGACCACGCCGGCGATCGCGCCCTCGCCGGGCCGCTCGGCCAGCACGGTCGCGCCGAGGACGGTGGCGGTGACCGGCTCGGCCAGCGTCAGCGTCGCCACGTCGCCCGCCGGGAGGTGGCGCAGCCCCCGGGCGAAGAGCAGGTACGCCAGCGCGGTCGGGACCGCTGCGAGCCACAGCACCATGGCCGCGCCCCCGCCGCTCCACGCCCACCCGAGGTCGGCGACCGCGAGCACCGGCACCAGCAAGACGGCGCCGCCGGTGAACGCCCACGCCATGACGCCCTCGACCGTCCCGCCCGCGTCGAGCAGCGCCTTGGACGCCAGCGTGAACAGGGCGTAGGAGGCGCCGGCCCCGGCGGCCAGCGCCACACCGGGCGCGCTGACGTCGGCCTGCGCTCCGGCGACCGCGATCAGCGCGACCCCCGCGGCCGCGAGCGTGGTGGCCGCCGCCCAGGTCCGGCCGGGCAGGCGGCCGCTCAGCAGCCATCCGCCGAGACCGGCGAACGCGGGTGCCGATCCGAGCGCCACGACGGTGCCCACGGCGACGCCCGTGTCGTCCACCGCGGCGAAGAAGCACAGCTGGTAGCCGGCGACGCCGGCCGCCGCCACCGCGAGGGGCGTTCCCGCGCGGGGGCGCGGTGCGCGCGCGAGGCGCGCGACCGCCAGCAGCAGCGCCGCGCCGGCGACGACGCGCAGCGCGCCGACCGCGCTGGGCACCGCGTCGGGGCCGAGCGCCTGCGCGGTGCCGGTGGTGCCGAAGCACAGCGACGCGAGCAGGACGTGGAGGCGGGCGGCCGGCATGACGCCTGGATTGTTCCACAATCCAGCGAGCGTGTCAGGACTGTGTTGTGATCCGCGACCCCTCTGCCGTGCCACGGCCACCCACCCTCAGCACGGTCCCCGTGCCGTCCGAACGCGCTGTCACCTTCCCGCCCATGCTGGTGCGGGAGCTCGAGCACGGTCAGGAGGTCGAGGGGGTCCTCCTCGTCCGCGACGCGGAGCTGCGCCGCCGCCGGGACGGCGGCGCGTTCCTCAAGCTCGTCCTCGCCGACCGCACCGGCACCGTCGGCGCGATGGTCTGGGACGACGCCGCCGCGGCAGCCGAGGCCTGCGTCCGCGGGTGCGCCGTGCACGTCCGCGGCCGCTTCGAGGTCCACCAGCGGTGGGGCGCCCAGCTCGCCGTCAGCGCGATCCGCGTGGCCGAGCCCGGCAGCTACGACCTGGCGGCGCTGTGCGACGCGCCGCCGCGCCCGGCCGATGCCATGGAGGCCGACCTGCGCGAGCTCGTCGCCACCGTGCAGGACCCGCACCTGCGCCGCCTGCTCGACGCCCTGCTCGGCGACGGCTCCCCCACCTGGGAGCGCTTCCGCACGGCACCGGCCGCCAAGCACTTCCACCAGGCCTACGTCCACGGCCTCCTCGAGCACGCCCTCACCGTCGCGCAGGCGGTCAGCGCGATCAGCGCCACCTTCCCGGGCATCGACCGCGACGTCGCCGTGACCGGCGCGCTCCTGCACGACATCGGCAAGCTCGACGCGTACACGAGCGACCCGCAGGCGATCGACATGACCGACGCCGGCCGGCTGCAGGGCGAGATCCCGCTGGGGTACTACCTCGTGCGCCGGACCATCGAGGACCTGTCGGCCGCCGGCCCGGTGTTCCCGGCCGCCACCGCGCAGGCGGTGCTGCACATCATCCTCAGCCACCACGGCTCACTCGAGCACGGGTCGCCGGTGGTCCCCTGCACGCGCGAGGCGACGCTCGTGCACTTCTGCGACAACCTCGGCGGCCGCCTGGGCTCGTTCGACCGCCTCGAGAAGGCCCTCGCTCCCGGCACCACGTGGTCGGCGTACGACCGCGCCCTGGGAGCCAGCGCGTACTTCGGCGCGGCGCCCGCGCCGGTCGCGGTCCCACAGGCGGCGTAGCGCCGGCGGCCGGAGCGGAGCGCCTACGGCCCCGGCGGCCCGGGGCCCAGCGGCCGGGACGCTCGCTCCTCGTCCAGGATCGCCTGCAGGTCGCGGGCGCCGTCGGCCAGGTGCTGGAGGAACTGCCGGCGCTCCTCGGGGTCGAGCACGTCGCCCCGGGTCGAGAGGATCTCGGAGAAGCCCAGGACGACGGCCAGTGGCGAGCGCAGGTCGTGACTCAGGCGGGCCAGGCGCTCGGCGGGATCGGACGGCCAGGCGCCGCCGCCCTCGCCGCGCGTCACGGGGCGGCGTCGATCGCGTCGGAGTCGAGCGCGATCTCGCCGCGCTCGAGCGCGATGGCGATCGCGTGCACGCGGTTGCGCGCCTGCAGCTTGCGGATGACGTTGCGCACGTGGGTGCGCACCGTCTCCACCGAGACGGTGATGCGCTGGGCGATCGCCTCGGCCGTCAGCCCCTCGGCCATCAGGTGCATGATCTCGCGCTCGCGGGGCGACAGCTGGGGCACCTTCGACGTGGCCCGCGGGCTCAGCAGGATGCGGTCCAGGCGCGGGTCGACGTACGAGCCGCCGCTCGCGACGCTGTCGATCGCCCCGAGGAGCTCCTGGGTGGAGCCGGCCTTCAGCGCGTAGCCGCGGGCCCCCGAGTCCAGCCCGTCGTACAGCAGCTCGGCGTCGGCGTCGCCCGTGTACAGGACGACCCCGAGATCCGGGTGGCGCGCCAGCAGGTCGCGGGTCAGCTGGATGCCGTCGCCGTCGGGCAGCCGGATGTCGACGATCGCGACGTCCGGGCGGAGGACGTCGACGAGGTCGACGCCCGACGCGGCGTTGCCCGCCGTGCCCACGACGTCGACGCCGCCGGCACGCAACAGGGCAGCAAGCCCCTCACGCAGGGCTTCGTGGTCGTCGACGATGACCAGGGACGGCATCCGTCATCCCGACACTACAACGCCACGGAACCGCGCAAAGAGCGGGCGGACTTCCGTACAGGCGTGCAGGTCACCACTCCCGGGGATGTCCGGGCCCCTATCGTGGACGCCGATGGCGAAGGACACCGAGAAGCTCATCCGTCAGCTCTCGCTGATCTCCTACCTCATGGCCGAGCGGCGGCCCGTGACGGCGCTGGAGATCCGCCGCGACGTCGAGGGCTACAGCGGCATGAACGAGGACGCCTTCGCCCGGCGGTTCTACGCCGACCGTGCGGAACTGGCGGACCTCGGCATCCAGCTCACCATCGAGCGGCCGTCCGACGGGGTCGCCGAGCAGGAGAACTACTCCCTGCGCCCGGAGAACTTCCACCTTCCGCCGATCGCCTTCTCCGACCAGGAGCTGGCGTCCCTGCAGACGGCGCTGACCCTGCTCGACGGGGAGTTCGCCTACGCCGCACCCCTGCGCCTCGCCCTCCAGCAGATCTCGTGGGGCCGCCCGAGCCCGCTCCTGGGCCCCGGCCGGGGTTCGATCGCGCTGGGCGTCACCGCGTCGGCCGGCGGCCACGACGTCGCCCAGCGCCTGGCCAAGGTCGAGACGGCGATCTTCCGCCAGAAGACGATCACCTTCGAGTACCACACGATGGAGCGCGACGAGGTGGCCGCGCGCAAGGTGGACCCGTACCACCTGCTGTTCCAGAGCGGGCAGTTCTACCTCCTCGGCCGCTCGCACGAGCGCGACGCCATCCGGGTCTTCCGCCTGTCGCGGATGCGGGGCAAGGTGGCCTACGCGACGAAGGCCGAGCACGACTTCAAGCGCCCCGCCGACTTCGACCCGCGCGTCTACGCCGAGCGCGCCGACTGGCAGTTCGGCGACGCCGTCGGGACCGCGGAGATCCGCGTCTCCGGCCGCATCGCGTGGCAGGTCGAGCGCCACTTCGGCCGCTTCGGCGCGATCCGCCAGGCCGACGAAGGCGGCGACGTCGTGTTCGTCACCGACTACGCGTCGCCGCGGATGCTGACGTCCTGGGTCCTGGGCCTCGGCGAGC
>DASPKC010000422.1:0-2485 GCA_035628295.1 Baekduia sp.
GCGCATCGGGGTAGTCCATCGGCGGGTCCGCGCCGAAGCCCAGGCGGTCCATGTAGCGCTGGATGGTGGACGCGCCCAGGGTCTTGGCGACGTTGGCCCAGGCCGTGTTGACGGACTTCGTCAGCGCGAGAGTGAGGTCCACAGGGCCGAAGTCCTGGCCGCCGAAGTTCGACAGCGGGACCCCGGAGAACCTCTGGCCGGTCGACCCGTCGACCGTCGAGCCCGGCGAGAAGCGGCCCGAGTCGATCGCCGCCATGGCCGTCACGACCTTCATCGTCGAGCCGGGCGGGTAGGTGGCCTGCGTCGCGCGGTTGAGCAGGGGCGCGTCCTCGTCGCGGTTGAGGGCCGAGAAGCGGCCGGGGTCGCGCAGCTCGTTGGGGTCGTAGCCCGGAGTGGAGGCCATCACCCGCACGGCGCCCGAGCGCGGGTCGAGCGCCACCACGGCGCCCTTGCGCCCGCCGAGCTGCTGCAGCGCGGTGCGCTGGCCGTCGGGGTCCAGCGTCGTCTGCAGGTTGTGGCCCTCGTCCCTGCGGCCGAGCAGCTGGTCGACCACGGTGGTCAGGTCGTCCTCCTTGCCGGTCAGCTCGTCGTTGCGCGAGCGCTCGATCCCGGCCTGCCCCAGCCGCGCGTAGGAGTAGCCGAGCGCGTGCGAGAAGAGGCGCGCGTCGTCGGGGTAGCGCCGCGAGTAGAAGCTGCCCTCCTTGACCGACCGCGCCAGCAGCGCGCCGTCGCCGGCGCGGATGCGCCCGCGGCGGATCTGCAGCGCCTGCAGCTCGTCGCGGCGGTTGAGCTCGTTGTCGCGCAGCGCGTCGGCCTCGAAGACGGTCCAGCGCGACGTGAAGGCGATGAGGATCGCGAAGAGGACCACGACGAGGACGAACAGGCGGGCGATCGGGATGTTCACGCGCTCACACCGCCTCGCGCCGCGCGCGGTCGCTGACGAGCAGCAGCAGCGCCAGCAGGACGAAGTTGGCGACGATGCTCGACCCGCCGTAGGAGACGAACGGCAGCGTCACGCCGGTGAGCGGGATCACCTTCGTGACCCCGCCGACGATGACGAACACCTGCAGGGCGAAGACCGCCGTGAGCCCGCAGGCCAGCAGCTTGGAGAACGAGTCGCGGGCCAGCGTGGCGATCTTGAAGCCGCGCTCGGCCGCCAGCAGGTAGGTGAGGATCAGCCCGCAGGCGCCGGCCAGGCCCAGCTCGTTGGTGATCACCGCATAGATGAGGTCGGTGTGCGCCGCAGGCAGCAGCCGGGCCTCGCTGTCGCCGAGGTCGAGCTCGAGCAGCGCCTGGCCGAACCCGGTGCCCAGCACGCCGCCGTCGGCCTGGGCGAACAGCGACTGCGCGAGCTGGTAGCTGCCGCCCTCCTGGTCGTACAGCGTGCGGTCGAACGGCGTCTGCCACGCGTCGATGCGGTTCTGCACGTGCCCGACCGTGGTGGCGAAGAACCAGGCGCCGGCGCCGAACAGCAGCCCGCCGATGACCGGATAGGCCACCTTGCTGGTGGCGACGTACGTCAGCGCCAGGAACGCCCCGAAGAACATCAGCGACGAGCCGAGGTCGCGGATGAAGACCAGCAGGATCATGGCCAGTCCCCACACCACCAGCAGCGGCCCGAGGTCCTTGAGCCGCGGGAACGTCATCCCCGCCACCGTGCGGCCCGCGCTGACGAGCAGCTGGCGGGTGTCGCGCAGGTAGGACGCCAGGAAGACGACGATCCCGATCTTCGCGAGCTCCGCCGGCTGGAACGAGATCGGTCCGAGCTTGACGCCGAGATACGCCCCGTTGACCTGCTCGCCGATGCCGGGCACGCGCGGCAGCAGCAGCAGCGCGAGGCTCGCGAGCGCGATCGTGTACCGGTAGCGCTCGAGCACCCGGTAGTCGCGCAGCAGGACGATCGTCGCCGCGAACGCGCCGAGGCCCACGACGAACCACTGCGCCTGCTCGCGCGCGAACTGCTCGTCGATGCGGTAGAGCACCACCAGCCCGAAGCACGCGAGCAGGGCGACGAGCGGAAAGAGGTACGGGTCGGCGTTGGGCAGCGTGAGGCGCAGGACGAGGTGCGCCGCCAGGCAGAGCCCGAGGAAGACCGCGCCGTAGGTCAGCGACAGGTCCCCGAGGCGGTCGCTGCCCTGCTGCACGAAGATCGCCGTGAACCCCGCGGTCACCAACAGGGCGGACGGCACGAGGGCGAGGAGCTCGCGGTTGCGGGCGCTCACCGGGCTGCGAGCTCGCCTCGCTCGATGCTGCGGATGAGGTCCCTCGCGTCCTCGAAGGACCGCAGCTCGTGCTCGGTCACCGTCCGCTGGGCGGGGGCCGGCAGCGCACTGAGGCTCACCCCGGACTCGTACCGCTCGCCGTACAGGTCGATCCCGCCGGGCAGCTCGTACGGCACGCCGCGGAACAGCCCGACGTAGCCCTCGTCGGTGGTGGCCACGAAGTACACGCTCTGCAGGGCGATGAAGGCGGCGCTGCCCACGAT
>DASPKC010000423.1:0-11205 GCA_035628295.1 Baekduia sp.
GCCCTCGAACACGTCACCTGCGAGTCGCCCTCGAAGGCCAGGACGTGCGTGCAGATGCGGTCCAGGAACCACCGGTCGTGGGAGATGACCACCGCGCAGCCGGTGTAGGCCAGCAGCGCCTCCTCGAGCGCGCGCAGCGTCTCGACGTCGAGGTCGTTGGTCGGCTCGTCGAGCAGCAGGAGGTTGCCGCCGCGGCGCAGCAGGCGCGCGAGGTGCACGCGGTTGCGCTGCCCGCCGGACAGCTTGGCCACCTTCTGCTGCTGCTCGGTCTTCTTGAAGTTGAAGCCGGAGACGTAGGCGCGCGAGCTCATCCACTGCTCGCCGACCTTGATCTGCTCGTAGCCCTCGGCGATCGCCTCCCAGACCGTCTGCTCGGGGTCGAGGTCGTCGCGGGCCTGGTCGACGTAGGACATCTGCACGGTCTCGCCGATGCGGATCGTCCCGGCGTCGGGCTGCTCCTGGCCGGTGATCATCCGGAACAGCGTCGTCTTGCCGGCGCCGTTGGGGCCGATCACGCCCACGATGCCGCCGCGGGGCAGGGTGAACGAGAGGTCCTCGATGAGCAGCTTGTCGCCGAAGGCCTTGCGCAGGTGGTCGGCCTCGACCACGACGTTGCCCAGGTGCGTGGCGTTCGGGATGTGGATCTGGACGTCGTCCAGGCGCACCTCCTTCTCCTGCGCCACGAGCGCCTCGTAGTTGGCCACGCGCGCCTTCTGCTTGGTCTGGCGGCCCTTCGGGTTCTTGCGCACCCACTCCAGCTCGGCCGCGATGACGCGCTCGCGGGCCTTGTCGGCGCGCTCCTGCTGCTGCAGGCGCTGCTGCTTCTGCACCAGCCAGCTGGAGTAGTTGCCCTCGTAGGGGATGGCGCGGCCGCGGTCGAGCTCCAGGATCCAGCCGGTGACGTTGTCCAGGAAGTACCGGTCGTGGGTGACGACCACGACTGTGGACTTCGAGTCGGCCAGGTGGCGCTCCAGCCAGGCCACGGACTCGGCGTCGAGGTGGTTGGTGGGCTCGTCGAGCAGCAGCAGGTCGGGCTGGCTGAGGAGCAGCCGGGCCATCGCCACGCGCCGGCGCTCGCCGCCGGACAGCTTGGCGACGTCGGCGTCGGGCGGCGGGCAGCGCAGGGCGTCCATCGCGTACTCGACCGTCGTGTCGAGGTTCCAGCCGTCGACCGCGTCGATCTTCGTCTGCAGGTCGGCGAACTCGTCAGCCGTCTCGTCGGAGTAGTTGGCGGCCAGGTCGTTGAAGCGGTCCACGAGCGCCTTGATGTGGCCGACGCCGTCCATGACGTTGCCCTTGACGTCCTTGTCGGGGTCGAGTTGGGGCTCCTGCTCGAGCATGCCTACCGTGGCGCCCGGGGCGAGCATGGCGTCGCCGTCGAACTCCGTCTCGAGCCCCGCCATGATCTTCAGAAGGGTGGACTTGCCCGCGCCGTTGTAGCCGAGCACGCCGATCTTGGCGCCGGGGAGGAAGGACACCGAGACGTCCTTGAGCACCGTCTTGTCCGGCGGGTAGGACTTCGTCAGACGGTGCATCTGGAAGATGTACGTGGGCGCCATGTCGACCCTGGAAGGTAGCCCGTGCGGGCCCGAACGGGCGGTGTGGTCAGCCGCGGCCGGCGGCCTCGCGGCCCGGGAGGGGGAACGCGGCAGACGGCTCCGCCGTCGGCCTGATGTCCGCTGACGGACATAGGGTCGCGGTCATGCCAAGGGTGACAGCCGCAACATGGCGGTGTGGAGCAGTCGCCGTCGCAGCGGCGGCGGCCGGGTGGATGCCGGCGCCGGCCGGCGCCTTCGACTTCGCGCCGGTCGAGCGCTATGCGCTCGACGTGTCGCCGAGGAGCGTCGGGGTGGGCGACCTCGACCAGGACGGCGACCAGGACCTCCTGGCGGCGTCCTATCCCGGCGCGATGACGGTGCTGCGCAACGACGGCCACGGTCGGTTCCGTGCCGGCGAGGTCTTCGGCGGGGGCCCTGGGCCGACCATCGTGCACCTCGCGGACGTCGACGCCGACGGCCACCTCGACGGCGTCGTCGGCGACTACGACGCCCCGGCGGTCACGGTGCTCCTGGGCCGGGGGGACGCCACGTTCGAGCCGGCACGCACCTTCCGCACGGCCGCATCGGGTGTCATCGAGGCGGAGGTCGCCGACCTCGACGGCGACGGAGACCTCGACATCGCCACGGCGGACTCGTTCGGATCAACGGTCTCCGTCCTGCTGGGCGACGGGGACGGCGACTTCCGGCGCGGCGACGACCTGCTGGTCGGCTTCTACCCGCGCGAGCTCGAGGCGTCCGACTTCGACCGCGACGGGCGCCAGGACCTGGCGATCGTCGGCAACACGAACGGCGAGACCGTGCACATCGCCCGTGGCCGCGGGGACGGCCGGTTCGACGTGATCGGCCGCTACCGCGCCGGCGTCAACGCGAGCTCGGTGGCGATCCACGACGTCGACGGCGACCGCCGGGATGACCTCCTTGTCACCGCTGACGGCACCAACGATCTCACGATCCTCCAGGGTGCAGGCGATGGGACGTTCACGGTCGCTTCGGTGCTGCCGACGCGGTCGTACCCGTACTCGGTCGCCGTGGCCGACTTCGATGACGACGGCCGGGAGGACCTGGTCGTCGGCCACACGCAGGCGGACGTCGTGTCGCTCTTCGCCGGTTCGGCCGCAGGCCGCTTCGGCCCCCGCCAGGATCTCGACGTCGGCCTGCCGCCGACGCAGGTCGTTGTCGCGCCGCTGGACGCCAACCGGTCGCCCGACCTCGTCCTGGCAGGCTTCGGGTCCCTCGGGCAGCGCCACCCGGTGGGCGTGGCCTTCAACCGCATCCCGTCGCGAGACGCCGTCGCGCCCACGATCGAGATCGCCCGCCCCGCGGAGGGCAGCACCTACCGGCTCGGCGAGCCGGTCGCAGTGCAGTACCGGTGTGCCGACGACGCGGAGCTGATCGCGTGCACCGGCACCGTCCCCGATGGTGGGTGGCTCGACACCTCCACGCCCGGGGAGCACCGCTTCGAGGTGCGGGCGCGCGACCGGGCGGGCAACGAGGCGCGCGCCGAACGCCGGTACGACGTCTCGCCGCTGCCGTGCCTGTGGCTGCTGGCCCGCTGCGCCGTGTGAGAGGGGCGACGCGCACCGCCTGTCCGGCCCGTGGGGTTGGCCGCACCAGCGGGCCGGCGGGGGCCTCGTAGCCTGCGGGGTGATGCCCGCCGCCGCCATCCGGCTGCAAGGGGTCGTCAAGACGTTCGGAGCGATCCGGGCGGTGGACGGCCTCGACCTCGAGGTCCCGGAGGGGGCGTGCGTCGGCCTGCTCGGACCCAACGGCGCCGGCAAGTCGACGACGATGAAGCTCCTGACCGCGCAGGCGATTCCCGACGCCGGCGAGCTGGAGGTCCTCGGCCACCGCCTCCCGGGCGACTCGAAGGCCGCGCGGGCGCAGATGGGCGTCGTGCCGCAGCTGGACAACCTCGACACCACGCTCACGGTCGAGCAGAACCTCCTGGTCTTCGCGCACCTCTACGGCGTCGCGCGCGCCGAGCGCCGCGACGCGATGGAGCGCGCGCTCGACATCGCCAAGCTGCGCGACCGGCGCGACACGCGGGTCGACGCGCTGAGCGGCGGGATGCGCCGGCGGCTGCTGATCGCCCGCGCCCTGGTGCACCGGCCGCGGCTGCTGCTGCTCGACGAGCCGACCGTCGGTCTCGACCCGCAGGTGCGCCAGGAGCTGTGGGCGCTCATCGACCGGCTGCGCACCGAGGGCACGTCGATCCTGATGAGCACGCACTACATCGAGGAGGCCGCGCGGCTGGCCGAGACCGTGGTGATCATGGCCGAGGGCCGCGCGGTGGCCGACGGCCCGCCCGCGCAACTCGTGCCGCGGTTCGCCGGCCGGGAGGCGGTCGAGGTCTACGGGCCGCCGGCGCGGCTGGCCGAGGCCGAGGCGGAGGCGCGCGCGATGGGGCTGCGCACGCGGCGCACCGGCACGAGCGTCTCGGTGCTCGGCGTCGAGGCCTCCAACGGGCAGGGGCCGCAGGGCGAGCGCCGCCCGACCAACCTCGAGGACGTCTTCGTGCTGCTGACCGGCGAGGAGGTCGAGTGAGGGGCCGCCTGCAGCGCAACGCCCTGCAGGGCGTGCTCGTGCGCGAGGTCGTCAACTTCTCGTCCTACTGGCGGGCCACGACCTTCTCCTCGACGGTCGAGCCGACGGTCTTCCTGCTGGCCTTCGGCTTCGGCTTCGGGACGCTGGTCTCCGAGGTCAACGGCCTGGACTACGTGGAGTTCGTGGGGACGGGGATCGTGGCGACCGCCGTGCTGTTCTCCAGCGCCTTCCCCGCCATGTTCGGGACCTACGTCAAGCGCGAGTTCCAGCGCACGTACGACGCGATCCTCGCGGCGCCGGTCGACACCGAGGAGCTGGTCACCGCCGAGGCGCTGTGGATCGCCGCGCGCGCGGGCACGTACGGCTGCGTCCCGCTGCTGGTGGCGATGGTCTTCGGCCTGGACCCGTCCTGGGGCATGCTCACCGTCCCGTTCATCGCGGCGACGGCCGGGTTCGGCTGGGCGTGCTTCGGCGTGTTCGTCGCGGCGGTGCTGCACTCGATCGAGAACTTCAACTACGTCACCAGCGCGGTGCTGACGCCGCTGTTCCTCGTCGCGGGGACGTTCTTCCCGATCGAGGGCCTGCCGGAGTGGGCGCAGGTGGCCTCGCAGGTCAACCCGCTGCACCACTGCGTCGAGCTGGTCCGTCACGCGGCCTTCGGGTTCGAGGGCCTCGAGGACATCGGCCACGCGGCCTTCCTCGTCGCCTTCGGCTTCGCGATGTGGCGGCTGGCGATCGTCCGCATGCAGGCCCGGCTGATCATCTGACGCGCCCGCGCCATCGAGTGGCGGATCCACCCCGACATAGCGCGGGAACACGCCACTCGATGGTTCTGCGCGGAGATTGCGGGCACGTCGCGAGGGGTGTCCGCACCGGTTGCTAGCTTCGCCCGTCCCGTGGTCCCCGCCCTGCTCGCCGACCGCCGCCCCATCGCCCAGCACCACCCGCTCGGCGCCTCCACCGGCATGCTCGCCGCCCCGCGCGGCGACTGGGCCGCGCTGGCCGACGAGGCGCTGGACACGTCGGTCTTCGCCGTCGAGCTCGCCGCGCTCGCCGAGCCCGAGCTGCCCGGACTGGCCGCCTGGCTGCGCGACGCGCCGGCGCTGCCGTTCCGCTACGTCTCGGTCCACGCGCCGACCAAGCACCGCTCGCGCTCGGACGAGGAGGTCGTCGCGCTGCTCGAGCCGCTGCTGCCCCGCGTCGACGCCGTCGTCATGCACCCCGACGTGATCGCCGACCCGGCAGCGTGGCGCCGGCTCGGGGGCACCCTGGTCCTCGAGAACATGGACGCGCGCAAGGCCGACGGACGGACGGCCGACGAGCTCGGCGCCCACTTCGCCGAGCTGCCCGAGGCCGGCCTGTGCCTCGACGTCGCGCACGTCGCGTCGATCGACCCGACGATGCAGGAGGGCCATCGCATCCTGGACCGGCTCGGCGCGCGGCTGCGCCACCTGCACGTCTCGTCGCTGGACCAGGACGGCCACCACGTCCCGCTGACCGTCGAGGACGAGCGGCGCTTCACGCCGTTGCTGACGCGCAGCCGGGACGTGCCGTGGATCCTCGAAGCCCCGATCACCTAGCCGACCCCGCCGGCGCGCTCGAGCGCCTGGCCGAGCGCAGCGCCGACGGCTTCCCGCACCTGCGCGCCGCGCGCGAGCGCACGGCCGCCGGCCTGGCCGAGCGCCGGGGCGCGCTCGCCGGGCTCGACCTCCCGAGCGACCTCGCGGTCGTGCTGTTCGGCTCGTGGGGCCGCCACGAGGTGACCGCCGGCTCCGACGACGACTGGGCCCTGCTGCGCGGCGCCGCGCCGGTCGACGAGGACGGCGAGCGCCCGCACCACGGGCTGCAGGCGCTGCCGGGGGTCACCCCGCCGCCGCTGGCCGCCGTCGGGGCGCTGCTCGGCGGTCCCGGCCGCGATCCCGGGCGCCAGGGCACGTTCGCGGCGACCATCGGGGCCGACACGCTGGTCGACCGCATCGGCCTCGACGCCGACGACAATCGCAACCTCACGCGCCGGATGCTGCTGGTGCTCGAATCGGTGGCGGTCGCGGGCGAAGCCGTGCACGCGCAGGCCCGCGCGCGGGTCGTCGACGGCTACCTGGCCGACGCCAGCGCGTCGTACCGGCCGCCGCGCTTCTTCCTCAACGACCTCATCCGCTACTGGCGCACGATCTGCGTGGACTTCGTCGGCAAGCTGCGCGGCGAGGGGGAGACCAAGTGGGGGCTGCGCAATGCCAAGCTGCGGACCTCGCGCAAGGTGCTGTTCGCCGGCGGGCTGCTGCCCCTCCTGGCCTGTCACCGGCTGGCGCGCGAGGAGCACCGCGCCCACCTCCTGGCCCACCTGGCGGCGCCGCCCACCGACCGGATCGCGCAGGCGTTCCTGGAGCAGGGCGCCGCCGACGCCGGCGTGCGCGCGCTCAGCGCCTACGACCGCTGGCTCGCGCTGCTCGGCGACGACGAAGCGCGCGCCGAGCTGTCGGCGCTCACCGAGGACCAGGCGCGCTCCTCGGTGGTCTTCCGCGACGCCCGCCGCCACGCCCACGAGCTGCAGGCCGGCCTGCTGGCGCTGCTGTTCGAGACGCCGCTGCGCGACGTCGTGCGCGAGTACGGGGTCTTCTAGGCCTGAGGACGACGGAGGGCCGGGTCGCACGCGACCCGGCCCTCCGGTCCGGCCTGCACGGGGCGGCCAGGCCGCCCCGTGCACAGATCCTCTGCGGCCTAGCGGTCGCGGAAGATGTAGCGGATCTCGCAGCCCGTGGTGCGGGCGCGCTCGCGGCGGTTCAGGCGCACCTTGTCGGTGCCCGTGCCGCAGTTGACCCGGGCCTCCGGACCCTGGGTGGCGATGTTGATCGCGTCGTTGCCCGACCCGGCCTCGACGCGGTCGGCGTTGTAGCCGGCGTTGATCGTGTCGTTGCCGGCGCCGGCCTTCAGCCAGTCGCGCCCAGGACCGCCGTTGAGGTGGTCGTTGCCCGCGCCGGCGTCGATCTCGTCGTTGTCGAGGTTGCCGGTCAGCGTGTCCCCGCCGTTGCGGCCGATGAGGATGTCGCTGCCCACGCCGCCGTTGACCCGGTCGTTGCCCGCGCCACCGTCGACGCAGTCGCGGTCACGGCCGCCGTCGAGCGAGTCGTTGCCGCCGCGGCCGAGGATGCGGTCGCGCCGGTTCGTGCCGGTGATGCGGTCGCGCTTGTTCGTGCCCACCACCGCGTACGCCGGCCAACTGCCGCCCCGCAGCGTCAGGCAGCGCGTCCGGCCGTACAGGCGGATCGCCGTCTGCAGCGGGACGACCGTGCCACCGCTCGGGCCCTGGAACGGGCGGCCCACGATGATCAGCCCGTTGGTGGCCGACGCCGGGATGATGCACTGCCCGCGCAGGACGTCATACATCGAGCCGGTGGGGCAGATCTGGCCCTCGAAGCCCGGGATCTGGCGGTTCGGGTCACAGGTGAACTCGTCCGCATCGCCCTTGGTCTCGGCGACCACGAGCTCGAGCAGCGGCGCGCCGCCGGCCTGCGGGAAGACCTTGAGGTGCAGGCCGCGGACCGTCAGCGAGCGGCCCTCGCGCACCTGCTCGTTGAACTTGAGGTCGATCACCACCGCCAGCGGGGCCAGCGCCTGCTCGAGGCCCTCGGCGAGCTGGTCGAGGGAGATCTTCTGGCCGCCCAGGGTGAGCCCGAGCACCTCGCTCTCGCCCTGCAGCTGGATCTGGTTGTTGACGCAGGAGCCGGTGACCTGGGAGCGGATCACGTCCGCACCGAGCACGACGGTGTCGGTGGTCAGCGGCACCGACAGGCCCTCCACGCGCGCCTCGGAGCGGATCGACTGGTCGATCGCGCGCCCGGTCTCGGGCGTGATGGTCGTCTTGGCCGTGGCGCTGCGGGCAGCGATCACGTTCTGCGGGATGCCCAGCGGCGTCGCGAGGTTGTCCGCGCCCGCCTCCTCGGTCGCGCACTGCGCGCGGTCCGGGCTGGTGTTGTTGGCCGTCGACGGGTTGCCGTTGGCAACGATCGGCTCGACGCGGTTGTTGCCGGCGACCGACGCCCAGACGGCGCTGGCCCGGCACTTCCAGAACGGCGAGGCCGTGAAGGCCTGCGCACTGCTGCTCATCGCGAGAGCGCCCAGCAGTGAAGCGAGGAGCGCGAACGCCCCGATGCTCACGCCGCGACGCGCGGGAAACCCTGCCTGCATCGACTACTTCCCCTTAGTTGTGCGTGGGTGGAAGCGCGCACAATAGGCGCGTCACCCCCGGATTCGTCCCGTGGTCTTCCGTGCCACGGTTCGGCCTTCATTCCCGGAATCCTCTGATCGCTACCCTCGGACGCCCGTGGTGCAGGTCCTCGACATCGAGCAGGCACTGCTCCTTCTGGAGCTCGAGCCGCCCTTCGAGCAGCGCGACGTGCAGCTCGCGCGCCGCCGGCAGGCCAAGCGCTGGCACCCCGATCTCGCCCCGCCCGGCAAGCAGCTCGAGCACGAGCGCCACCTCAAGGCGATCAACGAGGCCACCGACCAGCTCGAGTCGCTGGCGGAGGGCTCCCGGGGCGGCAAGGTCAGCCGCAATGCGGTCAAGGTCAGCGCCGCCGCCGCCCGCGCCGCGCGCGCGGAGGCCGGGCGCAAGGCCTATGAGGAGGAGGAGCGCCGCCGTGCCGCCGCCGCGGACGCCCAGAAGCACGACCCGTTCGGCGCCCGGGTCCCCGACCACTCGGTGGTGCACCGCTACGCGCGCTGCCTCAGCTACCCGGAGTGGGGCGTCGGCTCGGTCACGGGCATCTACTTCACCGGCGACGGCGACGACGTCCAGCAGTGGGCGCGCGTGAAGTTCCAGCCGGGCGTGCGGACCGTCCCGGCCGGGTCGCTGCAGTTCGTCGACTTCTCCAAGCCCGACCCCGGCGCCGAGCGGGTGCAGCGGTTCGTGACGGCCGCCCAGCACGCCATGGCCGAGGGCGACTTCGCGCTCGCCGCCCAGCGCCTGGTCTACGCGCGCGACGCCGAGCCACGCAACCCCGCCGTCCTGCGGCTGATGACGCTCGCGTTCTGGAACGCGGGGGACCTTGCGGCAGCCGGGCGCTCCGTGCGCGACTGGGCGCGCGTCGAGGGCGAGCGCCCCACCCCCCACCGGTTCGCCAGCCGCATCTACGAGGACATGGGGGCCGTGGAGCTCGCCGCCGAGGCGGCCGAGCGCGCCGCGGCCTGCGGCCCGAGCGACGCGTCCGCCTTCGAGCGCGTCGGGCGGCTGCGTCTGGCGCTGCTGCACCGCGGGCGGGCGCTCGCGGCGCTGGAGCAGGCGCGCCGCCTCGGCCCGTCGGTCGAGGGGCTGCTCGACCTCGCGCTCGCCTACCAGCTGGCCGGCGATCTCGGCGCCGAGGTGACCGCCACCGAGCAGGCAACGCTGCTGGAGCCCAGCAGCGCCGCGGCCTGGGCCCGCTACGCCCACGCACTGGCGCGCACCGACCGGCGCACCGACGCGATCGCCGCCTGCGAGCGGGTGCTGGAGCTCGGTCCGGACGACGAGGTGACCGGGCTGCTGGACCGACTGCGGACCTCCACGCCCCGAGTTCTGGGCGCTGCGGCCGCCTGAACGTCCGCGGACGCACGAGCCGGCTCAACCACGCCTTCCGGCGGCCGATCCTGGGGGCTGATGTCGCGTAAGCTGCTCGGAACGCTCCTGGCCCTGGCCACCCTCGCCGGTGCGCCGGCCGCCCACGCCGCCCAGCCGGGCGTCAACATCGCCGGCGCGCCCTCGGCCCACGACCTGGACGTCGCGCGCGACCTCGGCGCCAGGACCGTGCGGACGTTCCTGTACTGGAACGACCTCGAGCCCACGCAGGGCTCGATCAACGCGTCGGGCTGGGCCGCCATCGCCGGCGCGGCAGCGGCGCGCGGGATGAAGATGACCTTCGTCGTGCTCGGCACGCCGCCGTGGGCCAACGGCGGGCAGCCGATCACCGTTCCGCCGAGCGACCCCGCCACGATGGCCTCGTTCGTCGAGCGCTTCGCCAAGACGGCCGGCGTCAAGGGCAACGTGGCCGGCTACGAGATCTGGAACGAGCAGGACGAGGAGCAGTTCTGGACGCAGGACGCCGCCGGGCGCCCCGCGACCTACGCGGCGCTGGTCAACGCCGTCGGCCCTGCCATCAAGCGCGGCGACCCCGCGGCCACCGTGATCCTCGGCCCGACCACGGGCAACAACTACGGCTTCCTGCAGCGGCTCTACGACGCGGGCATCAGCAAGAGCGCCTTCGACGCCATCGGCGTCCACACGGACACCGCCTGCCTGGACCGCGGCCCGTACAGCTTCTACCGCGACAACGGCCGCCTGGCGCAGTACACGTTCCTCGGCTACCGCGAGATGCGCGCCACGGCGCTGGCCAACGGCGACGACAAGCCGATCTGGATGACCGAGCTCGGGTGGACGACCACCGGCGACCTCGTCTGCGGGCGCGGCCTGTGGGCGGGCCAGAAGCCGGCGGGCGTCGACCAGGCCGAGCAGGCCGCGTTCCTCAAGCAGGCCTTCAACTGCATGGCCGAGGACCCGTACGTGCAGGTGGCGCAGTGGTTCACCATGCGCGACAACCCGAGCGCGCCGATCGCCGAGCTGCAGCACTACGGCCTGCTGACCTCCGGTGGCGCGCCGAAGCCGGCCTTCGCCGCCTTCCAGCAGATCGCCGGCGCGCCCGGCCACGACATCCTCGACGAGGCGTGCGGCGACTTCGCCGGCCCCACGGTGCGCATCCACGCGCCGACCGCCGGGCAGCGCTTCGCCGGCGCGCTCACGATCCGCGCCTCGGCGATCGACCCCTCGGGCGTCGGGCGCATCACCTTCCGCGTCGACGACCGCCCGGAGGAGATCCGCAACTTCACCACCGGCCTGGCCGACGGCGCGCCCGTCGAGCTGCAGTGGCAGGGGGCCAAGACGCTCCCCGACGGGCCGCACAAGATCACCGTCGAGGCCGTCGACCCGCAGGGCAACATCGGGCGCTCGGTCGTCGAGGTGGTCAAGGCCCCGGCCGGATCGATCGCCTCCACGATCCGCACGCAGGTCAAGCTCGGCCGCAAGCTGCGCTGCAAGGGCCGCACCTGCACCCTGACCGGCCGCGCCGGCGTGCTG
>DASPKC010000424.1:0-10449 GCA_035628295.1 Baekduia sp.
ACCGAGGTCGGTGCAGACCGTCACGTGCTGGCCGGGGTCGAACCGGAACTGGTCCTGCAGCTCCTCCGGGACCCCGAAGGTCACGAGCGTGCTGTCGGGCGTGAGCCGGTCCACCGCGGCGACGGGGATGCGGTGGAAGACCCCGTGCGTGGCGCTGGAGCCCTTCGGCATGCGCACCGGCAGGACCCGCAGCAGGTTCTTGTTGAGCTCCTTCCACTCGCGGAACTGGCCGGCGTCGAGCTTCTGGCCGAAGACGGTGGCGATCTCGGCGTCGCGCTCGAGGTAGGCCTCCTCGTTGCGCCGCCACGTCGCGAGGTACCGGTAGAAGGGCACCGAGGGGTGCAGGTGGTGCACCAGGTGGTAGTTCTGGGACAGCATCAAGGGCGTGAACAGCCACTCCATGCCGACGCGCGCGCGGGTGGCCCCGTAGCGGTTGCTGCGCTGGGTGTCCTCCAGCCCGTGGTGGGGCAGCCAGTCGAACCACCAGGCCAGCAGCGTGATGCCGATGCGCTGGGGGATCAGGAAGACCACCGCGAGCGTCCACAGGTTGCCCGTCGCGATCGCGGCCACCAGGCCGCCGGTGCTGAGCGTGAACATCGCGGCCGTCTCGAGGACCTCGGGCTTGGGCCGGCGGCGCACGCTGCGCGCGTAGAACGCGCCGTAGAAGAGGTCCGTGGCCACCCAGCGCAACGGCAGTTGCCACGTCGGCCCGTGCGAGGCGAACGTGTCGGGGTCGTGGTCGTCGTCGTTGGCGTGGCGGTGATGCTCGATGTGGATGAACGCGAACGAGGGGAACGAGATGAAGGGGGAGACGTGCACCCACGCCAAGCGGCCGAACAGGCCGTTGACCCAGCGCGTCGAGCTGATCGAGAAGTGCGACGCGTCGTGCACGACGGTGAACATCACGAACGTCACGGCTGCGTTGGTCAGGATCGTCACCCACACCGGGACGTCCTCGCCGACCGCCAGGACGGTGGAGACGACGAACACCGCCAGCGCGGTCACATAGACCCCGACGGTCGGCAGCGCCAGCTTGGGCACCGGCGCGCCCGGGTCGGGCAGCGCATGGCGCTCCGGCGCCTGGGCCTGCGGTCGATCAGCAACGTCGACGGACATCCGTACCTCCCGGGAAGAGCCTCGGTCGAACCTAGCCGAGCGCCGGAGCGGCCGTAAGGGGACTGGTCATGGCGCCAGTGTCGGGGACGACGCGTCCACCGGCTACGGAGTGCCCTCCGAGATCCGAGCCCCTGGGCTTGGAGCCGGCTACAACCGCATGGCCTCGCGCTGGAACGCCCACCAGACCTCGAAGGTGACCTCCGGGTCTGGCAGGCTCGCGCCCGTGAGCTCCTCGAGCGTCCCAGGCGGTAGCGCACGGTGTTCTGGTGCACGGACAGCCGCTCGGCCGTGCGCTCGACGTGCATCCACACGCCAGGTACGCCCGCACCGTCGCGATCGGTTCGGCGGCCGAGCCGCCGGCCTGCACCGGTCCGAGGTGGCGCTCGATGTGGGCGTCGCCCAGGTCGGTGTCGGCAGCAACCGCCGCCCCCAACCCCAGCGAGGGCACGTCGTGGACCCCGGGCAGTCCGCAGGCCTCGGCGGTCATCGCGGATCGAGCGCGGTGATCTGTCCGGCGCATCCGATCTCGTCCTCGAAGCGCTCGCTCGCGCGCTGCAGCTCGACGACGCCGAGCGTGCGCATCTCTTCGACCTCGCGCGGGGCCGCGCAGCCCGTCGGGCGGCCCGCGAGGCGTCGCCCGAGGAAGCACCGTGCAGCAGGTGCTCGATGCCATGACCGGCGCCGCCGCCCACATCGGCAACGACCGGCTCGACATCCTCGGCGCCAACGCCCTGGGACGAGCGCTGTACCCCGCGATGTTCGGTGAGGAGCGGCCGAACGCCGCCCGGTTCGTCGTCCTCGACCCGCGCGCGCACGACTTCTACCTCGACCGCGACCAGATCGCCCGCGACGTCGTGGCCACGCTGCGATCAGCCGCCGGTCGCAACCCGCACGATCGCGACCTCAGCGACCTCGTCGGCGAGCTCGCGACGGGCAGCGAGGAGTTCCGCCAGCACTGGGCTCGCCATGACGTCCGCTTCCACATCAGCGGCGTCAAGCACTTCCACCACCCGCAGGTCGGGGAGCTCGAGCTCCACTACGAACGTCTCGAGGTCGTCTTCGACAGCGGCCTGACGATCTTCACCTACACCGCCGAGCCCGGCACCGCGTCCGCCGAGCGACTCGCTCTCCTGCGCAGCCTCGCTGCCACGCCGGCGGGCTGACCTGTCCTGGCGCGGGCTTGCCGCCCGAGGCAGCCCGGCGTCGTCGCGCGGTCGGACACCGCGTGCATCCGGAGCTCAGCCCGGGCCGTAGTCCGTTGCTGGGTTGCTCGCGCGGCATCTGACCGCGCCCGGGGACCCGCGCACACGATCGCGGCCCTGGCCGCACGAGGAGGAGGAGTGCCATGAGCGATCCGCTCAACGAGGTCTACGAGACCATCGACCGTCAGCACACCGACAAGCCCGCGGCGACGCGCCGGCAGATCGTGGCGGGAGCCGCGGCGGCCCTGGGATCGGCCGGCCTGCTCGCGGTGGCGGAGACCGCCGCCGCTCAGTCCGCGCTGCCCCAGTCGCGGCGCAACGACGAGCCGAACACGCCGGAGAACATCGTCAACATCGCGGCGACCGCCGAGGTGCTGGCCACCATCGTCAACACCGTCGGCCTCGAGCGGCTGGGCTCGCAGCTGGACCCGACGACACGGGCGAACATCGAGGCGGCGGCCCGCGAGGAGCTCATCCACTACGAGGTGCTCACCAGCAGGACGGTGGGCGCGTCCCCGGTGACGAAGCGCATCTGGGTGCCCAACGCGGTGTTCTCGTCGCCCTCGTCGCTGCTCAGCACGCTCGTCACCGGCGATCAGATCTTCATCAACGCCTACCTGCTGGCGGTGACCGTCATGGGCCGCGCCGGTGGTCTGGCCGGGTCGCGGTTCGCCCGGATCTCGGCGGAGTTCATGGGCGTGGAGGCCGTGCATCGCGCGCTGGCGCTGCAATCGCTGGGCCGCCTGGGCAACGACCGGGCCTTCATGCTCTTCGGCCAGGTCGAGACCAACCCGGTCGACGCGTTCAACGGCACGGGCGGCTTCTACCGCATCACCGACGCCGTGGCGCGCCTGGAGAAGGCCGGCTTCGGCTTCGGCAAGGAGGGCGCGTCGCCCGGCACGTTCTACGACTTCGACCAGGTCGCGGCGCGCACCCCCAACCCGGCGGGCGTCACCACCCGCGTCCCGAGCTAACGGCTGCCGGATGCGCGCCGGTCGCTCGGTCTGACGCGCGGCGGGACCTCCGGAGGTCCGCGGCGGGCGCACGCTGCGCCGTGCAGCGTGCCCCCGCCGACCTCTGGCGTCGCCGGTCCGCGGGCGGACGTCCCTACTTCCCCTCCCGGTAGGTCTGCCACATCGCATCCATCCGCCGGGACTGGCCGGGGGTGAACTCGGACATGCAAGCGTCGTCGGAGTAGTTCATGTAGTTGTGGATCTCGTCAGCGCCTCGGCCGTCCGCGCAGGTGTCCCGGCCCACCGGGCAGCCGTACGCGGGGTCCCTCTCGGGCTGCGTGTCCTTCACGAAGTCGCCCTCCTTCGGCGAGCAGCCGCCCTGGAAGGTGTGGTACAGCCCGAGCCAGTGCCCGACCTCGTGCGTGGCCGTATGACCCAGGTCGTATGGCGCGAGGCTGCCTCCGGGGAGCGAGCTGAACAGCACGGCGACCCCGTCGAGGATCGGGGAATCCGCGTATCTCGAGGGGAACGTCGCCCAGCCGAGGAGGCCGCCACCGGGGTTGAGCGAGTAGATGTTGAGATCCTCGGCGGTCCCCTGGCGCAGTGCCCGCTTCATGCCGCGCTCGTCCCCGCCGGAGTACCAGGTGGTGTTGGTCGTCCGCGAGATCGCCGCGAGCCGGAACCTGAAGGGCGTTCGGGCGAAGGCGTCGTTGAGCACCCGGATCTGGTCGGCGACCATGGTGTCCGGGACGTCACCGTTGGCGAGGCCGCTGCCCCGATTGATCACGTGGAAGTAGACGTCCAGGGTGGCGGACCCGACGGTGCGCGCCGGCGTCGCCGGTGTCGGCGTCGGACGGCGCTCGGGCACCGTGTCCTGGATGTGCGGATAGCCCGGCCTACCCCGGGCCACGACCGTTCCCGAGGACGCGCTGAGGAAGCTGTCGTGCGCGAACGGATCGCAGATGGACGCGCCGGAACGCGCAGCGCCGGCCGGAGGCGCCGCGATCGAGAGCGCCGCGATGCTCACCAGCCCGAGGAGTCCCGCGGCCGCTCGCCGACCCCGCGACGACGACTTCTCCAACATGATGTCCCCCCCCCTTGACGGACCCGGGACACCTGACGCTCGGCGCCCGAGCTGTGTGATCGAGACGAACCGTCGTCCCTGCCCCCACGGGCGGGCCCGTCAGGCGACGCGCGATGCATCAACGAGGCGGATTCGCGCTCGATGCCATGTCCTGTGCCGTCCGCGGTCAAGCGTACGGGGGTGCGGGAACAGCCGCATGGCGCTGTCACCCCGCGGACGTCGCGCGTGGGCCGAGGCGACCGTGCCGGCTTGTCACCGCCGGCGTGACTCCCGGCTGCGCCGTTGACGGCGTCGGCCGGCCGGGTCACAGTCGATCGCGTGACTGTCAGGGCCGCCGCCCCGGACGACCGCGTCGAGCACGCGAGCGCCCTCGATCCCTTCGCCCGGCAGCGCCCCATCCCGGACAACCTGGTCGCGGACCTGGTCGGGGTCAACGCGTTCACGGCGGATCACATCGCCTTGGGCGTCATCGAGCAGCACGCCCCGTGGGCGTGGGACCGCGCGGAGCAGCTCGGCGCCCGGGTGTGGGACCCGCGTGTGCTCAAGCTCGCCCGCGACGCCGAGCGCCACCTCCCGCAGCTGCGGACGCTGGACCGCCTCGGCAACGAGGTGTACGACGTCGACTTCCACCCGGCCTATCACGAGCTCATGGCGCTGGGGTTCGGCAGCGGCGTGCACTCGCTGGCCTGGACGGCCGACCGGCCGGGCTCCCACGCCGCGCGCGCGGTCCTCTCCTACCTGTGGAACCAGATCGACGGATCGACGGCGTGCCCGCTGGGGATGGCGTACGCGGCGATCCCGATCCTCCGCAGCCAGCCCGGTCTGGATCCGTGGGCCCGGGCGCTCGAGACCGAGGGCTACGACCCGGCCGACGTCCCCATCGAGCAGAAGACCGCCGGCACGATCGGCTACTTCATGACCGAGAAGCACGGCGGCTCGGACCTGCGGGCCAACGTGACCGTCGCGCGGCCGGGGGCCGGCGGGGTCCGGGCGAGACGTATCTCGTCAACGGGCACAAGTGGTTCGCGTCGGTGCCGATGGCCGACGCCTACCTGACCGTCGCGCAGTGCGCCGGCGGCACGTCGTGCCTGCTGATCCCGCGGCGCCTGCCGGACGGCAGCCTGAACGCCATCAGGATCAACCGGCTCAAGGACAAGCTCGGCAACCGGGCCAACGCGTCGTCGGAGATCGAGTACCACGACGCGCAGGCCGTCCTGGTCGGTGAGGAGGGCAGAGGGGTCCGGACCATCCTCTCCTCCGCCGAGTACACGCGGCTGGACTTCGCGATCGGGTCCGCCGGCCTGATGCGGGCAGCCCTCTCCCAGGCGCTGCACCACAACGACCACCGCACCGCGTTCGGGTCGCGCCTGTCCCAGCTGCCGATCCAGGCGCCGGTGCTGGCCGACCTCGCACTCGAGTGGGCCGGCGCGGCGCACCTCGCCTTCCGCGTGGCGCGCGGCGAGGACGCCCAGGACGACCCCGCCGAGAAGCTGCTCAGCCGGCTGTTGACGCCGGTGGCGAAGTTCTGGAACTGCCGGCGCGCCCCTGGCGTCGCCGAGGAGGTCATCCAGTCCATCGGCGGCAACGCCTACATCGAGGAGCACCCCTGCCCCCGGTACTACCGCGAGGCGCCGCTCAACGCGATCTGGGAAGGCACCTCGAACATGATGGTCATGGACGTCGGGCGCGTCCTGACCCGTCAGCCCGAGGCCTTCGCGCCGGTGCGCGACCTCATCCGCCCGGCCGCCGCCGAGCACCCGCTGCTGGCGGGCGCCCTCGCTGAGATCGAGGAGCTGGTGCTGGCGCCCGAGGACACCGCGCGGTACCTCGTGACGAGGATCGCGCTGGCCGCGCAGGCCGCGCTGCTGGTCGAGCAGGCCCCGGGGCCCGTGGCCGACGCGTTCATCGCCTCGCGCCTGGGGTCGGGGTGGGGACCGGGCTACGGCACGCTGCGCGGCGTCGACCACGAAACGATCATCGACCACGCGCGGCTCGCCTAGCGGGCGCCTCAGCCGGCCAGGAAGCGCGCGGGCATCGCCGCGTGGCCCTGCAGCGCGTTGTTGCGCAAGGGGGTGGGACGGCCCCTGACGATCCGGCCCACCCGGGGCGCCATCGCCCTCCAGCAGCGTCCGCAGCTCGAGCTCGGCCAGCAGCATCCCGACGCAGGCGTGCGCGCCGCTGCCCCGCCCGACGTGGCAGGACATTGGCCAGCGGGTTGGCGGCGACGCCGTGCCCGCTGCGGAACACGCCGTCGTCGCGCAGCGCCGCGCGCACGTCGTCGTAGCGTCCCATCGCGTGCACCCGGTGGCGTGGCAGCCACACGACCGGCCCGGCGTCGCGGACGCGCGCCCACAGTGCCGTCGGGTCGGCGAGAGCCTCGTCGGCGTAGAGGTCGACGTCGAGGGCCGGTGCCGGCATGGGTCAGGCCGCGATGGCCGGCATGCGGTCCTGGGCGGCGGCCCAGGCCGGCCGCCCGGGCGTCGGGCGGGCGATCGGGAACCCGGTCAGCAGGAACCGCAGCGGCGGCGGACCGCCCCACTGGTTGATCGTGCCCGGAGCCATCGACCAGGTCCTCGGCTGGTAGCCGTCGCGGGTCATCTGCGCCAGCTCGGAGCAGCACTCGATCATCGCGCCGTCCTCGTCGTGGAAGTACAGGAAGTGGTTGTTGCCCGGCCCGTGGCGCGACGGCCCCCAGATGCACCTGCGGTGGCGCGCCGCCCGCAGGCGGTCGGCGACGCGCCCGAGGGCGTTGAGGTCCTCCCAGGCGTAGGCGTAGTGCGACAGCTCACTGCGCGGGGCGCGGGTCAGCGCGACGCCGTGGTGGTCCTCGTCGCAATGCCACCAGGAGGCGAGGAAGCCCATGCGGTCGGCGTTGCGGAATCCCAGCGCCGCCAGGAAGCGCTCCTCGGCGCGGTGGTCGAGGACCTTGCAGGAGACGTGCTCGAAGTGCGTCGGACGGTCGTCGGGCAGGTCGACGTCGACGATCTCCATCCCGCAGAAGAGCTTGAAGACGTGGCCGCCGGGCGACTGGATCTTCAGGGCCCGGTCGATGCCGGGCTCGCCGTCGTAGATCCCGCCCAGGACGGTCGCGCCCGCGGCCGCCACCACCTTGCCGGCGCGCTCCAGCGTCGCGGTGTCGGCCACCTGCAGGGCGAGGTGGTCGTAGCCGCGGTTGGACGGGTCCTCGACGAGGATGAGCTCGTGGTGGCGGTCGTTGCAGGTCAGGTACGACGCGCCGCCGCAGCGCTCGACCTCGACCATGCCGATGACCTGCTGCTGGAAGTCGACAGCCCGGTCGAGATCGGCGACGTTCAGGGCGATGTGCCCGATGCGGGTGACCATCTGGGTCAGTCCTCCGTGCGGTGGTTGACGAGCGCCTCGATCGGGCGCGGGGCGCGGCCGGTGAGCCGCTGGACGTGGTCGGTCGCGACGCCGTCGGCGCCCGACGCGAAGTACACGCTCATGCGCAGGGCGTGGTCGACCTCGAACGGCGAGGCGCCCCGGTGCGCCAGGACGCGGGCGGCCAGCCTCGGCGGGACGGGCGCGTAGCGCGCGCCGAGCAGCGCCGCGACGTCCTCGAGCGTCACGCCGCGCGGCCCGGTGATCTGCCAGGCCGCACTCGCCGGCTGCGGCTCGAGCAGCGCCGCGACCGCGCAGGCGGCGACGTCGCGGAGATCGACCATCGCGATCGGCGCGCGGCCCAGCGGCGCGAGCAGCAGCCCCCGGGCGCGCGGGAGGTCCAGCACGCCCTGCTGGAACATGGACGGGCGCAGGAACGTGAAGCCGAGGCCCAGCTCCTCGATGAGCCGCTCGGTGCGCCAGTGCCCCGGCTGGTCGCCGTCGCGCCGTTGGGCCCGAGCGACGCTGCGCCGCCGGAGATCTTCACGACGTGCTCGACGCCGGCGCCGGCCGCGGCCCGCACCGCGGCGGCCTCCAGGAGATCCTGGTCGGGGCCGTGCGGCGTGACGAGCAGCAGGCGCGTGGCGCCCTCGAGTGCCGCGCGGACGGAGGCCGGATCGCGCAGGTCGGCGCGCACCGCCGGCAGCGGCAGGCCGGCGGCGTCCGGGCGGCGCACCAGCGCCCGTGCCGGCACCGGCCGGAGGGCGAGCGCCGCGGCGACGTGCCGGCCGATGCGGCCGGTCGCTCCGAGGACGGCGATCATGCGGCCACCGCACTGTGTCCGGCACGCGCCAGGAGCCGCCAGGCGCCCGTCGCGCGCAGCACGTCGTGCACCTGGCCGGCCGCGAACACGAACCGGTCGGGGCGCAGCAGCACGAAGGCCACCCCGCGCTCCTGCAGCCACGCGGCGTCGGGACCCGGGTCGACCACCGGCAGGCCCTCGTCCTCGAGCAGCGACGCCGCGACCGCGTCGGTCGTCAGGGCGGCCCAGCCGGCGGGCAGCCGGTCGTCCAGGCGGCCGGTCTGCGGGAACAGGGTGCCCACCGTGCGCTTCGGGGGGAGGCGGTGCGGCGGCTCGGCGAAGGCGCCCGCGCCGTACGTCGGCAGCGGCTTGACGTTCGTGGCCACCCACCGCTGCAAGCGCGTGCCGTCGATCGTCTTGAGCCACGTGTCGCGCGCGCGGACCCGCACGGGCGTCGTGGCCTGGACGATGCCGCCCATGAGGTTGGCGGTGCGCTGCATGGCCGCGACGTGCGGCCGGCGCTCCCGCTCGTAGGTGTCCAGGAGCGCGTCCGGCGCGCCGTCGAGGACCGCCGTCAGCTTCCACGCGAGGTTGCCGGCGTCGCGGGCGCCCGAAGAGAACCCCTGGCCGGCGAAGGGCGGCATGACGTGCGCCGCGTCGCCGGCCAGCAGCACCCGGCCGCGGCGCCAGGCGCGAGCGGTGCGGGTGTGGAAGGTGTAGACGACGGCCCGCTCGATCTCGACCGTCTCGCCGTCGAGCCACTCCTCCACGCCCCGCCGCACCGCGCCGGGCTCGAGGAACGGGGCGGGGTCCTCGCCGGGATGCAGCATCCACTCCCACCGGTGGCGGCCCGGCGACATCGGCAGCGTGACGATGGGCCGCTCGGCGCGCCCGACGAAGTGGGGGTGGGGCACCCGGGCGAGCGGGCGGTCGACCCGGCCGTCGACCACCACCCAGCGCTGCGGGGCCGTCCGCCCCTCGAACGGGATCTGCAACCGGGCGCGCACCCCGCTGCCGCCGCCGTCGCATCCGACGAGGAAGCGCCCCGTCAGGCGCTCCGACGGTCCGCCGCCCGCGGGCCGCACGTGCACCTCGACGCGGTCGGCGCGCCGGTCGACGACCTCGAGCTCGAGCCCCCGGCGCACCTCGACCGTCTCGCGGTCCGCGAGGGCGGCGAGCATCGTGCGCTCGAGGGCGGGCTGGTTGATCGACACCAGCGGGGGGTGGCCGAGCCGGCCCACCGTGGACGCGAACACCTCCACCGCTCGTCCGTCGGCCGTCACGACGCTGGCCCGCGGCTGGACCTGCGCGTCGGCGAGCACGGCCGCGTCCAGGCCGACCGCCTGCAGGAGGCGCAGCACCTCGTCGTCGATCACCGCCGCCCGGGGCAGCGGGTAGATGTCCCCGGCGCGGTCGAACGCCAGGGTCCGCACACCGTGGTCGCCGAGCAGGAGGGCCAGGAGCTGGCCGACCGGCCCGAGCCCGCAGATGAGGACGTCGTACACGAGGTGCCTCAGACCGGGACGGCGCTCTCGCTGATGCGGTTGGTGAGGCTGCCGATCTGGTCGATCTCGAGCTCCACCGTCTGCCCCGGCCGGATCCAGCGGTCGAGCTCCAGGCCGCAGCAGCCCGGCAGGGTGCCCATGGACAGGACGTCGCCGGCGTCCAGGCGCTCCCCGGCGCTGCAGTAGGCGAGCATCGCCCCGAGCGTGTGCTGCGGCCCGGCGGCGGCGCCCTCGCACCACAGCTCCCCGTCGACGCGCACCCGGCCGGTGGCCTGCGTCCAGTCGGGCAGCGCGTCGGCCGTCAGGACGTCGCACCCGATTGAGTTGGCGAACGTCTTGGACTTCACGACCGGCCCGAAGATGTTGCGCCGCGCGTCGTCGGCCTGCACGTCCCGGGCGCTCCAGTCGTTGAGCACCAGCCAGCCGCCCACGGCGTCGAGCGCGTCCT
>DASPKC010000425.1:0-2079 GCA_035628295.1 Baekduia sp.
AGACCGAGTACCAGTACGCGCGGGTCATCGAGGACGACGACGGGACGCGGACACTCGAGCTCAACGAGGGCCAGGCCGTGCACTCGCTCTACCGCCCGGGCCGCTGGCTGACCGGTGACTACTGGGACGAGCCGCTCGTCCTGCCCTTCGCCGGGCGCCGCGCGGCGCCCCGCTCGGTCGCGATCCTCGGCGGCGGCGCCGGGACGATCGCCCGGTCCTACGGCCGCTTCTTCCCGCGCACGCGGGTCGACCTCGTGGAGATCGACGGCGCGCTGCTGGACGCCGGGCGCGAGCTCTTCGACCTCCGGGCGCCGCGGCTGCACGAGCACACCGAGGACGCGCGGCCGTGGCTGCGCCGCACGGATCGCCGGTTCGACCTCATCTACGTCGACGCCTACCGCCAGCCCTACATCCCGTTCTACCTGGCGACCAAGGAGTTCTTCGAGCTCTGCCGCGAGCGCCTCGCGCCGGGCGGGGCGGTCCTCGTCAACGTCGGCCATCCCGAGGGCTCCGACCGGCTCGAGGAGGTGCTGTCGGCGACCATGGGCGCGGTCTTCGGGACGGTGCTGCGCGACCCCAGCGAGGACACCAACACGCAGGTGCTCGCCACCGACGCGCCGGCCTCCGCCGCGCGCCTGGCCGGTGCGGTGCCGCGCCTGCCCGCGCCGCTGCGCGCCGTGGCCGCCGGCGCGGCGGCGCGACTCGCGCCGGGCCTGCGCGGCGGTGAGGTCTACACCGACGACCAAGCGCCGGTCGAGTGGCTGATCGACGCCTCGATCGTGCAGGTGGCCGCGGAGGGCGAGCGGTGACCGCTGGGCGCCCGGCGACCGCCGGGCGCCCAGCGGCGAGCTAGACGCCGGGAGCGGCGCCGCGCCGGCGCACACCGGAGCCGGCGCTGCTGGCGGCGTCGTAGAGCACCAGCAGCGCGAACGCGCCGCCGATGGCGAGGAGCCACGTGCCGATGCTGAAGAAGCTGCTGATCGAGCCGACTCCGACGGCCGACGCGAGCAGCCCGCCGAGCATGGCGCCGAGGATCCCGACCAGCAGCGTGGCCAGCACGCCCGTCGGCTCGTCGCCGCGGTGCAGCGCTCGGGCAATGGCCCCGGCGATGAGCCCAAGAACAATCCAGCCGATGATGCCCATGAGGGCGGTCCTCCTGTGTGTCGATGACGGTGCTGTGGGAAGGGGTGCCCGCCGCGCCGGCGCCGGCGCTGGTCGCCGCCCCCCATCCGCTGTCGATGCGGCCCCCACACGCGCGGGGATCGCGCCCGGCGGCAGATGCGTGCCGGCACCCATGCGCGGCGGGCGCCCGGCGGGCAGACCCGGAGCACCATGCCTGCCACCGTGATCTGTGCCCTGGACCCCAACCACCGTGCCGAAGCGGTGATCGCCACCGGCCGGGCGCTGGCTCGTCGCAGAGCCCTGCGGGTCCGCTACGCGCACGTCGCGCCGCTGCCCCTTGCGCACGCTGCCACCCCCGGGATCGGCGTCGCGCCGGCGGCCACCCCGCCCGGCGGCTTCGACCAGGTGCTGCGCCGCGCACGCGAGGGTGCCGCCGCCGTCCTGCGGGATCTGGGCGTTCCCGACGGCGATGCCGCGCCGCTCGCGGGCGAGCCCGCCGTGGAGCTCGGCCGCCTCGCTCGCGAGGAGGAGGCCGCCCTGCTCGTCGTCGGCTCGCGCGGGCGCGGAGCAGTGGCCGGCGCGCTCCTGGGAAGCGTCTCGCGGCGCGTGGCACTCGACCCCGCCTGCCCCGTCCTGGTCGCGCGCGCCGACGCGCTGCCCGATGCCCCGGGCCCGGTCGTGTGCGCCCTCGACGTCGACGATCAGCGCTGCGACCTCGTCGCGGCGCATGCCGCGCGCCTGGCGTCGCACCTGGGGCGCGAGCTCCTGCTCGTCCACGTCGTCCAGACGCTGCGTGGCGCGGCGGGCGCCGGGCCCGCCACGGCCGTGGTGCTGGACCGTGCGAGCACAGAGGAGCGGCAACGCGCCCGCCAGGCGCTGGACCGCATCGCCCGGCGACTGGGCGTCACCGGCGCCGCGCGGGAGGTCCTCGAGGGGCCGGCCGTGGCGACGCTCCTC
>DASPKC010000426.1:0-5736 GCA_035628295.1 Baekduia sp.
AGCGGGGCGCTCCAGGCGGGCAGCGGGGCGGCGGCGCCGTCCACCGTCAGTAGCCCCAGCGGCGGTAGAGGGCGTCGGCCTGCTCGGGCGTCGCGTAACGATGGTCGGCGCGCAGCGGCCCGTCGTCGCGGACGAACGCCATGTCGAGCTGCGCCAGCGCACCGTCGAGCGGACGCAGGTGGCCGTGGTAGACGTCGTAGGGCGAGAACCCGGTCGTCCGCATCCACGCCACCACGTCGGCGAGCTCGGCGCCGCCCGGGACGAGCTGGAACAGCGAGACCTCCAGGAGCACCACGTCGGTCGCGGCGAGCGTCTCGCGGGCGCCCTCCAGCACCTGCAACTCGGCGCCCTCGACGTCCACCTTCAGGACGAACGGGCCGCGCAGGCGGTGGTTGGCCACGAGGTCGTCGACGCGCACGACCGGCACCTCGCGCCGCGCGGCGGGCTGGCCCTCGGGGTCGCGGTCGCCGAGCACCGACGAGCACGCAGGGACGCGATGCACCGCGATCTCCAGGCGTCCCGGCGCCGGCCCCGCCGCCGCCAGCGCGTACGCCGAGCCGGGGCGCCCGGCGCAGATCGCGCGCAGGTCCGGCTCGTGCTCGGCCAGCGGCTCGACAAGCAGGACCGGCAGCCCGGGGAACGCGGCGTAGAGCTCCGGGGTGCCGCGGGCCACGCCGACGTCGATGATGGTGCCCGGGGCGACGCCCAGCGACCGCAGGTGCGCCAGCACCTGCGGCAGGCTGCGGCGCGGCCCGCCGCGGTCGGTGCGGCGGACCTCCAGGCCCGCCCGCGCCAGCGCGCCGCGCGCGGCGCAGCGCAGCCGGGTCAGCGCTTGGCCGCTGCGAGAACCCACGCGGCGAACACGAACTGGAGCGGCAGGCGGGCCAGGAGCGCCCAGTGCGGGATCTGCGGGTAGCGCTCGGGGTGCAGCGCCATGTGGAGGTTGGCGGGGTAGACGCCCACGAGCGTGGCGAGCAGCCACCAGCCGGCCTTGCGCCGCACCGCCGGGCTGGACGCCAGCAGGCCGGCGCCGCCGGCGATCTCGGCCACCCCGGAGGCGTAGACGAGCTCGCGGTGGGCCGGCACGTAGTCGGGCATGATCGCCTCGAACCACCGCGGCTTGAGGAAGTGCAGGCTGCCGATGGCGAGGAACGCGGGGCCGGCGAGGCGGCGGACGTCGGGCATCGGCGGCATCCTACGCGGCGTGGCCGACCTGACCGTGTACGAGAAGCCGACCTGCACGACGTGCCGGAAGCTGCACGAGCTGCTGACCGAGCGGGGAATCGACGTCGAGCGCGTCGACTACCACGTCAGCGGGCTGACCGAGCCCGAGCTGCGGGGCCTGCTGGCCAAGCTCGGGCTCGGGCCGCGTGACGTCCTGCGTACACGCGAGCCGCTGGTGGCCGAGCTCGGCCTGCCCGGCGAGCACTCCGACGACGAGCTCATCGCGCTCATGGTCGAGCACCCGCAGCTCGTGCAGCGGCCCATCGTCGTCGCCGGCGACCGGGCCGTGCTCGCGCGGCCGGTCGAGAAGGTCCTGGAGCTCCTGCCGTGAGCCTGGTCTTCCGCGAGACGCGGCCGGAGGGCGAGGCGCGCGGCACGCTGCTGTGCGTCCACGGCTTCCCGGAGTCGTCGCACATGTTCGGCGCGGTGCTGGAGGCCGCGGCGGCGGCCGGCTGGCACGCCGTCGCGCCGGACCTGCCGGGCAGCGGGGACACGCCGCCCGACCGCCCGCAGACGTGGGAGCGCCAGGTCGAGGCGCTCGGGCGCTTCGTCGAGGAGCAGGACCTCGGGCCGGTGGTCCTCTGCGCGCACGACTGGGGCGCGCTCATCGGCCTGCGCTGGGCCTGCGACGCCGGGCCGGCCGCCGTGCGGGCGCTCGTGATCTCGGACTCGGGCTTCTTCCCGGACGGCAAGTGGCACGGGATGGCCAAGGCGTTCCGCACGCCGGGGGAGGGCGAGCAGCTCATGGCCGGCTTCGCGCCCGAGCAGCTCGGCGCGCTGCTGCGCGGGGTCTCGCCCGGGATGAGCGACGCGGCGATCGCGCACTACGCCCGCGGCCTGGAGACCGAGGAGCATCGCCTGGGCCACCTCGAGCAGTACCGCTCCGGGGACTTCGAGAAGCTCGAACCCTACGAGGGCCGCCTGGCCGCCCTCGGCGTCCCGGTGCTGCTGCTGTGGGGCGCCGACGACCAGTTCGCGCCCGTCGCCGGCGCCCACCGCTTCGCCCGCGAGCTGCCCGACACCGAGCTCGTGGTGCTCGAGGGCGTCGGGCACTTCGTCTTCGACGACGCGCCGGAGGAGGCGGCCGCGGCCGTCGTGCGGTTCCTCGGGCGGCTGGCGTGAGCTCGGAGCCCCCCGCCGGGCCGGAGAGCACGCCGTTCGAGCGCGCCTACCGGGAGCGTGGCAGCGGATGCTGCAGGGCGCGACCCGACCGGCTATGTCAAAGGCCCGGAGTCGTCGCCCTGGACCATCGGGAGCCCGCCGGCTGAGCTTCCCGCCAGCGACCGCGCCATCGTCCACGAGCCCTGATCGCACCGAGCGTGCGGGAGTGCACCCTGCAAGGGGTGCTCCGGGACGTTCGGCAAACCGCGGCGCGCGGGCGTCGCATCCGCCCCTAGCCCGCGGCGGCCTCCGGCCAGCCCGGCTCCATCTCGAACTCCTCCTCGCCGATCGAGAGGACGATCGGGTCGTTGCCGCGGGCCGCCACGCCGAAGCGGAGGTCCGGGGTGGTGGTGTCGAACTGGACGAGGCAGACGGTGCGGCCGCCGATGAGGTGCGCGAGCTGGCGGGTGGCGGTCGCGAGGTGCTCGACCCCGCCGATCGTCGCGGCGACCTCGCCCGTCTCCGGGTTCACCTCGAACGGCGGCAGCTGCTTGACGGCGACCTCGCCCAGCGGCTCGGCGTCGAGCTCGATGGCGTGGGGGAGGTGCACGAGGCGCTCCCCGTGCTGGACCTCGATGGGCAGCAGCCGCCCGACGTCCACCAGCGCGGGTCCCTCGCCCTCGTCGGTGCCGTCCACGACCGCCACGGCGCGCACGGCCCCGCTGCGGTGCAGGAAGTCGCGCAGCGTGGCGATCACCGCATCCAGCGCGCCGGCGCTGGCCACCAGGTCGATCGGCTCCTGCTCGTCGTCGAAGTCACCGGCCATCGGCCCTGGAGGGTACGGGCGGATCGAGGTCGAGCAGCAGCCGGGCGGCCAGCAGCTTGGAGCCCTCGACCCGCAGGTGGCCGCGCAGGATGAGCCAGGTGACCGAGCGGTCGCCCGACGCCAGGCGCACGAACGACACCTCGTCGAGGTGCAGGACGAGGTCGGCGGGCGCGTCGCCGGGCCGCGGCGGGCGGACCTGCGGCCCGTCCGGGTCGAGCACCAGCCGGCGGGTCAGGACGCGCTCGCGGTGCCGGGTGATGCGCCACTCGACGTGGGCGCGGGTGCTGCTCGCGCGCACCCGGTGCGGCATGCCGGTGAAGATCGCCCAGAGCAGGAGGCGGCCGGCCGGCGGCGTGCGCAGCAGCCGCGCGAGCTGCTCGTCCTCGGCGGCCGCCACCTTGGCGGCCAGCCACGGCCCGCCGCGCCGCGCCAGCTGCCGGCCGACCGTCACGGGGCGGCGCGCCGCAGGCGCCCCTGCACGACCTCGCGCCACGGGTCCGGGCCGTCCAGCCCGGCGACCGCGGCGTCGCGGTCGTAGTCGACGCGGCGCAGCTCCAGGTCGCCGTCGTCGTGCACCAGCGCGTAGGCGGCGCGGTGATCGCCGTCCAGCGGCATGCCGACGCTGCCGGGGTTGACGAGCTCGACGCCGCGCGGGCCCCCGCGGCGGAACTGCAGGTGGGTGTGGCCGAACACGACGCGGTCGGCGTCGAGGTCGCCGAGCAGCGCGGCGTCGCCGTCCTGGGCCTGCGGCAGGAACGACGCCATGTCCGAGTCCGGCGAGGCGTGGCAGTACAGCGTCTCGCCGACGGTCGCCGTCCCGGGCAGGCGGAACAGCGCGTCGGCGTCGGCGTCGCCCAGCGCCGCGCGGCAGGCCAGGGCCGCCTGGTCCATCGGCTCGGGCGTGTCGTGGCGGTCGCTCAGCCACCGCTCGGTGTTGCCGCGGATCCAGATGGCCCCGGGCAGGTCGCGCAGCGCCGCCAGGCACTCGCGCGGCCACGCGCCGAACGCGACGAGGTCGCCCCCGAGCACCCAGCGGTCGGCCGCCTCCTCGCGCGCGTCGGCCAGGACGGCCTCCAGCGCGGGCAGGTTGCCGTGCACGTCGTAGAGCAGCGCCGTGGGCATGGCGTCGATACTGCCCGACCGTGGAGCTGCGCGGGCCGTCGCTGTCGTTGCGCTATCCCGTGGCCGCCGACGCGCCGCGGCTGTTCGAGCTCGGCCGCGACCCGGACGTGGCGCAGTGGTTCTCCTGGGGCCCGTACACCGACCCGTCGGAGCCGGAGGCCTGGATCGCCCGCCAGGACGCCGAGCGCGAGGCCGGGACGCACCTCGACTACGTGATCGTCGACCCGCGCGACGGGGTCGTCGGCGTGACCGGGCTGGCGGAGCTGGCGGTCCGCGACCGCCGGGCGATGGTCGGGACCTGGATCGGGCGCGCGTGGTGGGGGACAGGCGTCAACGCGGCGTCCAAGGCGCTGCTGCTGCACCTCGCCTTCGCCGTCTGCGGCCTGGAGCGCGTGGGCGCGTACTCCAACGTCGAGAACGAGCGCAGCGCCCGGGCGCTCGAGCAGGTCGGCTTCACCCGCGAGGGGACCCTGCGCCGCTGGCACCGCCACGGCGACCGCGTCCTGGACGTGCACGTCTTCGGGCTCCTGCGCGAGGAGTGGGAGGCCGGCCCGCTGGCGGGCTCGCTCGTGACGATGGTCAAGGCCCCGCCGCGGGCCTGGGTCGTGCGCTGAACGCGCCGAACCCGGACATGATCCCGCCACGCGGGATGAAGTCCGGGTTCACGTGCGCAGCGCCGCCGCTAGTCGTGGTCCGCCGCGCGCGCCGCGTGGCCGACCATCAGCTCGCGCTGGAGCATCCGCGGCTCAGGGCCGGGCGTCCGGCGCTGCCACGTCCCGTCGGCGCGCAGCTCCCAGGCGTTGACGTCGTCGACGAACGCGCGGTCGAGGGTGTCGAGGAGGTCGGCCTTGGCGATCTCGTCCTCGACCGGGGCGACGAGCTCGACGCGCGTGTCGAGGTTGCGCGGCATGAGGTCGGCCGAGCCGATGTAGACGCGGACGTCGTCGCCGCGCTCGAAGCTGAAGATCCGCGAGTGCTCGAGGAACCGTCCGACGATCGAGACGACGCGGATGTTCTCGCTGACGCCCGGCACCTCGGGCACCAGGCAGCAGATCCCGCGGATGTTGAGCTCGACCGGCACGCCCGCGCGCGACGCCTCGTACAGCGCCCGGATGCAGCGCTTGTCGACGAGCGCGTTCATCTTCATCCGGATGCGGGCGCGCTCCCCGCGCTCGTGGGCCGCGACGGTCGCGCGGATCTCCTCGAGGATCCCGTCGCGCAGGTGCTCGGGCGCGACCAGCGCCTTGCGGTAGCTGCGCGGACGCGCGTAGCCGGTGAGGAGGTTGAACATGTCGGCCACGTCGGCGCCGAGGTCCTCGTCGCAGGTGAACAGGCCGAAGTCGGTGTACAGCCGGGCCGTGTCCGGGTGGTAGTTGCCCGTGCCGATGTGCACGTAGCGGCGCACGCCGTCACCCTCGCGCCGCACGACGAGGATGCACTTCGTGTGCGTCTTGAGGGCGGGC
>DASPKC010000427.1:0-4107 GCA_035628295.1 Baekduia sp.
CTGGCGGTGTAGACCGTGAAGGACGTCCAGCCCTTCGTCCACTGCGCGGTGGCCACCGCCGTGGCGTACGGGACCGCGGTCGGCGAGAACTTCTGGAACCGGGCGACGCCCGTGCTGGGGTCGTAGCCCAGCAGCGTGCCCGCGCCGTTCTGCACGAGCGCCACCACGTGGGACATCCCGGCGGGCAGGGAACCTGCGTGCACGACGCTCAGGGCGACATCGTTGCCCGAGCCGGAGACCTTGAGGATCTTCAGCTCGCCGTTCGCCCGCTTGTACAGCGCCACGTACTGGTTGCCGTTCAGGCGGAAGGGCTCCACCGAGGTCCAGCCCTGCGTCCAGCCCGTGTGCAGCACCGTGGTGGTGCCGGTGCCGGTCGCGTTGATGCGATCGATGTTCACGCCGCCGAACAGCTGGCTGTAGCCGAGGACATAGGACGTGGTGCCCAGCGTCAGCGGCACGAAGTGCGTCCACCCCTTGTCCCACGTGCCGGACGAGAGCTTCGTCAGCCCCTTCGCCCCTGCGGCGACGCGGCTGAACTCCACGGCGCCGGTGGCGGCCGCATAGCGCAGCAGGTGCGGCGCGCCGTTCACCGTGAACGGTGCGAGGGCCGTCCAGCGCCGGCCGATCGGCCCGGACCACACGTTCGTGGCGATCCCGTTGTCGGCGACCCGCACGATCCCCGAGGCGCCGGTGCCCGGCTGGTAGGCCAGCATGTGGCGCTGCCCGTCCTGCGTGAACGGCAGGAACGCGTTGCCGGGGCAGTTGGTGCTGGTCAGCTTCTCGCCGCCGCCGGGCCACGTGTTGTAGCTGTTGAGGTTCTCCGCGTGGGTGTTGATGAGCGCCCCGTCGAAGGCGACGCGCACGGCCTTGCCGTCGGACTTCTGCGTGTAGTGGATGTGCGGGGCGATCGGCTGGATGCCGTCCTTGCTCATGTCGGCGTCGCCCGAGGCGCCGGTGCGCCCGATCTCCTGTCCCTGGGCCACGACCTGGCCGACCTTCAGCGGCGGAATCGACTCGAGGTGCTTGTGCTCGGTCGTCCACCCGCCGCCGTGGTCGAGGAAGACGTAGTTCTCGCTCTTGCCGTTGATCCCGACATCCGACACGGTGCCGGCCGCCGACGCGAGGACCGGCTCGCCGAGGCTGATGTTCGTCTTGCCGTCCCAGGGTGCGAGGTCGATGCTGTTGGGGTTCGGCCCGTGGTTCTCGTAGGTCGTCGCGTCCCAGGTCTGCGCGCACGGCACGGGCATCTTGAAGTCCGGCCGCGGCCCTGCGGCATGGGCGGCGGGCGCCGACGCGAACGCGAGAGCGGCGGGCAGGACGAGGGCGAGCGCGGCTCGCCGGCGGTGGGTGCTGCTGGACATCGGAAGGTCCCCCTTGTCGGTGGTTGCGGCCGGTGCGGCCGGTGATGGTCGGGAGACGCGGCGCGGCGGTCCCTCCTTACGGAGCGCCGGGGGTTGGCGCGTCGCCACTCAGAGGGGCGAGCTATGGCGCGGCGCCGGAATACCCAAAGGTGGGGATGGTGCGCCGGGCCCGCATCCGCCACGGTAGGTCCGTCCCACCGAGAGAAGGAGCAGCATGGCGATCACGAGGCTCGACCCGGCGACCACGCCGTTCATCGTCCGCCCCGCGGACGACGACTACGACGCGGCGCGCGCCGCCTGGAACCTCGCGGTCGACCAGCGGCCCGCGGGCGTCGTCCCGGCGTCCACGGTGGCCGAGGTGGTCCACGCCGTCCGCTACGCCCGCGACCACGGGCTACGGATCGCGCCGCAGACCACCGGGCACCTCGCGTCCGCCCTGCCGATGCTCGAGGACACGCTGCTGCTGCGCACGCAGCTCGAGGGCGGGGTCGTGGTCGATCCGGGTGCCAGGACCGCCCGGGCCCGCGCCGGGGCACTCGCCGAGGACGTGGTGCTCGCGGCGGCCGAGCACGGCCTGGCCCCGCTGCACGGCTCGTCGCCGGACGTCGGCGTCGTGGGCTACCACCTCGGCGGCGGCGTGGGCTACTACGGGCGCACGTACGGCCTCGCGGCCAACCACGTGGTCGGCTTCGACATCGTGACGGCCGACGGGCTGGTCCGGCGCGTCGACGCCCAGCACGACCCGGCGCTCTTCTGGGCGCTGCGGGGCGGCGGCGGGAACTTCGGCGTGGTGACGGCCATCGAGCTGCGGCTGTTCGAGATCGCCGACGCCTACGCCGGGACCCTCTTCTGGCCGATCGACCGGGCGGCCGAGATCGCGCGAGCATGGCGCGACTGGACGGCGACCGCGCCCGAGGCGGCGACGACCAACCTGCGCATTCTGTGCCTGCCGCCGCTGCCCGACGTGCCCGAGCCGCTGCGGGCGGTGCCGCACGTCGCGATCGACGGGGCGGTGCTGGGCGACGAGCCGCACGGCCGGGCGACGATCGCGGCGCTGCGCGCGATCGCCGGCTGCGTCATCGACACGTTCGCCCAGGTGCCGGCGCCGGCCGTCCTGCGCATCCATGGCGACCCGGAGCAGCCGGTCCCGAACGTCGGCGACCACCTGCTGCTGCGGGCGCTGCCCGACGACGCGCTGGACGCGTTCCTCGCGGTCACGGGCCCGGGCTCGGGCTCGCCGCTCCTGGCCGCGGAGCTGCGCCATCTGGGCGGCGCGTTCGCGCGCACGCCCGAGGGGGCCGGGGCACGCGGGGCGCTCGAGGGCCAGTACGCCCTGTTCGGGGTGGGGCTGCCGATGACGCCCGAGCTCGGCGAGGCGGTGCACGCGACCCTGCGCCGGCTGGTGCACGACCTGGCGCCGTGGTCGACCGGGACGATCTACCTGAACTTCGGCGAGCGGGGCGGCTCGGCGCGCCACGCCTTCGCCCCGGCCGACTTCGCCCGCCTGCAGCACGTCCGCGCCGCCTACGACCCCGACGAGGTGTTCGTGGCCAGCCACCGCATCGCCCCCGCGTAGCGGCCGGGCCACCGCGCGGGCGCGCGACCGGGCCGGCCGTCGCACGCCGCGCCCGACCACTAGCGTGCCCGCCGTGAGCGCCACCGAGCAGCTGCGCGTGACCGCCAACGGCCTGACCTTCGGCGCCCTCGCCTGGGGCGCGCCGGATGCGCCGCTCGCGCTCCTCGTCCACGGCTACCCCGACACCGCGTGGACGTGGCGGCACCTCGGTCCGTACCTCGCCGAGCGCGGCTGGCGGGCCGTCGCCCCGTTCACCCGCGGCTACGCGCCGACCGACCTGGCACCGGACGACCGCTACTTGGTCGACGACCTCGCCGAGGACGTCCTGGCCCTGCACGCGGCGCTCGGGGCCGACGAACGGGCGGTCCTGATCGGCCACGACTGGGGCGCCGTGACGACGTGGGCGGTGACGGGTCGCGACGGCGGGCGCTTCGCGCGCCATGTCGCCCTCGCCGTGCCGCCGCCCATCGCGCTCCTGCGCCCGTGGACGTCCCCCCGGACGCTGGCGCTCGCCGCCCGCCAGGCGCGGCTGAGCTGGTACCTCGTGTTCAACCAGGTCCCCGGCGCCGAGCGCACACTCGGGAGCGTCATCCCGAAGCTGTGGCGCGACTGGTCGCCGGGCTACGACGCGCAGGAGGACCTGGCCCACGTGCGCGCCGCGCTGGACGGCCCCGGGCGCCGGCGCGCGGCGCTGCGCTACTACCGGGACAACCTCCTCGGCGGGGCGAAGGCGACCTTCACGCTGAAACCCGGCGCGCCCGCCCTCTACCTCCACGGCGAGCGCGACGGCTGCATGCAGGCGGAGCTGGGCGCGCTCTACGAGCCGTCGCTCGCCCCGGGCAGCCGCTTCGAGCGCGTGCCTGGCGTCGGCCACTTCCTGCAGCTCGAGGACCCCGCCCGCGTCAACGCGCTGATCGACGACTGGATCGGCAGCCCGGCCTAGGCAGCGCCGGGTCCGTCGCCGCGCGGCACCCGCTCCGGATACCGGGGCAGCCCGTCGTCGGGGATCGGCTCCCACACGGCCGCGTAGGCGGTGAACTGGCGGGCGGCGGGCCTTATGCCCGGGTCGCCGTCGAACGCGCCCAGGCGGATCGAGTAGACGCCCGGGACCGCCGGGTCGCGGCTCCACAGGTGCCCGCCGCACAGCTCGCAGAAGCACTTCACGTGCCC
>DASPKC010000428.1:0-7102 GCA_035628295.1 Baekduia sp.
GCGGCTGGTGTGGACGCTCGGGGCCATGGCCGCCGAGCATGTCTTCTACGGCGAGAACTCGCGCGGGGTCGGCGGCGACGTGCAGAGCGCCACGGCCCTCGCGGCGCTGATGGTCGGCGTCTGGGGCATGGGCCCCGAGCCCGTCGACCTCTCGCATCTCACCTTCACCGACGAGGACCTGCGCCGCGAGGCCGTCGAGGACTACGAGCAGCGCTTCGAACGCATCGGCCTGCAGATCATGAACCGCGCCGCGTCCGGCTCGCCCATGCAGGGCGACGCGATCTCGTCGATCCTCGGCGACCCGGCCAAGAAGAAGGCGGCGGCGATGATCCTCGGCCAGGCCTACGTCACGGCCGTCTGCCTCGTCAAGCACAACCGCGAGCAGGTGGCGCGCATCGCCGACACGCTCATCGAGCGCAAGGAGCTGCACGGCGACGAGGTCGTCGACCTGCTCGAGGCCGCGCAGCTCGAGGCGCCGTCCATCGACGTCGCCGACGAGCGGATCTGGCAGAAGGTCGCATGAGCGAGCGCGACCCCCGCGGGCGCCCGCGCGACCCCGCCGGCACGCAGCCCAAGCACGAGCCCGAGGACCTGCTGCCGCGCAGCCGCGAGCCGCTGCTGTGGGGTGGCGCGGCGCCGCCGGCCCCGCCGGCGCCGGGGACCGACCCCGTCATCGACATCCCGCGCGACGACGAGATCCTGCTCGGCCCTCCCGCCCCGGCGGCGCCGGAGGCCGCGCCGGCGGTGCGCGAGTCGCGCTTCTCCGCGCGCTTCCAGTTCGCCACAGGCGCGCTGCTGGCCGTGGCCGTCGCCGCGCTGGCCACCGTCGCGCTCGTGGCCACCCGGCCCGAGGAGCAGCCCGGGCCGGCCGGACCGCGCTGGTCGGTCTGGACGCCGCGCGATGGCGCGGGCGACGGGCCGACGCAGATCGCCCGGCACGTGGGTCGCCAGTACCGGCTGCCCAGCGGCGAGCAGCTCGTCGCCGTGACCGGCGGGCCGCTGGAGGTCGCAGGCCTGCCCATGACGATCGCGCGCTACGACAGCAAGGGCGACATCCAGCTCGTCGACGGCAAGGGGCTGCTCTACCGGCTGTGCGGGCTGGGCGAGAACTGCGCGATCGAGAAGGGCAAGCCGTCGGTGCAGCGCCACCTGCTGCTGCGCCGGGAGGCGCTCGAGCTCGCGCTGTACTCCTTGCGCTACGTCAAGGGCGTGGACCACGTCGTGGTGTTCCTCCCGCCGCGCAAGGGCGAGGAGCCCACCCAGGCGCTGTTCTTCCGCCGCGACCAGCTCACGAACGTCCTGGCGCGGCCGCTGTCGGCGTCGCTGGCGCCGCGCACGCCGACGATCACGTCGGTCTCGAAGTCGCCGGACGCGTCCCTGGTCCAGTCGGTCACCACGCGCGGGCTCTTCCAGTTCAGCCTCGAGCAGGCCAACCAGGACGCGCGGGCGTTCCTGGTGCTCAAGCCGCTGACGGCGAAGTAGGCCCCTCGGCCCGGCGCTCGAAGCCCGGGCAGCGCAGCACCGGCACCGGCGGGTACTTGCGAAAGCGCGGGTCGACCTTGTGCAGGTCGCAGCGCGAGAACGTCGACCCACGGGTGGTATGCACGAGGAACTGGTGCACGCAGTGATCGCAGAGGCCGAAGGCGGGCGCCACGCCTGCATCCTGGCGCACCCACGGCCGGCGGGGCGCGCCGCGCCCGGGGGAGGTCGTTCACCGTGCAACTAGACTCGCCCGATGGCCACGTTCTGGCGCCTGCTGGGGTTTCTCCGGCCCTACCGGCCGGCCGTCGCCCTGTCGCTGGCGCTCGCGGTGGCCGCGATGGCCGTCACCGTGCTCATCCCGTACCTCGTCGGGCAGGCCATCGACCGCGTCGAGGCCGGCGACGAGCCCGGCCTGCGGACCCTGGGCTTCGCCGTCATCGGCGCCGGGGCGCTGCGCCTCGCGCTCACGGTCGCCCGCCGGCTCGTGGCCGGGCGCGTGTCGCTGGGCGTCGAGCAGGACCTGCGCGAGCGGGTGTACGGGACCTTCCTGTCGCTGGAGCTGGGGTTCTTCGACCGCCGGCAGACCGGGCAGCTGATGTCGCGGGCGACGGTCGACCTGCAGGCCGTGCGGTTCTTCCTGGGCTACGGCCTGGTCTTCCTGGTCCAGAACGCGCTGACGATCCTGCTGGCGTCCGTGGCGATGTTCCTGCTGCAGCCGGGCCTGGCGGCGGTCGCCCTGGCGCCCGTCCCGCTCGTCATCTTCGTCGCGGCCCGCTA
This sequence comes from Baekduia sp., assembly GCA_035628295.1. Classification (GTDB taxonomy): domain Bacteria; phylum Actinomycetota; class Thermoleophilia; order Solirubrobacterales; family Solirubrobacteraceae; genus Baekduia. The sequence continues at coordinate 2,260 of DASPKC010000428.1, forward strand.
CGGACGGCGCGCGCGGCCGGCCATCCAGGAGGTCCAGCAGCGCATCGCCGAGCTCACGGCCGACACCGAGGAGTCCGTGACCGGGGTGCGCGTCGTGAAGGCCTTCGCGCGCGAGGACCGCCAGCTCGAGCGCTTCGCCGCGTCCACCGGGCGCGTGTTCGACCAGACCATGGTCTCCACGAGGCTGCAGGCGACCTACAACCCGCTCATCGGCCTGCTGCCCCAGATCGGCCTGGCCGTCGTGCTGCTGCTCGGCGGGCGCTTCGTCATCGACGGCAAGCTCGAGCTCGGCGAGTTCGTCGCGTTCTACACCTACCTGCTCATGCTGCTGGGGCCGATGCGCTCCCTGGGCATGACCCTCGGCCTGGCCCAGCGCGCGGTCGCCTCCGGCGGGCGGCTCTTCGAGGTCCTCGACCGCGAGCCGCGGATCGCCACGCCCCCCGGCGCGCCGCCGCTGCCCGACGGCGCCGGCCGCGTCGAGCTCGAGGACGTGACGTTCCGCTACGAGGGCGCCCCGCAGCCCGCGCTGCGCGACGTGTCGCTGGAGGTGGCCGCCGGGACCACCATCGCCCTCGTCGGGGCGACCGGGTCGGGCAAGACGAGCCTGGTGGCGCTCCTGCCGCGCCTGTACGACGTCGAGGCCGGCGCGGTGCGCATCGACGGCGCCGACGTGCGCGAGGTGGACCTGCGCTCGCTGCGCCGGTCGATCGCGATCGTCGACGACAACCCGTTCCTCTTCAGCGCCACGGTGGCGGAGAACATCGCCTACGCCCGGCCCGACGCGTCGGCCGAGGAGATCGAAGAGGCGGCCCGCAGGGCGCAGGCGCACGACTTCATCGCCCGGCTGCCCGACGGCTACGCCACGCGCGTCGGCGAGCGCGGGCTCACGCTCAGCGGCGGCCAGCGCCAGCGGCTGGCCATCGCGCGCGCGTTCCTGGCCGATCCGCGCATCCTCGTGCTCGACGACGCCACCAGCGCGGTCGACGCCTCCACCGAGCAGGGCATCAAGACGGCGCTGCGCGAGGTCATGGCGGGCCGGACGACGTTCATCATCGCCCACCGCCTGAGCACGATCGCGCTGGCCGACGAGGTGGTCGTGCTCGAGGACGGCGAGGTCGCCGCCCACGGCAGCCACGACGAGCTGCTGGACCTCAGTCCGCTGTACCGCGAGATCGTCGAGAAGGGCCTGCCCGACCAGGTCTTCCTGACCCGCAAGCCCGTCGAGCGCGAGGTGGCCGGCCTGTGAGGTCCGACCAGCGCGAAGCGCTGAGCCGCCGCGACGACCTGCGCCGCCGGCTGCGCCAGACGTCTGGCCGGGGCCGCAAGCTGCGCGGGCTGATCGCCCTGCTGGCGCCCTACCGCTGGCGCGTCGCCGCGATGTTCGGCGCGCTCGTCCTGGGCACCGCCGCGGCGCTCGCCCCCGCCCCGCTGGTCCAGCGGGCGATCGACGACGGCATCAAGAAGGGCGACCTCGGCGCGCTGAACGTGGTCGTCGCGCTGTTCGTGCTCAGCGCGCTGCTCGTCTGGGGCACGTCGTTCCTGCAGACCTACCTCACCAACTGGGTCGGCCAGCGCGCGCTGCAGGACCTGCGCCTGCAGATGTTCCGCCACCTGCAGGAGCAGCCGGTCGGCTTCTACGAGCGGCGGCCGGCCGGCGTGCTCATCAGCCGGATGACCAACGACGTCGAGGCGCTCAACGCCATGGTCACCGACAGCATCACCACGCTGTTCCAGGCGTCCCTCACGCTCATCGGTTCGATCGTGATCCTGTTGCTCTTCGACGTCGGCCTGGCGCTGATCGTCTTTCTCATCTTCCCGATCATGGCCGTCGGCTCGTTCGCCTTCCGCCTGGCCAGCGCCGACGCCTACAAGCGCACGCGCGAGACGATCGGCGCGATCACCGCCTACCTGCAGGAGACGCTGAGCGGGGTGCGCGTGGTCAAGGCGTTCGCCGCCGAACCGCGCCACCGGGCGCGGTTCGCCGAGCTCAACGACGCCAACCGCGCGGCGAACATGACGACGGTCAAGCTCAACGCGTCGTACTTCCCCGTCGTCGAGTTCATCAGCTCGCTCGGAACGGTCGTCGTGCTCATCGTGGGCGGCGCGCAGGCCGTCCAGGGCGACCTCTCGACCGGCACGCTGGTCGCCTTCATCGCCGCGCTCAACGGGTTCTTCGACCCGATCGGCCAGCTCTCGCAGGTCTACACGACCTACCAGTCCGGTATGGCGGCGCTCGACAAGATCTTCGAGCTGCTCGATACGCAGCCCGACCTCGTCGACGCGCCCCACGCGATCGACCTGCCGCGGCCCCTGCGCGGCGAGGTGGTCTTCGAGGACGTCACCTTCGCCTACCGCAAGGACGGCGAGGCCGAGTCGGCGTATGCGCTGCGCGACGTGTCGCTGCACGTGCCGGCCGGGCAGACCGTCGCGCTCGTGGGCGCGACCGGCGCCGGCAAGTCCACCCTCGTCAAGCTCGTCGCGCGCTTCTACGACCCCACGAGCGGCCGGGTCGTGGTCGACGGCCAGGACCTCCGCGACGTGACGATGAAGTCGCTGCGTTCGCAGATGGGCATCGTGCCGCAGGAGGCGTTCCTCTTCAGCGGCACGATCGCCGACAACGTGGGCTTCGGCCGCCCCGACGCGACGCCGGAGGAGCTCGAGGCGGCCTGCCGCGCCGTCGGCGCCTGGGAGTTCATCTCCCGCCTCGAGCACGGCCTGGACACCCAGATCGGCGAGCGCGGCGTCCAGCTCTCCGCCGGCCAGCGCCAGCTCGTGGCCTTCGCCCGGGCGCTCGTCGCCGACCCCCGCATCCTCATCCTCGACGAGGCCACGTCGAACGTCGACCTGCACACCGAGGGCCGCATCGAACAGGCCCTGCGGCGCCTGCTCGCCGGCCGCACCGCGTTCGTGATCGCGCACCGCCTCTCGACCATCCGCCAGGCCGGCCGCATCGTCGTCCTCGACCAGGGCCGCATCGTCGAGTCGGGCACGCACGAGGAGCTCCTGGCCGCCGAGGGCGCGTACTGGCGGCTGTACCGCGACTGGGCCGAGCAGGCGGCGGCCTAGTCAGGCTGGATCGGCGGTCGAGCGGAGCGCCCGCAGGCGCTTGGCCTTCCCGCCCCAGGTATCCGTCTGGCTGTGGCAGTTCGGACACACGATTTGCAGGTTCTCCAGGCGGTCGTCGCAGGGGTCGCCGTTGCGATGGTGCAACTCGAGCGGCAGGGGCTGTCCCCGCCAGTCGACGAGGCCGCAGAGCTCGCAGCGGTCCTCCTTCAAGCCCAGGGCGATCAGGCGGCGCTTCAGATTCCACCGGTTGCCTTTGACGTCCCGGAGCACCAACAGCTCCGCGATCGGCGTGGCCTGCGGCCGGGACATGACATCTCCGCGCTTCCGGGCCGCGTTCCAGGTCTGCCGTGAGAACCCGAACTCCCGTTGGCAGTCGGTGATGCTGTTGCCCTCGTCGTAGAACCGCTGGACCGCTGCCCAGTCGTAGCGCCGACGGAACTTCTGGTCGCCCGGGTGTCCGAGCGTCCGGACGTGGTACGCGACCGTGCTCTTGCTCACGCCGAGGCGCCTCGCGATCTCCGTGTGGGCGAGTCCCTCTCCCAGGAGCCGCTGCACGTCGGCCTTCGTCGTGACATGCCGCATGCGAACACATGTTCGCGGGGGCAGCGGACGGAACTGGGCGGGTCATTGGTATCCTCGGCCCGCGCGTTGCGGGATGGTGTAATTGGCAACACGCGACACTCTGGATGTCGAATTTGGGGTTCGAGTCCCTGTCCCGCAGTCTCCCGAAGAGCGGCCCGCGCGGCCGCTCTTCTGCGTTCTACGCCGCCTCGCGGCCCGGCGCGAACTGCTCGGTGATCGCGGTCTCCAGGCCGGGGTCCAGGACGAGCAGGACCTCGTCGCCGGCCTCGATCACGGAATCGCCCTTCGGCACGAAGCCCTTGCCGCCGCGCAGCAGGGAGATGATCAGCGAGCCGTCGGGCAGGGGGATGTCCGACACGCGGCGCCCCGCGGCCGGGGAGCCGTGGGTGACCTCGACCTCGATGATCTCCAGCTGCTCGTCGCGGAGGTCCAGCAGGTGCACGAGGCCGTACGACGGGACCTCGTGCTCGATGAGGCGCAGGATGAGGTCGGTCGCGCTGACCGCCGGGGCGATGCCCAGGAGCTCGAACCACTGGCGGTTGCGCGGGTTGTTGACGCGGGCGATCGTCCGCTCGCAGAGGTACTTCTCCTTGGCGACCTGGCAGATCAGCATGTTGTCCTCGTCGTCGCCGGTGACCGCGATGACCATGTCGGCGCGCGAGATCCCCGCCCGCTCGAGCACCCAGAGCTCAGATGCGTCGCCGTACTGGACGTTGTGCTCGAGCTCCTCCTCGATGGTGAGGTAGCGCTCGCGGTCGTTGTCGAGCAGCGTGACCTCGTTGCCCTTGTCCAGGAGCTCGCGCGCGAGGTTCCAGCCGACCTTGCCGCCGCCGGCGATGATCACGTACATCGAGCCGGTCATGCGAACTCCGCGAGCGCCGACTCGAACATCTCGATGGCCTGCTGCGTCGGGCTGATCGTCTTGAGGCCCTGCTCGCGGTACCAGCCGGCGCGGGCCGGGTCCATGACGCGGCAGAGCACCTCGCCGACCTGGAAGCGCTTCTGCGCCACCTGCGCGATGACGAGGTTGGTGTTGTCGCCGTCGGTGGAGGCGATGAAGACGTCGGCCTCGGCGATCCCCGCCTCGGTCAGCGCGTCGATCTCCATGGCGTGCCCGACGGTGAAGCGCCCGCCGGCCTCCTCCCACGTGGAGTCCATCCCCGCGTCGAGGCGCTCGTGCGAGAGCGGGTCCTCG
>DASPKC010000429.1:0-3013 GCA_035628295.1 Baekduia sp.
CGCCCTCGGGGAAGATGACGAGCGCGCCGCGACCGTCGAGCTCGCGCGCGATCGCCGCGATTTCCCGCTCGGTGTCGCCGCCGCGGGGGTCGACGAACCGGTGCGGCAGGCGGTTGCCCAGCGCGTCGATGACCGGGTCGAGCTGCAGCGCGTGGTGCATGACGATGCGCGGGCCGCGGCCGTGGCGGCACAGGAGCTCGTGGACGACGAGCAGCGTGTCGCCCTCGCCGGCATGGCGGCTCAGGACGATCACGGGCCGCTGCGGTGTGGTCAGCGCGCGGTACGCGGCTTCGGACTCGTCGATGCGCACATCGACGCGCGCCAGGCGGACGATGGCGCGGTGGACCGCGGCGACGAAGCGCCGCATGACCTCGTAGTGCGCCGCCTGCATATCCGGGCAGGACAGCCGGCGGCCGAAGCGGCTGCGCACCCAGAGCCCCAGGAGCGTCAGCGCCGCCTGCAGGTGCCGGGCGGCGAAGACGCAGACGATCAGCGTCATGCGCAGGGGCCGCGCGCCGCCGAACAGCGGCGAGACGAGCGCCGCGAGGACCAGCAGCACGGGCGACAGGACCACGAGCAGGAGGTCGAGCGCGAGCACCAGCGGCGTCACGATGATCCGGCGCACCGCCCACGGCGGGACGCGTGTCATGGCGCCCGCCCGGCCTGTTCGTCGAGGTAGGCCGAGGACGCGGCGAACGCGCGCTCGATCTGCTCGGGGATGCCGGACGTGTCGCGGTAGCGCAGCTGCGAGAGGTCGGTGTAGCGCGGCGGCTCGGGCTGGCCGGTGGGCAGGACGTGCACGTCCAGGCCGGCCGGCAGCGCCGCCATGTCGGCCAGGAAGCGGTGCCGGCGGGCGATCTCGAACGCGACGAGCCCGACCTCCCACGGCCAGCGCGGCGGCTCGAGCGGACGGTCCACCCGGCCGACGTGCATCACGTAGATGGTGCGCGCCCCGTGCTGGACCGCGCGCCCGACGGGGATCGAGTTCACGATCCCGCCGTCGAGGAAGTGCTCGCCGTCGATCTCGACGGGCGGCAGGATGCCGGGGACCGCGCACGACGCGAGGACCGCGTCCACGAGCGGCCCCTCGGTGAACCACCGCTCCGCGGCCGACTCGATCGACGCCGCGACGCACTCGAAGCGCACGGGGAGGTCCTCGATGCGGTCGATCGCCGTCGCGCCCTCGAGGAGGCGACGCAGCCCGTCGTTGCCGTGCAGGTGCGTGCGCGTGCGGGCCAGCGTCCCCAGGCGGCCGAGGACCGACCCGCCGAAGACCGAGTTGCGCTCGAAGCGCGTCCACATCTCGGCCAGGCGCCGCGCGGCGCCGGGTGTGGGGTCGGCCGCGACGGCCGCGCCGTTGATCGCGCCGATCGACGTGCCGACGACGAGATCGGGCGCGATCCCGCGCTCGAGCAGCGCGCGCAGCATGCCCACCTCGGCCGCGCCGAGATGCCCACCGCCACCGAGGACGAAGGCGAGGGGCTCGGCAGGGTGGGGCAGGTCGGGGGCCACCGGCCGGTCCTTCCCGCCACGGCCCCGCCGCAAGAGCCCGCCTGCACATCCGTTGGCGGATCGCCGCGCCATGCCGGGGTCGATCCGCCGACAGGCGCCCGATGGGGTCTGCGGCCTACTACGGATGCCCCGCCCCTGCGCCGCCGGTGACACTTCCGCCCACGACGGGTCAACCCCCCGGTCGCAACTCCATAGCAGCACCCCTTGGTAGAGCGAGGCGCCGGCACGAAGCCGGGGCCTCGTTCAGTTTCCGGGCCGCGCGTGCGCCCCTCGCGCTTCGGGGAGGATGCGCTGCGTGAGCATCATGCGTCGTCTCTTCGGCCACCATCGCGGCCCGCGGCCGGAGCCGACGCCGGAGGAGGTCGCGGCAGTCGACGTGGGCGGGATGATCGCCACCGCCAGGGAGCGCGGCGACACGCGCGAGGACCCGGAGGTCGTGGCCGGGCTGCTGTACGGCGCAGAGGTCACCGCCGACCGCCACCCCGACGAGGACCTGCGCCGGCGCGCGGCCGCGGCCAGTGTCGCCGCGCTCGACTGGCTGGTCGACCGCGTCGGCGAGCACGAGGCGGCGCGGCTGCTCAGCGAGTCCGACGGGCCCGTCGACGAGCAGGGGCGCACCGCCCGCGGCCGCCGCCGCTGACGCGCGCGCTCAGGCTCAGCCCACGACCTGCACGACGACTGTCCGCGATCGCGGGCGGTCGTCGAAGTCCAGGAAGACGATCTGCTGCCAGGTGCCGAGCGTCAGCCGCCCATCGGCCACCGGGATGGCCACGCTGGGCCCGATGAGCGAGGCGCGCAGGTGGGCGTGCCCGTTGGTGTCGTGGTTGCGCCGGTTGTGCTCGTAGTCGGCGCCGGGCGCCACGAGCCGGTCGAGCAGCGCCTGCAGGTCGTGCACGCCGCCGGGCTCGAACTCCATCGTCGTCACGCCCGCGGTGGAGCCGACGGCGGCGACCGTCACGAGGCCGTCGCGCACGCGGCTCTCGTCCACCACCCCCTGCACGTCGCTCGTCAGGTCAACGACGTCCGCGTCACCTCGGGTGGAGAACGAGAGGAGGCCGGTGTGCACGGTCACGGGGGCGACGCTACCGGCGCTCGACAAGCGGCTGTCCGGGGACGCGCATCGCCCGCATGAGGCTCGCGCCCGGACCTCCTAGTCGTCGGCCGCGCTGATGGAGCGCGCCCGGGCCTCCGCGCTGCTCGACGCGCTCCATGCGGCGCAGAACGCGTTCTCCTCCGGCGGCGAGGAGGGCCCGCTGCGGCGCCTGCTGACCGACGACGTCGCCTGGACGATCCCGGGCGTAAGCACGATCGCGGGCACGTACCACGGCCTCGACGACGTCTTCGCGTACTTCACCCGCCGGCGCGATCTCGCCGGCGGGACGTTCCGGATGCGGCGTGCGCGATGCGCGAGACTTCCGCCGTGGCCACCGATCTGCCGGCGCAGACGCGCACCGCGCACGCGGTCCTGGGCTGCTTCGTCGCCACAATCGCGCTGGGGCTC
>DASPKC010000430.1:0-4237 GCA_035628295.1 Baekduia sp.
CAAGGACCTCCTCGGTGCCGCGGCCGCCGTAGCGGGTGCGCCAGTCCATGTCGGGGCTGTTCAGGATCGCGGTGCGCAGCTTGATGATTCCGTGGGTGAGCGCCTCCGGGCGGGGCGGGCAGCCGGGGACGTGGATGTCGACCGGCATGAACTTGTCGGCGGGGACGATCGCGTAGTTGTTGAAGACGCCCTGCGAGGACGAGCAGGCGCCCATGGCGATCGCCCACTTGGGCTCGAGCATCTGGTCGTAGATGCGCCGGACGACGGGGGCCATCTTGATCGAGACGCGGCCGGAGAGGATCAGCAGGTCGGCCTGCCGCGGCGAGGCGCGGAAGGCCTCGAAGCCGAAGCGGGCGACGTCCACGCGGGCGGCGACGATGCTCATCATCTCGATCGCGCAGCAGGCCAGGCCGAAGGTGGCCGGGAACATCGCGTTGCCGCGCGCCCACGACACCGCCTTGTCGAGCGTGGTCGTGATGATGCGCGACTCGACGTACTCCTCGAGGTCCTTCCCCTCGAGGTCGCCGCGGAGCATGTCGCGGGCCTGGAGCTGCTTGACGCGGAAGTCCGACGGCGGCCCGACGGGCTCGCGCTTGACGATCTGGGCCATGGTGACGTCCCTTGTTAGCGCCACTCCAAGGCTCCGCGACGCCAGACGTACACGAAGGCGACGAGGAGCAGGGCGATGAAGACGATGGTCTCGATGAGGGCGAAGGTCCCGAAGGCCTCGAGCTGCACGGCGACGGGGTAGAGGAACACGACCTCGATGTCGAACAGGATGAACAGCATCGCGATCAGGTAGAAGCTGATCCCGAAGCGGAACCCCTGCTGGACCTCGGAGGGCAGGCCGCACTCGTACGGGTCGGCCTGCGACGTCGTCGCCTTGTGCGGCCTCTTGGGGCCGACCAGCGCGTTCAGGGCGACGAAGATCGACCCGACGATCGTGCCGAGCCCGACGAAGACGATGGCAGGCAGGTAGGAGCGCAGCACCAGACCTGCGTTCTACCACGTTCGTGACAAGGAGCTACAAAGTGCCACACCGCACGAACATGGCGGCCTGATGGAGGCCGTCGCCTACGCCGTCGCCGCGGTCAACCTCGTGGCGGGCGCCGCGGGCGCCTGGCTGTGGTGGCAGGTCGAGGACCGCCGGTGGATCTGGCCGCTGCTGCGCGCCGGGCAGGCGGCCGCCGCGGTCCAGGCGGTGGTCGCCGGCGTCGCGGCCGCGACGGGCTTCGACCCCGCCGATGGCCTCTACTGGCTGTACGCGCTGCTGCCCGTCGCGGTGTCGTTCGTCGCCGAGCAGCTGCGCATCGCCGCGGCCGAGCAGGTGCTCGAGCAGCGCGGCCTGCCCGACGCGCAGGCCGTGGGCCGCCTCGACGCGGCCGGGCAGCGCTCGGTGGTGGTGGCGATCCTGCGTCGCGAGCTCGGCGTGCTGACCGCCGCGGCGCTGGTGATCGCGTTCCTGGCGCTGCGGGTGCCGCCGACGGTCTGACGCGCGCGGATCATGTCCCGACCGGCCCGTGGCGTCTGGGACACTGCGCGACCGCATGCGGATCCGGGACTCCGTCCCGGCGAACGTCGTTCGCTGGGCCATCAACTTCCGGGGGCAGCGGCCGGAGATCCCCCGGCGGTACCTGTTCGCCGCGCTCTCGCGCTTCACGCCGGCGTTGGCGGTCGACACCGAGGGCCTGCGGCTGCACCTCAGCACCGCCGACCGCGGCGTGTCGCTCGCCACGTTCGCGGCGGGCGCCTACGAGCTGCCGCTGCTGGCCCGGGTGCAGGAGGAGCTTGCCCGGAGGGGATCGCCAGGGCTCCACGCCCGCGGCTTTCTCGACATCGGCGCCAACATCGGCACGGCGACGTGCCTGGCCATCGCCCGGTTCGGGGCATCCCGGGCCTGGGCGTTCGAGCCGGCGCCCGAGAACCTCCGCCTCCTGCGCCAGAACCTCCTGGCCAACGGGCTGGAGGACCGGGTGAGCATCCACGCCTGCGCCTTGACCGACCACGACGGCGTCGTCGAGTTCGGGCTCTCCGACACCAACTGGGGCGACCACCGGGTCCAGCCGGCGACGGGCCGTGACCGGGAGGGGCGCGCGACGCTCGCCGTGCCTGCCGTGCGCCTGGATGCGCTGACGGCAGATCGCACCGTGGATCTCGAGGCCGCCGGGCTGGCCTGGATCGACGTCCAGGGCCACGAAGGCCACGTGCTCGCGGGGGCGCGGTCGCTGCTGCGCTCTCAGGTCCCGATCGTCTGCGAGTACTGGCCGGGGGCGCTGCGCGAGGCCGAGGGGCTGGAGCGCTTCCACGAGCTGGTGGCGACCGAGCGCGCGGCCTTCATCGACCTCGGCCGACCCGGCTCGACGGCGAGGCCGACCGGCGAACTGGGCGCCCTCGCCCGCGAGTACGAGTCGCGGCGGCGACGGCTCACGGCCGCCCCATCGACCGATCTGTTGCTGCTGGCGTAGCGGGCGGCTCGACGGCGTCCTCGGCTGGAAGCCGCGGGGTCCCGTCGCTGTCAGCGATCGACGTAGGCGCCGTTGTAGAAGAGCAGCGGCTTGCCGTCGTCGCGCGCGTCCATGTGGGTGACCGCGCCGATGCCGATGACGTGGTCGCCGGCGGGGTGCAGCTCGCGCAGGTCGCAGGCCAGCCAGGCCAGGGCGCCGTCGAGCACGGGCACCCCGTGCGCGACCGCGTGGGTGACGTGCTCGAACTTCTCGCGCGCGACGCGCTTGGAGGCGAACAGGGCGGCAAGCTCGCGCTGGTCGTCGGCCAGCACGTTGACCGCGAAGCGCCCGGTCTCGCGCACGACCGGCAGCGTCCGGGAGCCCTCGTCGAAGCAGACCAGCAGCAGCAGCGGGTCCAGCGACACGCTCGTCACGGCGTTCGTCGTGAGCCCGGCCGGGCCGTGGGGCCCCTGGGCGGTGACGACCGCGACACCGGTGGCGAAGCGGCCGACCACCTCGCGGAAGCGCCCCTGCTCGTCCGACGTCACGGCCACGCGCGGGAGGATATGAGGACGCGGGCGCCGGCTTCGGTTGCCGCCGTCGTCGAGCAGGCCGCGCTGCGTTCTTGCGGTGAAGCGACCCGTTCGCGTGCCGGCGCCCGCGTACGCCGGTGGAGTTCGCCGTCGTCAGCGCCGCTCCTCCCCGGTGACCTTCAGCTCGCCGTACTGGCCGAGGTCGTCGTGGTTGCCGATCGTGCAGAGCAGCTGGTACTTGCCGGGGCCGAGCGTGACGTTGAGGGCGACGCGGTCGCCCGGCTGCGCCGTGTCGGTCCGCGCGTACTCGGTGGGCTGGTCGCCCTCCTCCTCCTTGATCTCCTGCACGGCGACGTTGTGGGTGAGGCGGCCCTTGTTGGTGGCGATGACGCGGATGCGCCCGGCCCGGACCGTGAGGTCCTGCGGGTCGAGGCGGTACTCCGTGAGGTCGAGCCGGAGCACGCCGTCGCGGTCGTGCACGTAGTCCGGTCCGCCGCCGCACCCCGCCAGGGCTGCTGCGAGGCCGGCGGTGAGGGCCGGGAAGAGACGTCGCATCGAGGTCCCGTATGATGCCCCGCCGCATGTCCCGCCGTCCGATCGCCCTTCTCGCCGTCGTCGCGCTGTCGGCGCCGCTGGCCGCCTGCGAGTCCAACCCGCCGCAGGAGCTGTCGCAGGACTCGGCGATGGTGCAGCGCGGCCAGAAGGTCTTCCAGCGCAACTGCGTCATGTGCCACACGATGGACGTGGCCGGTGGCGAGGGGTCGGCGGACAAGATCCGTGACCGCGAGCGCGTCGACGGGCCGAACTTCAACGTCCGCAAGGAGACCCGCGAGGCGGTGCTCTACGCCATCCGCAACGGCGGGTACTCCGGCGCGATCATGCCCGAGAACATCGTCGTGGGCCAGGAGGCCGACGCGGTGGCCGCGTTCCTCGAGAAGTACTCCGGGCGCGAGGACGCCTCGGAGGGCGGCAACCCCGCCGACGACGGCCAGCTGACCGGCTCGGCCGGCGGCAACGGCTAGCGGCCCGGCCCGGGCCCGTGCTCGACGTCAAGCTGCTGCGCCAGGACCCGGACGGCGTCCGGGCCGCGCTGGCGCGGCGCGGCGACGCGGGGCCGCTGGACCGCGTGCTGGAGCTCGACGCCCGCCGGCGCGCGCTCGTCCCCCAGGCCGAGGGCCTGCGCGCCGACCAGAAGCGCGCGGGCGAGGAGATCGCCCGGGCCAAGCAGCAGGGCGCCGACGCGTCCGAGGCCATGGCGCA
>DASPKC010000431.1:0-10070 GCA_035628295.1 Baekduia sp.
GACCAGGCCGACGCCGCGGCGTCCGGCCAGCTGTCGCTGACCGAGGCGGTCATCCATGGCGCGGTCGAGTACGACGGCCCGGTGCGCCGCTACCTGGTCGTCGAGCCCATCATCCGGCGGGTGCTGGCCGACCTCGCCGGCCACGGCGCCGAGAAGCCGCTGCAGCGCAGCCCGGGCAGCCTCGTCGACCGTGGTGTGCCGTCCGATCTGCTGGCCATCGAGACGCGCAACGTCTCCAAGAGCTTCGGACCCAACCAGGTGCTGCGCGGCCTCGACATCGGCATCCCCGAGGGCACGATCTCGGTGGTGCTGGGCCCGTCGGGCACCGGCAAGAGCGTCCTGCTGCAGCACATCATCGGCGTCATGCGCCCCGATGCGGGGGACGTGCTCATCCGCGGCCGGCCGCTCAGCCAGATGAGCCGCGGCGAGATCCTGGGCCTGCGCCGCGGGATCGGCGTGATGTTCCAGGACGGCGCCCTGTTCAGCGCGATGAACGTGTTCGACAACGTCGCGTTCCCCCTGCGCCAGCACACCAACCTGGGCGACGCGGAGGTGCGCGAGGTCGTCGAGGAGCACCTGGCCAGCGTCGGCCTCGCCGACGCCGGGGACCGCATGCCGTCGCAGCTGTCGGGCGGCATGCGCAAGCGCGCCGGCCTGGCGCGGGCGCTCGTCCTGAACCCGAGCATCATCTTGTGCGACGAGCCCGACTCCGGGCTGGACCCCGTGCGCACGGCGCTCCTCGGCGACCTGCTCGTCGAGCAGCACGCCGAGCACGGCGGGACGATGGTCGTCGTCACCCACAACGTCATGCTGGCCAAGCGCATCGCCGACCACATGTCGGTGCTCTGGCGCGGCGAGGTGCTCGAGTCCGGGATGGCCTCGGAGATCCTGGAGTCCGAGACGCCGTTCATCCAGCAGTTCCTGGCGGGTACGGCGCAGGGGCCGCTGGGCATGGACGCCTGACGTCTGCCCGGCGGGCGGGGGCCTCAGCGGCGGCTGGGCGCGTCGGCGTAGAGCGTGCGCCACACGATCTCGGTCTGCGCGGCGCAGAGCTTGTCGATCTCGGACGGGCTCGCCTTCGGCGTCAGCTGGTAGAGCCCGCGCTCGGTCATCCACGTCAGCCAGAGCGCCGTGCGCTTCGGGTCGACCTCCGCGCGGATGTACCCGGCCTTCTGCCCGGCGCGGATGTGCTTCGTCAGGCCTGCGGCGGCGTTGCCGACCACGGCGTCGAACGCGTCGCGGACCTTGGGGTCGTACGTCGCCGCGTCCACGAGCGAGCTCCAGACCGTCGAGTGGCGCTGGTAGACGTCGATGATGCCGCGCAGCGCCTTCTCGACGTCCGGCTCCTCGAGGTCGGACGGCAGCGACCACCAGGCGCCCGCGGCCTCCACGAGCTGCGCCACCACGTCCTCGGCCAGGGCGAGCAGCAGGCTGCCCTTGTCCTCGAAGTAGACGTAGAAGGTGGATCGGGCCATGCCGGCCTGGGTGATCAGCCGCTCGACGCTGAGCGAGGTGAAGGTCTCGCCCTCCTCCAGCAGTGCCTCCACGGCGGCCAGCATGTCGGCGACGACCGCCTTGCGCCGGGCCTGCCTGGTCCGGGTGGGCTTCCTGGTGACGGAGGGCACGAATCCAGTCTAGGTGCTGTATCGGGCGCCTCTTTCTCAGCGGTAGCCCGAGTACAGCGCGCGCCAGACGAGATCGGTCATGGCGTCGAGGAGGCGGCCGGCCTCCTCCGGGGACGCCGGCGCGGCGAGCTGGTGCAGCCCGCGCTCGTGCATCCACGTGAGCCACGCGGCAGTCCGGCGGGGATCGAGCTCGGGGGCCGCGGCCCCGGCGGCCTGGGCGTCGATCAGGTGGCGCTCCAGGCCGGAGATGGCCGTCTGCACCAAGGCGAGGTGCCGCTCGCGGACCCGCGCGTCGTAGGAGGCGACCTCGGACACCGCGCCGAGCAGCGCCTGGTGGCGGCGGTAGGTGTCGAAGAGCGGACGCAGCGCCTCGCGCAGCCCGTCCTTGCCGGCGTCGTGGGCCAGCTCGAACCACGCGGAGCCGGCGTCGGCGAGATCGCGCGTGACGTCCTCGGCCATCGCGCTCAGCAGCTCGCCCTTGTCCTCGAAGTACACGTAGAACGTCGACCGCGAGATGTCGACCGCCTTGATCAAGCGCTCGACGCTGATGTCCGCGTACTGCTCGCCGGCCTCCAGCAGCGGCTCGACGGCGTCGACGAAGTGCCGGCTCAGCAGGGCGCGACGCTCCGCGTGCGAGGGCTGGAGCGGGCTGGCGCTGCTGCGGGCCATGGCGGCAGTCTACCAATCGGCGTTCGAGACACGAACAGCTTGTTCGTCATCCGAACACCAAGTGAGATCGGCCGAATATGGTGGCGCCATGAGCGTCGCGCTGCCGCCGCTGGCCGAGGACGAGCCGGGGGCGCGCGGCGCTGCGCCGGCGAGCGCGGGAGGTGGCCGAGGCCGTCGCCCCCGATGCGGCGCGCTGGGACCGCGAGGAGGTCTTCCCCGAGGCCTCGCTGGACCGGCTGCGGGCCGCCGGGCTCACCGGGCTGACGGTCCCGCAGGCCTACGGCGGTGAGGGCCTCGGCGTGGGCGACGCGTGCGCGGTCCTCGAGGAGCTCGCGCGGGCGTGCATGTCCACAGCGATGGTCGCCCAGCTCTACCTCAACGGCCCGCCGCGGGCGATCGTCGTGCTGGGCACCGAGGAGCAGCGCCGGCGGTGGCTGCCCGGCGCGGTCTCGGGCGAGCGCAACTTCGCGATCGCGATCACCGAGCCGGCCGCCGGGTCCGCGGCGACCGAGCTGCAGACCCGGCTGGAGCCCGAGGGCGACGGCTGGCGCCTGCACGGCGAGAAGTGCCACATCACGGGCGGGCAACGGGCCGACACGGTCCTCGTCTTCTGCCGGCTGGCCGGCACCTCCGGGCCGAAGGGCATCGGCGCCGTGGTGGTCGAGCGCCGGCAGGCTGGCTTCTCGTCGCCGGCCACGCAGCCCAAGGTGGGCGGGCGCGGGGTGGGCGAGGCCGTGCTGCGCTTCGACGGGGTGCGCATCGAGCCCAATGCCGTCCTGGTGGCCCCGGAGCGCGGGAGCGCCGCGGGGGCGGCGGTGATGCTGCGCCAGTTCAACCCGGAGCGCTGCGGCAACGCGGCGATGGTGCTGGGCTGCGCGCGCACGGCGATCGAGCTGTCGGCCCGGCACCTGCGCACGCGCCGGCAGTTCGGCCGCGAGCTCGCGGAGTTCCAGGGCCTGCAGTGGAAGCTCTGCGACATGGCGATCCGCTGGGACGGCGCGCGGCTGCTCGTCGCCCGCGCGGCCGACTCCGACAAGGCCGGCTTCCCCTCGACGCGCTTCACCACCATGGCGAAGGTCGCGGCCAACGAGGCGGCGGAATGGATCTGCCACCAGGCGATCCAGCTGCACGGCCACGCGGGCTACACGCGCGAGCTGCCCCTCGAGCGCCTGTTCCGCGACGTGCGCGGGATGTCGCTGGCCGGAGGGACCACGGAGGTCATGCGCAACGTCCTCGCGGGTGAGCTGCTCGGCCGGCGGTTCTCGCAGCGCCCGTAGTCCGGACGCCTTGCGTGGACAGGCTGTACGATGCGCGGATGGACACCTTCCATGAGCGGCTGACGGCCTGGCTGGACGAGCACGCCGACGGCGCGCCCCGGCGCGTCGTGCTCGAGTTCCAGGACGAGGAGGCCGTCGCCGAGCGGCGCGCGTGGCAGCAGCAGCTCGCCGACGCCGGCTACGTGGGCATCGGCTGGCCCGAGGAGTACGGCGGGCCCGGCGGGACGCCGGCCCAGCGCGTCGTGGTCGAGCAGGAGCTCGAGGCGCGCGGTCTCGCCGGCGCCTTCGACTTCGTCGGCATCGAGATGATCGGGCCGACGATCCTCACGCACGGCAGCGAGGAGCAGAAGCACCGCTACGTCCCGCCGATGCGCCGCGGCGACGAGTTCTGGTGCCAGCTGCTGTCCGAGCCGGGCGCCGGGTCGGACCTCGCGGCGGTGCAGACCCGAGCCCGGCGCCAGGGCGACGGCTCGTGGCTGGTCGACGGCCAGAAGGTCTGGACCTCGTTCGCCCAGCACGCGGCGTTCGGCATCCTGCTGGCGCGGACCGACCCGGACGCGCCGAAGCACAAAGGCCTGTCGATGTTCGTGGTGCCGATGGACGCCGAGGGCGTGACGATCCGCCCGCTGCGCCAGATCACCGGCGACGCGGAGTTCAACGAGGTCTTCCTCGACGACCTGCGCCTGGAGCCCGATGCGATCATCGGCGCCCCGGGCGAGGGCTGGAAGGTCGCGCTGACGATGCTCGGCTTCGAGCGCGTCGGGGTCGGCTCGGGCCTGCACGCGGTGCGCGTCGAGCGCCTCGTCGCCACCGTGGCCGACAACCTCGACGGCCGCCGCGACGCCGAGCACCTCAAGGTGCGCCTCGGGCAGTCCGCCAGCCAGCTGCTGGGCCTGCGCGCGATGAGCGAGCGGGTGATCGAGGAGATCGCCGAGGGCCGCGTCCCCGGCCCCGACGCCGGCCTCATGAAGATCACGAGCGTGCTGGCGTCCCTGGAGGCCTGCCGGCTCGCCGTCGACGTGGCCGGCCACGAGGCGCTCGTGGACGGCGAGTGGGGCCACCAGGTGTCGATGCTCCCGGGCGTGCGCTCCGCGGGCGGCACCGAGGAGATCCTGCGCAACCTGATCGGCGAGCGGGTCCTCGGCCTGCCGCCCGAGCCCCGCCCCGTCCCGACGACCGCCGCGAAGTGAGGACCCCCGCATGTACCTCTCCCTGACCGACGAGCAGCAGTTCCTCCGGGAGGCGGCCGAGGGCGCGCTCTCCCGCATCAAGACCGTGGAGGCGGCGCGCGCCGTGCTCGACGGCGAGCCCCCGCTGGACCTCTGGAGCGCCGTCGCCGTGGACGCCGGCTGGCCCGGCCTGCTGGTCGGCGAGGCGGCCGACGGCGCGGGCCTGGGCGCCTACGAGGCGATGCTCGTCCTCGAGGCGTGCGGCCGCGTGCTCGCCGACGCCCGCCTGCTCGGCCATCTCCCGGCCACCGCGCTGCTGGACGCCGCGGGGTCGGACGCCGAGGTCCTCGGGGCGCTGGCTCGGGGCGAGCGGCGCGCGGCCCTGGCCGACCCGGCGCTGACCGAGCACGACGTCGCGGTGACCGCCGAGGGCGGCGCCCTGCACGGCACCCTGCGCGCGGTCGTCGACGCCGTGGGCGCCGATGTGCTGGTCGTGGTGGCGCAGCACGGTGACGGGACCCCGGCGGCGTACGTCGTCGAGGCGGGCGCCGACGGCGTCCGGGTGGAGGCCGAACGCGCCTACGACGGCACCCGGGCGCTCGCTGAGGTCGTCCTCGACGGGGCGGCCGGGCTGGCGCTCGCCGTTACGCCAGAGCAGGTCGACGAGGCCCGCGCGCTGCAGCGCGTCCTGCTGGCCGCCGAGTCGGTGGGCGCCGCCGAGGGCGCCATGACCATGGCCCGCGACTACGCGGTGGACCGTCACGCCTTCGGCCGCGCCATCGGCTCCTACCAGGCCATCAAGCACAAGGTCGTCGAGATGCTCCGGCGCACCGAGGGCGCCCGCTCGCTGCTCGTCCAGGCCGGCCGCGCCTGGGAGCGCGACCGCGCGGCGTTCCCGCTGGCCGCGAACGCCGCCTGCGTGGCGGCCGCCGACGCGCTGGACCACGCCGCCCCGGAGAACATCTTCATCCACGGCGGCGTGGGCGCCACCTGGGAGCACGACGCGATGCTCTTCTACCGCCGCGCCGAGACCTCCCGCCGCCTGGCCGGGGGCGCGGAGGCCGCCGCGGTCGCGGTGGCTGAGCTCCTCCTCGCCGGCTCGCCGGCGCAGGTCGAGCAGCAGACGGTCGCGCTGCGCTAGCCGACGCGGTTTGCACCGAAAGCGGAGTTGATCCCGCGACGCGGGATCAACTCCGGGTTCACGTGCGCAGGGCGCCGCCCGCCTCAGCCCTCGCGGGCGCCGGGCGTGAAGCGCACCGGCAGCGAGGTGAGGATGTTGGCCCAGTTCGAGACCAGGCGCTCGGGCTCGCCGGCGAGCTCGATGTCGGGCATGCGGCGCAGCGTCTCCTCGAAGACGATGCGCAGCTCGGCCTTGGCCAGGCCGGCGCCGAGGCAGAAGTGCCGCCCGCCGCCGCCGAAGGCCTTGTGCTCGGAGCTGCCCCGGTGGATGTCGAAGGTGTCCGGGTCGTCGAAGACGTCCTCGTCGCGCGAGGCGCTCGTGTACCACATGACGACCTTCTCGCCGGCCGCGATCTTCTGGCCGCGGATCTCGGTGTCCTGCTTGACCGTGCGCGCGAACCACTGCACGACGCTCGTGTGGCGCAGGATCTCCTCGATGGCCTGCGGGATCAGCTCCGGGTTCTCGCGCAGCTCGGCCAGCTGTTCGGGGTGCTCGAGCAGGACCCGCATGCCGTTGGCGGTCGTGTTGCGCGTCGTGTCGTTGCCGGCGAACACCAGCAGGCCGAAGAACACGAGGATCTCCGAGTCGTCGAGCTTGTGGCCGTCGACCTCGGCGGCGCGCAGCCGCATCACCAGGGAGTCCTCCTGGCCCTCGGCGATCTGGCGCTCGATCTGCTGGTGCAGGTACTGCGCCAGCTCCCCGAAGGTCGGGACGGCGGCGTTCGGCTCGGGCGCGCGCTGCGCCTCCTCGATCTTGTCCGTCCACTCCCGGAGCTTCGGGATGTCCTCGTCGGGCAGGCCCATCAGGTCGGCAAGCACGCCGAGGGGGCCGGCGACGGCGACGTCCTGCACGAAGTCGCACGACCCGCGCTCGATGACCGCGTCGAGGACCTTCGTGAAGCGCTCGCGGATGGCGTCCTCGAGCCTGGCGACCGCGTGCGGCGTGAAGGCCTTGTTGAGGATCAGCCGGTACTTCGTGTGCTCCGGCGGGTCCTTGTAGAGCAGCAGGTTGCGGTTCAGGTCCAGGGGAAGGACCTGGTCGGGATGCAGGAAGATCCCGCCCTCATAGGAGGAGAAGATGTCGGTCTCGCGGCTCACGCGCGAGATGTCGTCGTGCTTGACGAGCGACCAGAAGCCGCTGCCGTCGGGCGACGGGTTCCACCGGACCGGCGCCTCGGCGCGCATCCGCGCGAAGAGCGCGTGGGGTGGACCGTCCTGGAACCACTGCGGGTCCATGACGTCGACCTGCTGCAGGTCGACCTGCTCCGGGGCTTCTACGGGGTTCAAGGCTCAGCTCCTCTGACGGCTCTGGGACGCGCTGCAAGGTAGCGGACGATGAGTTCGGACACAACGTCTGACTCAGACATGATCGTGCGCTGCGTCTGGACAGGGTGTACGATGGCACGTATGGCCACGACAGCGCCGCCCGCCAGCTTCGAGCACCTGATCAAGCCCGACCGCGTCCACGGCTCGCTCTACACCGATCCGGCCATCTACCAGGCCGAGCTCGAGCGCATCTGGTACCGCTCGTGGGTGTACGTCGGCCACGTCAGCGAGGTCCCCGAGCCCAACGACTACGTCCTGAAGTCGATCGGGCCGCAGCAGGTCATCATGTCCCGCGACAAGCAGGGCGAGATCCACCTCCTGCTCAACCGTTGCACCCACCGCGCCAACCTCGTCTGCGACGCGCCGAAGGGCAACTCCAGCGCGTTCCGCTGCCCGTACCACGGCTGGACGTTCTCCAACACCGGCAAGCTGCTGGGCTACCCCTTCAACAGCGGCTACGACGGCCGCGAGGCCAAGAAGGACCTGGGGCTGGGCCGCGTCGCGCGCATGGGCATCTACCAGGGCTTCGTCTTCGGCTCCTTCGCGCAGGAGGGTCCCACGCTGCTCGAGTACCTCGGCGCGGCCCACGAGGCGTTCGACCGCCTCGTGCGCCTGTCACCGACCAACGAGGTGGCGATCACCGCCGGCTGGCTCAAGCACGAGGTCAAGGCCAACTGGAAGATGCTGCTGGAGAACGAGACCGACGGCTACCACCCCCAGTTCGTCCACTCCTCGATCTTCAGCGTCGCCAAGAGCGGCATCGGCGACCTGTACGGCGAGAAGTCAACCGCGGTCGCGCGCGACCTCGGCGGGGGCCACACCGAGAACGACCTGCGCCCGGAGTTCCGTCGCATCGGGCAGCCGCTCGGCTGGTTCGGGACGTTGCCGGAGAAGGTTCCGGACTACGTGCGCCAGATGGAGGCGACGCTCGGCAAGGACACCGCTCGCGAGGTGCTCATCGACGGCGCCCCGCACACGATGATCTTCCCGAACCTCTTCATCGCCGAGATCCAGATGTTCGTCCTGCAGCCGCTGGCGGTGGACCGGACGGTCCAGCACGTGACCGCGGTGCAGTTCCCCGGCGCCCCGGACATGAACCGCCGCCTGCTGCAGCAGACCATCGGCTCGGTCGGCCCGGCCGGCTTCCTGCTGGCCGACGACTCCGAGATGTACGAGCGCAACCAGCGCGGCGTCGAGGCGCTGGAGCCCGAGTGGCTGGTCATCAAGCGCGGGATGCACCGCGAGCGCCGCGACGAGCGCGGCTTCCTGATCGGCGACGCCACCGACGAGGTGCCGCAGCGCGGGATCTGGCGCCACTACCGCGAGCTGATGGAGACCCTCTGATGTCGGCCACCGAGACGTCCTCGATCACCCGCCAGGAGGCCGAGGAGTTCCTCTTCCGCGAGGCGCGCTACGCCGACGAGCACCAGTACGACGACTGGGAGGCGCTCTGGACCGACGACGCGATCTACTGGGTGCCGGCGCAGGCCGAGGACATCGACCCGACGCAGCAGATGTCGGTCATTTTCGACAACCGCTCACGGATCGCCACCCGCATCAAGCAGCTGCACACGGGCAAGCGCCACGCCCAGACGCCGCCGTCGCGGCTGCGGCGGCTGATCTCGAACGTGGAGATCATCGAGGAGGGCGAGGACGGGACGCTGGTCTTCTCGAACTTTCTCGTCGCCGAGTCGCGCGAGCGCGGGACGCAGCTGTGGGCCGGCAAGGCCGAGCACCGGCTGCGCCGGGTGGACGGCGAGGTGAGGATGGCGTACAAGAAGGTCGTGCTGGTCGACCTCGACCGTCCCCTGTACACGCTGGCCTTCCTGATCTAGATGGAGCTCGTCAGCGAGTTCGCCGCCGTCCAGCTCTCGGTCGACCACGAGGGCAACGGCCCTCGCCTGCGCATCGAGGACCTGCGGACCGGCCATGTCGGGTACCTCGACCCGCTCGAGCTCGAGACGCTCGCCTGGCTCCCGGAGGGCGCCCTGCACCCCTTCCTCGACCCGTCCCGGCACCGCTGGCGCGACGCCGACGCGGCGCCGTAGCGCCCGCGCTCAGTCCTCGAGCGGGACGCCGTCCTCGTTGGGGCGCACGTCCATCGGGTCCGTCACGGCGGCCGGGGCCTGCGCGGCCTCCCGCTTGCGCGCGTCCTTGCGGGCCTGCTTCTCCATCCGGCGCTCGCGCATCTTGTTCTCGCGGTTGATCTTCGCCATCGTCGTCTTCTTCTTGCCGTTGGAGGCCATGGGTGGACGTCCCTGGATCGTGGGGTGCGGCCCGCCGGTCGGTGGGCCTCGGGAAACGACGGAGGGCCCGTGCTCCACGGGCCCTCCGGTGCAACTGGGTGTCCGGGCTAGAGCGCCTGGACGTTCGCCGCGGCCGGGCCCTTGGGGCCCTGCTCGGCGTCGTAGCTCACCTTGGCGCCCTCGGCCAGCGACTTGAAGCCGCTGCCCTGGATCGCCTTGTGGTGGACGAAGAGGTCCTTGCCGGTCTCATCGGGCGTGATGAAGCCGAAGCCCTTCTCGTCGCTGAACCACTTCACGGTTCCGGTTGCCATCTGGATGTTCCCTCCTCGGGGACGTCGTGCTGCGAAACGCGGAGGGTGCTACGAGGCAACGACCTGCGGACCGCCTGCACTGCTTTCTGCCGGACACCCTGCCCGGCACCTGGCACCGAGTCTACCGACATCGGCCGGAGGAGCGCAAACTGCCGTTCACCACGGGCCGTAACGCCAGCGTCCTGCGGTCATCGTCGCCACGACCGAGGCGTCCCGCAGGCCCTCGGGATCCAGGGGGTCGCGGTCGAGCACCACGAGGTCGGCGAGC
>DASPKC010000432.1:0-2614 GCA_035628295.1 Baekduia sp.
TGGCCCACCACGCAGGAGACCCAGCTCGTCCGGCTCGCCACCGCCGGCTCGGTCGACGACGGCAAGTCCACGCTGATCGGCCGCCTCATGTGGGACGCCAAGGCGATCCTGGCCGACCAGGAGGACGACCTGCGCGGCCGCGACGGCGAGCTCGACCTCTCCCGCCTGACCGACGGCCTGCGCGCCGAGCGCGAGCAGGGCATCACGATCGACGTCGCCTATCGCTACTTCGCCACGCCGCGGCGCCGGTTCATCCTGGCCGACACGCCGGGCCACGTGCAGTACACGCGCAACATGGTCACGGGCGCCTCGACGGCCGACTTGGCGATCGTCCTCGTGGACGCCCGCCACGGCGTCGTCGAGCAGACGCGCCGCCACGCGTTCCTGGCGTCGCTGCTCGGCATCCCGCACCTGGTGGTCGCCGTGAACAAGATGGACCTCGTCGGGTTCTCCGAGGAGCGCTTCGACGAGATCGTGCGCGAGTTCAGCGCGTTCCGCGCCCAGCTCGCCGCGCGCGACGTGGCGTTCGTGCCGATCAGCGCCCTGCGCGGCGACAACGTCGTCGACCGCTCGGCGGCGATGCCCTGGTACGGCGGCCTGGCGCTGCTCGAGCACCTCGAGACCGTCGACGTCGAGCACGACCGCAACGAGACCGACCTGCGCTTCCCGGTGCAGTACGTCATCCGCGACGGCGCCTCGGACTTCCGCGGGCTGGCGGGATCGGTGGCCTCCGGCGTGGTGCGCCCGGGCGACGAGGTCCGCGTCCTGCCGTCCGGCGTGGAGGCCGTCGTTGCCGAGGTGCGCCACCACGAGAAGCTGCTGGACGCGGCGGGCCCGCGCGCGGCCGTCACGCTCGTGCTCGACCGCGACGTGGACGCCTCACGCGGCGACGTGCTGGTCCACGCCGGCGCGGGCGTCGAGCCGGTGCGCGAGCTCGAGGCCGACGTCTGCTGGTTCTCCGAGCGCCCGCTGCGCCCGCGCGCCCGGTTGCTGCTCAAGCACCACACACGCACCGAGCCGGTCCTGGTCGACGCGCTGGTCGACTGGGTCGATGTCGCGACCCTCCGGCGCACGCCCACACCGGCTGCCTTGGACCTCAACGACATCGGCCGGGTCCGCATCCGCACCCGCACGCCGCTGGTCGTCGACCGGTACGCCGACAACCGCGAGGGCGGCGCGTTCATCCTCATCGACGAGGGCACGAACGAGACGGTCGCCGGCGGCATGATCCGCTGACCACGGCGTCTCACGCTCCTCTCATCCGGCGGCGGGACGCTGCGCCGGCAGCATCGACATCGGGACGGCGCCCCCCACGGTGCCCCCCGGATCCGTCCTCGAGCCGCTGAACCCCTGTCACGAGCGGCACGGAAACGGTCACCGGCCCGTCGCCCACCGGCCGCCGCCCCCTGACGGCCCCGGACGACGGGCCGGCTCGTTCGTGCGCCAGGATCCGCCCCGTGCGCCGCACTCTCGTCGCCGGCCTCGCGGCCGCCCTGCTGGCCGTCCCCGCGCAGGCCGCGCTGCCCGAGGACCGGGCGCCCGCCGGATGGACGCCGGGCGTCGGCGCCGCCGCGCGCTGGGCCCAGGAGCGGACCGGCGCGGTGAGCTTCGCGGTGCGGACCCCGGCGGGGCTGTGGTGCCTTCGCTGCGATGTCGTCGTCGACGCCGCCAGCGTCACCAAGGTGCTGCTGCTCGCCGCGTACCTGCGGCGCGACGCCGTGGCGCGGCGCCCGCTGCAGGCGCGCGAGCGCCGGCGCCTGGCCGCCATGGTCCGCCGCTCCGACGACGATGCCGCCAACCGCGTGGCCGTGGTGGTGGGCACCGCAGGTCCGCGCCGCGTCGCGCGCGCCGCGGGCCTCGCGAGCACCGTCCCGCGGATGCCGGTCTGGGGAGCCACGCGGACGACCGCCCGCGACCAGACCCAGCTCATGCTGCAGATCGACCGCCTGCTGCCGCCGCGCCACCGCGCGTTCGGCATGCGGCTGCTGGCGACGGTGGTGGCGTCGCAGCGCTGGGGCGTCGGCCGCGTCGCTCCGCCGTGCTGGCAGCTGTTCTTCAAGGGCGGCTGGGGCGCCGGCACCGGGCGCGTCGAGCACCAGGTGGCGTTGCTGCGCCGGGGCGCCGAGCGCTTCTCGCTGGTCGTCATGACGACCGGCAACCGCGGCAAGCGCGACGGCGAGCGCACGCTCGAGGGCGTCGCCGGCCGTCTGCTGTCCCGTCTGCCGGCGCCCGCCGGCTGCTGACGCGCCGCTTGCGGGCGCGACCGCGGGCCGTCACCCTCCGAGCCGGTGCAGGGGCGCAGGCACATCTGGCTGCTGGCCCTCGCGGCCGTGCTGGGCATGGCCGCCATCGGCGGCATGGGCGTGCTCCTGGTGCAGGACGTCGAGCCGGCCCCGCAACCCGCGCCGCGCCTCGACCCGGCCGACGCCGCTGAGCTGGCCCGCGAGGCCGAGCGGGGCGCCACCTCCCCCGGCCGCACACCGGCACCGGCACGGGTGCCCGCCGGGCCCAGGCAGCCGCTCGACGACCCACCGCCGCGCGACCGCGACCCCGCCGCGTCGCCCCCGAGCGCGGGCGACCCCGCGGCCCCGCGGCCGAGCGCGAGCGACCCCGC
>DASPKC010000433.1:0-3847 GCA_035628295.1 Baekduia sp.
CTGGCCGAGCGCCCCCCGGCGCTGCTGCGCGGGGCGCTGCTGACCGCCGCGGGCGCCGTGCTGCTGCTGTTCAGCACGGGCGTCCTGGAGGAGAGCGCCTGGGACTTCGTCTGGCCGGCCGCCGTGGTCGTCGCGGGCGTCCTGATCGTCGTGCGCTTCCAGGGCCGGGAGATCGCCGGCGCCGGCACCGACGACGTCGTCCGGTCCACCGCCGTCTTCAGCGGCGCGAAGGCGGCCACCGGCTCGCAGGCGTTCCGCGGCGCCTGGCTGACCGCGGTGTTCGGCGGCGTGACGCTGGACCTGCGCGGCGCGCGGCCCGCGCCCGAGGGCGCGACGGT
Source organism: Baekduia sp. (assembly GCA_035628295.1). Taxonomy (GTDB): domain Bacteria; phylum Actinomycetota; class Thermoleophilia; order Solirubrobacterales; family Solirubrobacteraceae; genus Baekduia. The sequence continues at coordinate 339 of DASPKC010000433.1, forward strand.
CAACGCGACGGTCGCCTTCGGCGGCGCCGACATCCTCGTGCCCGAGGGGTGGCGCATCGCGGTCCGCAGCACCCCGATCTTCGGCGGCGTCGACGACAAGACGCGCCACGAGCCTCCGCCGGCGGACGACGCGCCGGTCCTGCACGTCGACGCAGTGGCGCTGTTCGGCGGCGTCGACATCAAGCACAAGCGCTGACCCACCCCCACCCGAGGAGCCGTCCCTGTGTCCGCCACCATCCCGCTGTCCGAGCCCCCCGAGGCGGTCGCCGCGGCGCCCGGCCTCGACCACGACACGTGCGCGCGCCTCGACGGCTACGTCGCCCGGGCCCGCGACGCCGCGGAGCGCTTCCGGCGGCTCGGGCAGGAGGAGGTCGACTGCATCGTCTGGGCCATGGTCGTCGCCGGCCTCGAGCACGCCGTCGAGCTCGCCGAGCTCGCGACGCGCGAGACGGGCTTCGGCGTCTTCGAGGACAAGGTGGTCAAGAACTACATCGCCACCGAGTTCCTCTACGACTACCTCAAGGACAAGAAGAGCGTCGGGGTCGTCGACGAGGACCCCGAGCGGGCGATCCAGTACGTGGCCGAGCCCATCGGCGTGGTGCTCGCGCTGCTGCCGATCACCAACCCGACCTCCACGGTCCTGTTCAAGGCGATCGTCGCGGCCAAGACCCGCAACGCCATGCTCTTCCGCCCGTCGGCCCGCGCCGCCGGCTGCGCCACGCGCGCCGCCGAGCTGCTGCAGGAGGCCGGCGAGCGCGCCGGCCTGCCGCCCGGCGCGCTGCAGGTGATCCCGGACCCGACGCTCGACGTCTCGCAGTACCTCTTCCACCACCCCGGCGTCGACTTCATCTGGACCACCGGCGGCCCGAAGGCCGTCAAGGCGACGCTCGAGGCGGGCAAGCCCTGCATCGGGGTCGGGCCCGGCAACGCCCCGGTGTACGTCCACCGCAGCGCCGACCTGCGGATGGCGGTGGTCGACATGCTCATCTCCAAGACGTTCGACGCGTCGGTCATCTGCCCGGCCGAGCAGACCTGCGTCGTCGACGACGCGGTCTACGACGACCTCGTGGCGGAGTTCGAGCGCATGGGCGCGCGCGTCCTCGGCGAGGGCGACGTGGCCCGCCTGTCGGCGGCGTCGTTCGGCGAGGACGGCCGCGTGCAGCTGCAGGTCCTGGGCCAGTCGTGCGTCAACCTCGGCGCGCTGGCCGGCATCGAGGTCGGTGACCGCGACAAGGTGCTGCTCGCGCCGCTGCCCTCGGACCTCGACGCGCTCGCCGCCCACCCGCTCGTGCACGAGAAGCTGATGCCGGTGCTGGGCCTCGTCCGCTCGCCGTCGGTCGAGCACGGCATCGCCGCCTGCGAGCTGGTGACCGAGCACGGCGGCCTCGGCCACACCTCCGCGGTCTACGCCAACGACGAGGACGTCGTGCGCGCGTTCTCGCTGCGCATCCGGACCGGGCGGATCCTCGTCAACGCGCCGACGGCCGTCGGGGCGCTGGGCGGCATCTACAACTCGATGACGCCGACGTTCTCGCTGGGGTGCGGGACCTGGGGCGGGTCGATGACGACGGACAACGTCAACTACCGCAACCTGCTCAACATCAAGACCGTGTCGCGCCGTCAGGCGCCGCCGCAGTGGTTCCGCGTCCCGTCGGACACCTACTTCAACCCGGGGGCCCTAGACAGCCTGCGCCAGCTGACCGCCACGCAGGTCCTCCTCGTCACCGACGCCGACACCGAGGCGCGCGGCGTGGTCGACGACCTGCGCACCCACCTCCCGCGCGACATCGGCGTGCACGTCTTCACGCACGTCTCGCCCGAGCCGGGGGAGGACCAGGTGCGCGAGGGCGTCGAGGTGCTGGCCCGGACGCGGGCGACCGCCATCGTCGCGGTGGGCGGCGGGTCGGTCATCGACGCGGCGAAGGCGATGCGCCTGTTCCACGAGAGCCCGCAGCTCACCCTGCGCGAGCTGGCGCTGCCGTTCCTGGACGCGCGCAAGCGCGTCGCGCAGTACCCGCAGGTCCGCCACTCGGTCGAGCTCGTCGCGGTGCCGACCACCTCGGGGACCGGCTCGGAGGTCTCGCCGGCCGCCGTGCTGAGCGTCGGGGAGCGCAAGGTCACGCTCGTGGACTACACGCTGGTCCCCGACATGGCCGTCGTGGACCCGCGCCTGACGCTGACGATGCCGCCCGCGCTGACGGCCGACACCGGCGTCGACGCCCTGACCCACGCGCTGGAGGCGGGCGTCTCGATCTTCGCCTCGCCGTACACCGACGCGTTCTGCATGCAGGCGATCAACCTCATCCTCGAGGCGCTGCCCCGCGCCGTCCGCGACGGGTCCCACCTCGAGGCGCGCACCGCCATGGCCAACGCGGCGACGATCGCGGGCCTGGCCTTCTCCAACGCCTTCGTCGGCGTCTGCCACGCGCTGGCCCACGCGGCCGGCGCGCGCTTCGGCATCCCGCACGGCCGGGCCAACGGCATCTTCCTGCCGCACGTCCTGCGCTACAACGCCGCGCTGCCCACGAAGTTCATGCCGGCGCCTGGCTACGCGCACTACGTGGCGCCGGAGAAGTACGCCCAGACGGCATGGGTCCTCGGCATCGGCGGCCGCGACGAGGCGGCGCGCCGCGCGACGTTCTTCGCCCGCGTCGACGCGCTCCTGGCCGAGGTCGGCATGCCGCGCTCGCTGGCCGAGTGGGGCGTGGGGCGCGAGGCGTTCGAGGCGGCGCTGCCCGACCTCACGCGGGCCGCCTTCGACGACCCGTCCATGCGCACGAACCCGCGCATCCCGCTGATCTCCGAGCTGATGGAGCTGCTGCGGGCGGCCTACGAGGGGCCCCCGGCGGACTGAGCGCGCGCGACGCCGACTGCGGCGTCTGATGCTCGGTGGGCGGGCATCGGACGCCGCAGTCGGGCGCGTCAGACCCCTACCCCGCGGCGGGCACCGCCCCCGTGGGGCCGCCGGTCGGCGCCGGCGGCGGGGTCGAGCCGCGCCGCGCGACGCGCGACGTCGGCCACCAGGACCAGCGCCCGAGCACCTCGACCGCGGCTGGCAGGAGGACCGGCCGCACGATCAACGCGTCGAGCACGACCACCATGGCCAGGCCGATCGCGAACTGCTGGACGGTCACGAGGTCGGTGAGGGTGAACGGCACGGTCGCCGCGAGCATCGCCACCGCCGCGCCCGTGGCGGGCGCCGCGGTCGTGCGCAGCCCGCGCCGCAGCGCCTCATGCGGATCGTCCGTGGCCAGGAACTCCTCGCGCGTGCGCTGGAGCAGCAGCACCTCGTAGACCATCGTGACCCCGAACACCGCGGCGAAGATGCCGATCACCGACATCGGATCGAGGTAGCCGGGGCCGCCGAGCACCGGGTCGGCGCCGGCGAACAGGAGGTCGAGGACCCCGAACGCGGCGCCGGCCGTCAGGAGGTCGAACGCCACCGCCACGAGCGGCAGCACGATCGTCCGCAGCATCGCCATCAGCATCACGGCGATCACGGCGGCCAG
>DASPKC010000434.1:0-16585 GCA_035628295.1 Baekduia sp.
CCGCGCCGTCCTCGACGTGCGTCCCGGCGACGTCGTCTGGTGCACCGCGGACCCCGGGTGGATCACCTGGACCGTCTACGGGCTCATCGCCCCGCTCACGTGCGGCGCCACCGTCATCCTCGACGAAGGCGAGCTTGACCCCGGCCGCTGGTACGCGACGCTGGAGCGTGAGCGCGTCGGCGTCCTGTACACGGCGCCGACGGCGATCCACACGCTCATGCGCGCGGGCGACGCGCCGCCGGCCGGCCGCGACCTCTCGGGGTTGCGGCTGGTCGCCAGCGCAGGCGAGCCCTTGAGCCCGGGCGCGGTCCTCTGGGGCGAGCGGGCCCTCCGGCGCCCGATCCACGACACCTGGTGGCAGACCCAGACCGGCGCCATCATGCTCGCGAACGTCGCCGCCGAGCCGATCCGGCTGGGCTCCATGGGCCGCCCGGTCCCGGGTGTGGAGGCCGCGATCGTGCGCCGCGCGGACGACGGGCGCGGGCAGCGCCGCCCGGCCGCCCAGCCGGAGGTCCTCCACGAGCCGGACGCCGAGGCGAGCTGGCCCTGCGGACCGGCTGGCCGTCGATGTTCTCGTGCTACCTCAGTGGCGACGACCAGCCGCCATCGTGCTTCGCCGGCGACTGGTACCTCACCGGAGACCTCGCCCGCCGCGACGCCGACGGCTGGTTCTGGTTCGCCGGCCGGCTGGCCGAGGTCATCAAGACCGGCGGACGGCTCGTCGGCCCCTACGAGATCGAACGGGCGCTGCTGGAGCATCCGGCGGTCCTCGAGGCCGCTGCGATCGGCGTGCCGGAGCCCGTCGCCGGCGAGGTCGTCATCGCGAAAATCGTGCTCGCCGCGGGCTACGACGACCACCCCGCGCTGCGCGCCGAGCTGCGCGGCTTCGCCCGCAGGCGCCTGGGCACGGCCATCGCGCCCCAGCGGGTCGCCGTCGTGCCGGAGCTGCCGCACACCAGAAGCGGCAAGACGCTGCGCCGCCTGGTCCGCACGCGGGAGCTCGGGCTTCCCGACGGTGACCTCTCCGCGTCGGAGGTGCTGATGTAGCGCGACCGTCGGCGGCTACGTGCCGGGCCGCCGGTCGTCCCGGGCGAGCGCGACCGTCAGCTTGACCGCCCGGACCAGGTCACCCGGCATCCGGTCGGCGCGCAGCGTGGCGAACCGCCGCCAGGCGCGTTCGGGCTTGTGGCCGGTCCCGTGCAGGTGCGCCACCGCCTCGAAGTCGGGGACCAGGCCGATCGCGCGCCCGGGTCCGGCGAGCTCGTCCAGGCGCGCATGCAGGGCGCGGTTGGTGGCCGACGGGCGCTGCCCCGCGCGCGCGTCACGGTCGTAGAGGACCACGAAGGGCACGCCCGCCGCGCGGCACACGCGGGCGAAGAGGACCAGGTTCGCCTTGCCGCCGCACTCCACGATGGAGATGCCGTCCCGGTCGGCGGCGCGCCCCAGCGCCGCAAACACGAACGGCAGCGCGAGCTTCTCCGTTGACCCCTCCACCAGCAGAGCCGCCCGCGCCAGGAACAGCTCCGCACGCTCGGCGTCGAACTCGCTGAGGACCCGGAAGTCCTCGTCGGGGGTGAGCGGCGCCGGGCGCAGCGCCTTCGTCCCCCCGCCCGCCCGGCGCTCCACGAAGACGACCTCGTCCAGGCGCGCCACGTTGAGGAACGCCGGCGAATGGGTGGTCTGGATGACCTGGTTGCCCTCGGCCGCCAGGGACCGCAGCAGCCGCGAGCACCAGCGCTGCGCCTGCGGGCGCAGGTAGAGCTCGGGCTCCTCCACGAGGACCACCACGCCGCGCATCCGGCCGTCACCCCGGGCCTCCAGCCGCTCCATGACCTCCAGCGCGGGGCGCGCCGCGAGCCGCTCGGACGCCGGGAGGAAGAGCACGGGCGGTGGCGTCGCCCGGCCGCGGCGCTCATGCTCCGGCGGGCTGCCGGCCAGCTCGAGCCACTCCCCTCCGGCCAGGCGCGCGCGCACGCTGAGACCGTGCTCCCCGCGCCGCACGTCCCCTGGCCGCACCGGGTCGGCCTCGCGCTCGAGCACCGCCCGCAGCGCCGCGAGCAGGTTCGATTTGCCGGCCTGGGCCTCGCCGACCAGCGAGCACACCGGCCCGAGCTCGAGCGACAGCTCCTGCATCGTCCGGAAGTCGCGCACGTGCAGGTCGGTCACCAGCGCCCGCGCGGGTCGCGGCGGCCTCATGCGTCCCTCGCGGCACCCGCCGCCGCGTCGCGCCGGCGCAGCAGCGCCTTGCGGGCCTCCTCTGCACCGAGCACGAGCACCGGCCACGCCGCGAGCAGCGGCCAGGCGCGCGGATCGAGCGGCTCCATGTGGAACGCGTCCTGCAACGGGCTGACGTGGAGCATCGCCGCCAGCAGCGCGAGCTCGAACGCCACGCCGCACAGCAGCAACCGATTGGACAGCAGCCCGACGGCGACGACCGACTGGCGCGACGTGCGGAACGCGAAGCTCGCCCCGACCTGCCCGAACACGATGCCCGCGTAGGTCATCGCCGTCGCCTGCACGTAGAGCTCGCCCTCGTCGGGCAGCGCCTCCCAGGGCGCGTACCCGGCCAGCAGGAAGCCCGTGAAGAAGCTGGCCAGGCCGGCGAACCCGACGATCAGCCCCACGAAGCCGTACACCCGGGCGAGCACCCGGCGGTTGAGCAGGCGCTCGGAGCGCGCGCGCGGCGGGCGCTCCATGACGCCCGGCTCCGGGCGCTCCGTGCCGAGAGCGATCGCCGGCAGCAGGTCGGTGCCGAGGTCGATCGCGAGCACCTGCATGACGACGAGCGGCAGCGGAATCGCGCCGCCGCTGAGCCCCCAGGCCAGGAAGCACAGCAGCTCGGCCACGTTGGACGAGAAGTGGTACTCCGCGAAGCGCCGGATGTTGTCGTAGACCGCCCGGCCCTCCTCGACCGCGGCGGCGATCGACGCGAAGTTGTCGTCGAGCAGCACGACGTCCGCGGCCTCGCGCGCGACGTCCGTGCCGCCGGCGCCCATGGCGACGCCGATGTCCGCGGCCCGCAGTGCCGGGGCGTCGTTGACGCCGTCGCCGGTCATCGCGACCACCTCGCCCGCCGCGCGCAACGCGAGCGCGATGCGCAGCTTCTGCTCGGGCGTCACGCGCGAGACGAGCACGTCTGGCCCGCCGAGCGCGGCCACGAGCTCGCGGTCGTCGAGACGGTCGATCTGCGTCCCGTCGACGATGGTCGCAGCGCCCCGCACCAGCCCGATCCGACGGGCGATCGCCTCAGCGGTGAGGCCATGGTCGCCGGTGACCATGAGGACGCGCATCCCCGCCGCCAGGCAGCGGCCGATCGCCTCGGGCACCTCGGGGCGCGGCGGGTCGTGCATCGCCACGAGCCCGAGGAGCTCGAGCTCGCGCTCCATCGCGTCGCTCCGCGCGCTCGGCGGGCAGGGGTCGCGCCTCCCGACGGCCAGCACCCGCAGGCCCTGGCGCGCGAGCTCGTCGGCGGCCGCCTGCGCCTGGGCACGCTCCGCGGCCGGCAGTGCCGTGCGCGGCAGCACGACCGCCGGCGCGCCCTTGACGTACGCGACGAGACCCTTGGGCGTCACGTGCAGCGTGCTCATGCGCTTGCGATCGCTGCCGAAGGGCAGCTCCCCGCGGCGAGGGTGCCGGCGGACCTCTGCCGCCGGGTCGACGCCGGCCTTGCGGGCGAACGTCAGCAGCGCTCCTTCTGTCGGGTCGCCGATGACGGTCCAGTGCCCGCCGTCGTCCTCGAGCGCCGCGTCGTTGCAGAGCGCCACCGCACGCGCCAGCTCCTCCAGCGCCTCGTCGACCAGGACGCCACGACGCAGCACGACCTCGCCGTCGGGCGCGTAGCCCGTCCCGGTCACGTCGAGCTCCCCGTGCGGCGTCCAGACGCTGCGCACCGTCATCTCGTTGGCCGTGAGCGTCCCGGTCTTGTCGGTGCAGATGACCGTGGTGCAGCCGAGCGCCTCGACCGCCGACAGCCGGCGCACGATCGCGTTGCGGCGGGCCATTCGCTGCGTGGCCAGCGCGAGCGACAGGGTGACCGTCGGCAGCAGCCCCTCGGGCACGTTGGCGACGATCACGCCGATCGCGAACACGAAGCGCTCCGTGACGCCCATCCCCAGGGCGCCGGCGAGCAGGAAGAACAGCGTCCCGATCGAGACCGACAGCACCGCCACGAGGCGGGTCACCCGGTCCATCTCGCGCTCGAGCGGGCTCTGGTGGCGCCCGGTCGCCTGCGTCATCTGCGCGATGCGCCCGAGCTCGGTGGCCATGCCCGTCGCCGTCACCAGCGCCTCTCCGACGCCCCCGACGACATGGGTGCCGGCGAACACGCGGTCGGCCGCCTCGAGACCGGCCTCCGACCCCGGCGTGGCGCCGGCGTGCCGGCGCACCGGCCGCGACTCGCCCGTGAGCGTCGAGAGGTCGAGGTGCAGCTCGACGTCCACGAGCAGCGTCGCGTCCGCGGGGACGCGGTCGCCGGCGGCCAGCAGCAGGACATCGCCGGGGACGAGCTCCTCGGCGTCCGTCTCGTGCGGGTGCCCGTCGCGCCGGACGTGGACCCGGTGGGGCAGGATGCGCCCGAGCGCCTCGACCGCCCGCTCGGCTCGGAACTCCTGGGCGAAGGAGAAGACGGCGTTGACCAGGATCACCGCCACGATGGCGACGGCGAGCGGGAGCTGCCCGCCGAGCACGGCCAGGGCCGCGCCGGCCCAGAGCAGCAGCGCGAAGAGGTGGGTGAGGTTGCGGGCGAAGCGCACCGCCCAGTGCGGCGGCGGAGGCTTCGCCAGCACGTTGCGTCCGACACGGGCCAGCTCGCGCTCCGCCTGGGCGGTGGTGAGGCCGATGTGCGGCTGTGCCGGCGCGGTGTGCGGATGGCCGGCGCTGCGCCGGCGCGGGCGGGCGCGAGGCGGGCGCCCCCGCGGTGCGGCCGGACGGACAGGCGGCGGACGGGTGTCGGGCAGCGCGGCCATGCGCTCGTCATCGAGCGTCGCGCGCCGCGGGGCGGGCTGCATCCGGGAGGTCCTCCCCGCTCGCTCGGTAGTTCGCCGCGGCCCCGTGCGGCCCTGTCCCGATGGCCCACCGGACGCGAGCCGCCATCCTGCGGCCATGGCGGCCATCGAGCAGGCCCACAGCGGCGCGCCGCCGGCAGCCGCCGGCGCCGCCGTGGCGGCCGAGCACGTCGTCAAGCGCTTCGGCGAGCTGGTCGTCGCGGTGCGGGACGTGAGCTTTGGCATCGACCCCGGCGGCTTCGTCCTGCTCACCGGCCCGTCCGGGTCGGGCAAGAGCACGCTGCTGAACCTGGTGGCGGGCTTCGACGTCCCCGACGCCGGCCGGGTGACGATCGACGGGCGGCCGGTGACCGACCAGCCGGACGCCGCGCGGTTCCGCCGCGAGGTGCTCGGCTTCGTCTTCCAGGACCACCATTTGATCTCCGGCCTCACGGCGCTGGAGAACGTGGAGATCGCGCTCCTGCCGGGCGGCGGCTCGCGCACGGCGCGACGCGCTGCCGCGCGCGCGTCGCTGGAGGAGGTCGGGCTGGGCGCCCGCGCCGCGCACCGTCCCGCGCAGCTCTCCGGCGGCGAGCGCCAGCGCGTCGCCGTGGCGCGCGCGCTGGTCAACCGGCCCCGTCTGCTGCTGGCCGACGAGCCGACGGGCGCGCTGGACACGGCAGCGGGCCTGGAGATCCTCGCGCTGTTCCGCGCGCTGCGCGACCGCCACGGGATGACCGTCCTCCTGGTCAGCCACGAGCAGGAAGCGGCGCAGGTCGCCGACACCACCCTGCGGCTGCGCGACGGGCGCCTGGCGGCCTGACGCGCGCCCCGAGGTCAGCCGAGCGCCTCGGCGGGCCGCAGCCGGGTCACCCACCAGGCCGGGTACAGGCTGCCGGCCGCGCCCGTCGCCAGGGCGACCAGGACCGCGCGCAGCAGCGTGCCGGCGGTGACGTCCGGCGCCACCAGCGCCGAGGCGTCGAGCACGCGGACGATCACCTCCCCTGCGGCGACGCCCAGGGCGGCGCCGGCGAGCGCGCCGCCGAAGCTCAGGAGCAGGCCCTCTGTGAGGACCAGGCGCGCGACCATGCGCCGCGGCCAGCCGATCGCGAGCAGCAGGGCGAAGTCGCCCCGGCGCTCGAACACCGCCATGAGCATCGTGTTCATCACGGCGATGCCGCCGATGACCAGGGCGAGCGCCGCGAACACCACGGCGGCCTTGCGGATCAGCAGGCTGTTCGTGTCCACCCGCTCCACCTGGCCGGGCTGGCTGATCGAGATCGTCCCGGGGAACGCGCCGTCGAGCCGGCGCTGCACGTCGTCGGCCCGTGCGCCCCGCGCAAGCGTGACTGCCACCGTGGTGGCGTCCCCCTCGCGTCCCCGCATCCGCGCGACCTCGTCGAGGCCGAGCGCGGCGCCCTGGTCCTCGAACGCGACGCCGGAGTGGTAGACGCCGACGACGGGGAAGGCGCCGGTGCGCAGTTCCAGGACGTCGCCCACGCGGAGCCCCAGCTCCCGCGCCGCCGCCTCCCCGATGACCGCCTCGCGGTCGCTGCGCGCGCGACGCCCGTCGACGAAGACGAGGCTGCGCATCACGAACCCGGTGCGATCGACGCCGAAGACCAGGAAGGACGGCTCGCCCGGGAGCTCACCGGTCGCCACGGAGATGGGCGTCGCCTCGCGGACGCCGGGCTGCGCCGCGACGCGCGGCACGAGCGACCGGGGCAGCGACGAGGCGGTCAGCTCGCCGACGCCCGCCTGGAACATGCCGAGCTCCGCGCCGCCGAGCCGCACGAGGCCGGCGGCGCTGCGCTCGATGCCCCCGCTGAGGCCGAGCAGCGCGACGATGATCGCCACGCCGATGGCGATCCCGGCGGCGGTCAGGCCCGTGCGGGCGGCGTGGTGGCGCAGGTCGACGGCGATGAGGTGCAGCACGCCGCCCTCACTCCACGACCCGCAGGGCCGCCGGGACGTCCATCCGCTGCAGACGGCGCACGAGGAAGACCGGGCTCAGCGCGATCGCCGCGATGCCGGCGACCGCGGCGGCCGCCAGGGACACCGGCGCGAGGTCGATCACGAGCCCGATCTCCGGGAACGTGTCGGCCACCAGCGAGCCGGCCACCCATGCGATGATGAGCCGCCCCAGGGCGAGCCCGAGCAGGGTGGCCAGCAGCCCGACGAGCAGGTACTCCGCCACCGTCAGGCCCACGACCGCGCGGGGCCGGACGCCGAACGCGAACAGCGTCGCGTGCTCCCGGCCGCGCTCGTCCGCGGTGACGCTCGCGACGTTGAAGGCCATGAGCAGCGCGAGGACCAGGGCGGCGTACCAGCCGACCCGCAGGATGCCCCCGAAGGCCGACATCGCGGTGTCGAAGGCGTCGGCCGTCGCGGTCGCCGCCTGCACGGAGGCGACGCCCTCCACGGCCAGCAGCCCGCGCAGCACGGCGTCGCGGTCGGCACCGGGCGCCGGGGCGACCTGGACCCGGTTCGAGGCGCCCACCAGCGCCAGGCGCGGCGCCCACGACGGGTCGGCGTAGACGGCATGGCGGAAGGGGTCGCCGTGCAGGCCGCTCACGACCGTGGGGGTGTCGCGCAGGACGAAGCTCGCGGCGCCCGTGCGGACGGGGTGGCGGACGACGACCGCATCGCCGACGTCCAGGCCGAGCTGCTCGGCGGCGCGCTGCGCAATCAGCACGCCCCCGCCCGGCCCGGCGGCCTCGCCCTCCTGCACGGACGGATGCCAGACCGGGTCGTTGGGGCCGACGAGGACCAGGCCGCTGTCGATCGCCTCGCCGCCCGCCCGCAGCGTGGCGGGCACGTGGACGAGCGCCTGGGCGCGTGCGACGCCCGGCACCGCGGCGATCCCCCGCAGGTCGGCGTCGCCCTGGGCGTGCGGCCGGTCGAGCTCCACGATGAGCCGCCCAGGGGCGCCCCGGCCGTGCTCGGCCTGCGCCCGGTCGATCGTCGCGCTGAACGAGTCGACCATCCCGCCCAGGGCGACGACCGTCGCGACCACCGCCCCGGTCCCGAGGACGGTCAGCACGGTGCGCCGGGGCGTGCGGGCGACGTTGCGCACCGGCAGCTGCGCCAGGCTGCCGCCCCCCAGCCGCACGCGGCGCACCAGCGGCGCCAGGCCGCCGCCGCGGGCGCTGCGTGACCCCGTGCGGATCGCCTGCACCGGCGCCACCCGGACGGCGCGCCACACCGGCAGCGCGGCGGCGGCGAACGGCAGCACGAACCCCACGGCCGCCGCGCGGGCGAAGAGCCCGGTCTGGAACGGCGTCTGGAGCACCGGCAGCGGCAGCAGCTCGTCGAGCGCCGGGCGCAGCGCGGCCGTGGCGCCGTAGCCGGCGGCGACGCCGAGGAGCACGCCCAGGAGCGCGATCTCGGCGCCCAGCAGCAGCGGCCGCAGCGCCAGCGCGCGCGGGTCGACCCCGAGCGCCATGCCGACGCCGATCTCCCGGCGCTGCGCCTCCACGACGCGCGAGACCAGGTTGAACGCGGCGATCGCCGCGCCGCCCAGCAGCAGCAGGGCGAAGACGGTGTAGAGCTTCTGGTCGTTGCGCGCGTCGCGGTAGAGCATGCTGTGCGCGCTCTCCTGGTCGAGCCGGACGACCTCGGCCGCCACGCCCGCCTCGCGCAGGGCCGCCTCGACGCGGCGCTGCGCCGCCCGCCGGTCGGCGCCTGGCACGAGCCGCAGCACAGCCTCGTCGACGGCGCCCGGTGTGCCGGCGAGCCGCTGGGCGGTCGCCAGGCCCGCGAACACGACGGCGTAGCCGCTCTCGCCGCCGAAGCCGACGCCCTCCTGCGCGACCACGAACCACTCCGGGGAGCGGGCCTGGCCGACCGCGCGCAGGCGCTCGCCGCCCGGCAGGCGGATCTGCGCCGTCGCCGGCAGCTCGTGGTGCTCGGCGAAGTTGGCCTCGAGCACCCCCACGGCCCGGTCGTCGTCGCGGGCGGTGAGCGCGCGGCCGCGCTCGGTCCACAGGCCGTCGACCAGCGGGCGGCCGGCCGCGAGGTCGGCGCCGACGAGGCGGCCGGGCACGAGCACCGTGCGCCCCGGCCGGGACACGTCGACCTGCGTCGGGACCGACAGGCGCTCCTGCACGTCGGCGGCCGAGCTGCCGAGGGCGCCGCGCACGCGGCGCTCCAGCGCGCCGGCGGGGAGCCGGGCGCCTTCGGGCAGCGTCACCCGCAGGTCGTGGGCCCGCAGCGCCGCGAAGCTCGCGTCGGCCGACCCGGTCCGCCACGGCTCGGCGCTGCTCAGTCCGGCAGAGAGGCCCGTGCCCACGGCGAGCACCAGCGCGGTGGCGGCGACCACCGGCCAGCGGAGCCGCAGGTCGCGCAGCGACCACCGCAGCCACAGCCGCAGCGGGACCCCGCTCACCAGTGCAGCTCCGCGATCTCGGCGCGCCCGCCGGCGGGTGGGCCGTCGGCGACGATCGCGCCGCTGGAGAGCTCCACGACCCGGTCGGCGACGCGCGCGATCTCGCGGTTGTGCGTGACGACGAGGACGGCGGTCCCGAGCTCGTGCGTCTGCTCGTGCAGCAGCTCGAGGATGCGCACGCCGGTGCGGAAGTCGAGCTCGCCGGTGGGCTCGTCGGCCAGGAGGACCGGATTGGCGGTGGCCACGGCGCGGGCGATCGCCACGCGCTGCTGCTCGCCGCCGGAGAGCTCGTGCGGGAAGTGCGCGACGCGGTCGCCGAGGCCGACGCGCTCGAGCATCCCCCGTGCCGCGCCCGGCGCGGCGCGCCGCCGGCCGGCCACGTCGACGCCGAACTGCACGTTCTCCAGCGCGGTCAGCTGTGGGAAGAGGTTGAAGCTCTGGAAGATGAAGCTGACCGCGTGGCGGCGGAAGGCGAAGAGCTCGCGGCGGGTGGCCGCGGTCACGTCCTGCCCGGCGATCGTGATCCGGCCGCTCGTCGGCGTGTCCAGCCCGCCGATGAGGTTGAGCAGCGTCGACTTCCCCGAGCCCGAGGGGCCGAGCACGACGACGAACTCGCCGGCCTCGACGTGCAACGCGACGTCGTGCAGGGCGACGACCTCGTTGGCGCCGACGCGGAAGGTCCGCCCGACGTCCTCCAGCGTGATGACCGGACGACCGCCGGCGGTCGGCTGACCGGCGCGGTCGGGATGGACGGCGGCGCCCATCCGTGCTCAGTCCGCGAGCTCGCGCAGGCGGCCCCGCAGCCGGCGCAGCTCGTCCTCGAACTCCCGGATCGCCGCCCGGAGCGGCTCGGGCACAGCACCGTCGGTGGCGCGCCACGTGGCGCGGTCGCGCAGCGCGGCGAGCACGAGCTCCACCCGGCCGGCCCGATGCTCCAAGCGACAGCGCTCGAGCGTCTCGGCGAGGGGACGGCGCGGTTCGGCGATCGCGGCGGCGGTCATGGGACGGAGCGTCCCAGCGGCGCCGCGGCGGGCCATCGGGGTCGGGCCCGGAACCGCCCTGCGGCGAAGTACGGACGGCCCGGGCGGCTCGTGCGGATGCCGGGCCGCCCGCACACGCCTACCGTCGCTGCATGGCCCGCATCCACCCGATGCCGAGCGCCGACGCGGCGTGGTTCCACATGGACCGCCCGACCAACCACATGGTCATCAACGCGGTGCTGACGTTCGACGACCCGCTCAGCCTCGAGCGGCTGGCCGGGCTGGTGCAGGAGCGCATCGTCACGCCGTTTCCGACCTTCCGCCGCGTCGTGGTCGAGCGCGGCCCGTTCGGCGCCCTGCACTGGGAGGACGCGCCGCACTTCGACCTCGGCCTGCACCTGCACCGCCTGGCGCTGCCGGCGCCGGGCGACGACGCGGCGCTGCAGGAGCTCGTCGGCGACCTGATGGGCGCCGGCCTCGACCGCGACAAGCCGCTGTGGGACATGTACCTCGTCGAGGGCTACGGCGCCGGCTGCGCTCTCGTGGTGCGCATGCACCACTGCATCGCCGACGGCGTCGCACTCGCGCGCGTCATGCTGCGCATGACCGACGGCGCGGGCGACGACGCGCCCGCGGTCCGTGCCCCCGCGCCGCCCGTGCAGCGCGGCCGGGTGTCCGCCGTGGCGGGCCCGCTGCGCTCAGCCGCCTCGCTGGCCCGGGGCGCGGCAGCGGGCCTCGCGCACGAGGGCGTCCACACGTTGCTGCATCCCGAGCACGTGCTCGAACTCGGCCGCGGCGCCTTCGACGACGCGGCGGCGCTCGCGGCGCTCCTGACCCAGCCGCCCGAGCACCCGTCGCTGCTCAAGGGCGAGCACGGCCCCGCGCAGCGCGTCGGCTGGACGCCGCCGCTGCCGCTCGCCGAGGTCAAGGAGACGGCGCACGCGACCGCGACCACGGTCAACGACGTGCTGATGGCCGCCTTGAGCGGCGCGCTGGACCGCTACCTGCGCGAGCGCGGCGAGCCGGTCGAGGAGCTGCACGTGATGGTGCCCTTCAACGTGCGGCCGGCCGACGAGCCGCTCCCCGCGGAGCTGGGCAACAAGTTCGGCCTCATCAACCTGGCGCTGCCGCTGGGCGCCCCCTCGCCGGAGGCGCGTCTGGCCGACGTGGCTCGCAGGATGGCCGACATCAAGCGCTCGCGCCAGCCCGCGATGTCCTACGCCCTCATCGCCGCCCTGGGCCTCGCGCCCGTGCAGCTGGAGGACCTGGCGATCGATCTCTTCACCGGCGAGGCGACGGCCGTCGTGACCAACGTCCCCGGTCCGCGCGAGCCCGTGCACCTGGCCGGCGTCCCGGTGCGCGACGTGCTCGTCTGGGCGCCGTGCGCCGGGAGCATCGGCATGAGCGTGTCGATCTTCAGCCTCTGCGGCGCGGTGACGGTCGGCTTCATGACCCACGCGAGCCTCGTGCCCGATCCTGCCGTCCTGGCCGGGCACCTCACCGCCGAGCTGCACGCGCTGCGCGCCGGCGCCTACGCCTCCTCGTAGAGCCCCGCCAAGACGTCGCGGTAGCGGTCGTAGACGACGTTGCGCTTGAGCTTTGCGGTGGGTGTGAGCTCGCCGGTCTCCTGGGTGAGATCGTGGTCGAGGATCACGAAGCGCTTGACCTGCTCGATGCGGGCGAAGCGGCGGTTGACCTGGTCGAGCTCCTGCTGCAGCACGGCCCGCACCTCCGGCGCCCGGGCCATGGAGGCGAGATCCGGCACGACGCCGCAGCGCTCGGCCAGGGCCGGCGCCTCGTCCGGGTCGAGCGTCAGGAGCGCCACCAGGTAGGGCCGGCTGTCGCCGAACACGACCGCCTGGGAGATCCAGCGGCTCTCGCGGATGGCGGCCTCGATGTTCGTGGGCGTGATGTTCTTGCCCGACGACGTGATGATCAGGTCCTTCTTGCGGCCGGTCACGCGCACGTAGCCGTCAGCGTCGATCTCGCCGAGGTCACCCGAGCGCAGCCAGCCGTCCTCGGTCATCGTCTCGCGCGTCGCGTCGGGGTTCTTGTGGTAGCCGGCGAAGATGTGCGGGCCGCGCATGAGGATCTCGCCGTCCTGCGTCAGCGACACCTCGCTGCCGGGGAGCGGCCGCCCGACCGTCCCCAGCCGCAGCTCGTCGACGGTGTTCAGCGTCGCGGCCGCGGTCGTCTCGGTCATGCCGT
This sequence comes from Baekduia sp., assembly GCA_035628295.1. GTDB lineage: Bacteria > Actinomycetota > Thermoleophilia > Solirubrobacterales > Solirubrobacteraceae > Baekduia. The sequence continues at coordinate 12,558 of DASPKC010000434.1, forward strand.
AGCCCTCGAGGATCGTCACGCCGCAGGCGTCGAAGAAGTCGAGCACCTCGCGCGCGATCGGCGCGGCACCCGTCAAGGCCAGCTCGAGGCGGCCGCCGAACAGGTCGCGGACCTTGGACAGGACCAGCCTGTCGGCGATCCGGTGCTCGCCCGCCAGCACCGTGGGCACCGCCCGGCCTTCGTGCTCGAGCTCGCGCACGCGCCGCCCCACGCCGACCGCCCAGCGGAACACGAGGGACGTGAGCTTGCCGCCCTCGTCGGCCTTGGCCAGCGCCTTGGTGTGGATCTTCTCGAACACGCGCGGCACCGACGGCACGTGCGTCGGCCCGATCTCGACGATGTCCTCGAGCACGAGCTTGGCGTCACCCCGCCAGAACGCGAGCGTCCCGCCCAGGTCGAGGACGACCATCTGCGTGACGCGCGCCAGCGAGTGCGCGAGCGGCAGGAACAGGAAGACGACGCCGGACTCGAGGTCGAGCTGCTGCTCGTACATCGCGACCGTCGCCATGACGTTGCGGTGCGTGGTCAGGCAGCCCTTCGGCGGACCGGTCGTCCCCGAGGTGTAGATGATCGTCGCGATGTCGTCGGGCGCCACGGCGGCCACGGTGCGCTCGACGGCGGCCGGATCGGCCGCAGCGCCCCGCGCGCGCAACGCCTCCAGCGACAGGCCGCCACTGCCGTCGAACGTCACGACGTGCTCGAGCGCCGGCAGCTCGGCCCGCACCGCCTCGACCTTCGCGAGCTGCTCGGCGTCCTCGCAGAACACCAGCCGCGTGTCGGAATGCCCGAGGACGTAGCGGCACTCCTCGGGGGAGTTCGTGTGGTAGACGGGCACGACGGTCGCGCCGGCGCAGTGCGCGCCGCAGTCGACCAGCGTCCACTCCGCGCGCGTGGAGGACAGGATCGCGATCTTGTCGCGCGGCGCGATGCCGAGGCTGAGCAGGCCGCCGGCGATCTCGCGCGCGGTCCGGCCGAGCTCGGCGTAGTCGATGTCCCTCCAGCCGCCGCCGAGGCGGTGGCGCAAGGCGGTCCCCGTGTGGCGCGCCGCAGTGCGCAGCACCATCTCCCCCAGCGTGGAGGCCCCGGTGGCGGCGTGGCCGGCGGGGGTGAGGACGGTGCCGTGCGTGGCGACGGACATGTGGGTTCCTCCGAGGGACGAGCGGGCCGGACGATGCTCCCGCCGCGGGCACAGGGCGCCATCCGTAGTGGGCCGCAGCGCGATGCGGACCCTCCACGATGTCCCGGGCCTGACACGGGGCGTAGCTTCGGCTGGACCCCCCGCGCCAGGACCCAAGGCGCGTCTCCCCCGCATCCGAAGGGATCTCGGACATGCTTGGCCTTGCCCGCTTCTCGGTCCGCCGGCCCGTGCTCGCGCTCGCCGGCTGGCTTCTCGTCGTCGCGGCGCTCGCCGTCGCCGGCTCCGGCCTCACCGACAGCCTGTCGCCCTCGAAGCTGGTGGTGCCAGGCACCCAGTCCTGGGAGGCGACCGAGCTCAAGGACGACGAGTTCGGCGCGGGGGTGCTCGTGCCGATCCTCCTGGAGGGCGACCCGAAGCAGCTGGACCGCCAGGGCCCCGAGCTCGTCCGCCGCCTCTCCGCCCGCGCCGACACCCGCGTGATGTCGGCGTGGGACGCCGGTGACGTCGGCAAGGCCCTGCGGCCCGACAAGGACTCCGCGATGGTCGTCGCGTCGGTCGCGCGCTCCGAGGAGCAGATGGTCGAGACCTACCAGGAGCAGATCGAGGACACCGTCGACTTCGCGCTCGCGGGCGACGTGCGGTGGCACATCAGCGGTCAGCCGTCGATCGACATCGGCATGAAGGAGGCGGCGGTCGACACCGCGCGCCGGGCGGAGCTCCTGGCCATCCCGATCCTCCTCGTCCTCCTGCTGCTGGTGACCCAGCGCCCGGTCGCCGCCGTGGTGGTCTCCGCCTTCGGCGCCGCCACCGTGGCGGCGGGCTTCGGCGTCATGACCCTGCTGTCCAAGGCGATCGACATCGACGCGACGGCCATCGCACTCGCGTCGATGAGCGGCCTGGCGCTCGGCGTGGGGTTCTCGCTGCTCATCCTGCGCCGCTTCCAGGAGGAGGCGCCCGAGGGCGGCGACCGCGCCGCGGAGGCGCTGGCCGCCTCGCGCACGGTCGCCACCACGGGACGGGCGGTCCTCTTCGGCGGCACCGCCGTGACCGTGTCGCTCGTCCTGGCCACGCTCATCGCGCCCACCGAGATCCTCATGTCGCTGGGCGTCGGCGTGCTGCTGTGCGCGATGCTCGGCGTCGGCGCGGCCGTCGTCGTCATGCCGGCCGTCCTCGTGCTGCTGAACTCGCGCATGGACGCCGGCCGCTTCGCCCTGCCGTCGCTGGTGACGCGGCCGTGGGAGCGCCTGGTCGGTGCCGACGCGTTCGTCACGCACCGCGCCGTGTACGCCGGCGCTGTCGCGACGGCGGTCCTGCTCGCCCTCGCGCTGCCGGTGGCGAGCCTGAAGACCGGGCCGCCGGACGTGACGCAGCTGCCCGCCGACAACCAGGCGCGGATCGACTACGAGGCCGTCTCGGCGGCCATGGGCCCGGGCTGGGCCTCGCCGTTCAACGTGCTGGTCGTCTCGGACACCCGCCCGATGACCGATCCGGCGCTGCTCGAGCAGGTCGACGCCTTCCAGGCGCGGATCGCCAAGGACCGGCGCGTCGCCGCCGTCGTCGGCCCGGGGGCCTTCCGCGCGCAGACGAAGGACCTCGGCAAGCTCCCGAAGGCGCTGAAGGACTCCAGCAAGCTGCTCGAGGGCGGCAAGAAGGACCTCGGCCGGCTGGAGACCGGCCTGGGCCAGGCCGGAGCCGGCGCCCAGCAGCTGCAGTCCGGGCTGCGTGACGCCGCCGACGGCGCGACCCGGTTGCAGACCGGCTCCGGATCGGCCCAGGCCGGCACCGCGAAGCTGCGCGCCGGGCTCGCCGATGCCCGCGCGGGCGCGTCGAAGATCGCCACCGGGCTCGGCTCGGCGCTGTCCGGCGCCGAGGCGCTGCGCGACGGCGCCGCCAAGGCGCTCACCGGCTCGCGGCAGCTGAGCGGCGGCATCCAGCAGGCCGCCCAGCCCGTGCAGGCCGGCGTCCCGCTGCTCAAGGAGATGGCGTCGAGCGTCCGCCAGGGCAGCGCGACGCTCGCGACGCTGGCCGGCTCGGCGCGCGCGACGGTGCAGAGCCTCGACCAGGCGATCGCCGCGCTCAAGCCGCAGGCCGCCGCCGTCCCGGAGGCCGCCGCCGCACTGGCGGCGGCCCAGGCGGCACGTGACCGCGCGGCATCCGTGGCGGCGGGCGTCGGCACCACCGCGCAGCGGATCGCCGGCGCGTCGATCGTCGCCACCACGTTCGCCAACCAGACCGGGGAGCTCGCCGAGGGCTTCCGCCGGCTGTACGACGGCGCCACGGCGCTGCAGGGCGGCATCGCCCAGCTGCGTGAGGGCAACGCCGAGCTGGCGGGCGGCATCTCGCGCCTGGCCGGCGGCGGCGGGCAGCTCACCGCCGGCCTGACGGCGCTGCGCAACGGGGCCGGCCAGCTCGAGGCGGGCCTCGGCCAGCTGACCGGCGGCGCCGGCCAGCTCGCCAGCGGCCTGGCCGCGGGCGGCCGCCCGACCGGCGAGCTGGCCAGCGGGCTCGGGCAGCTGCAGGCCGGCGTCTCGAAGTTCCGCGGACAGCTGCCGTCGCCGAAGGACCTCGAGGAGCTCCAGGCGGCCTCGCCCGGCCTGTTCGACTCGGGCTACTTCGTCCTGGCGGCGATCGAGGGCGCGCCCGCCGCGCAGCGCGAGCAGGCCACCTTCGCCGTCAACCTCGACAGCGGCGGCAACGCCGGGCAGATCGTGGTGACGCCGAAGCAGGCCATCAGCGCGGAGGCCACCCAGGACCTCGCGGCCGACCTGCAGACGTGGGCCGGCGAGTTCGCCGCGCAGACCCGGACCGACACCGCCGTCGGCGGGCCGGCCGGCGTGCTGGCGGACTTCGAGGACTTCACGGCCTCGCGGATCTGGCTCGTCGTCGCGGC
>DASPKC010000435.1:0-16871 GCA_035628295.1 Baekduia sp.
GCCGGCCCCCGCCGCGCCGGCCCCCGCCGCGCCGCCGCAGCCCTAGCCGCGACTACCATCCCGCGGGCCGATGCTCGCGATCACCCTCGCCGTGAGCGCCGCGGTGCTCTGGGGCGTGGCCGACTTCCTCGCGGGCCTGGCCAGCCGCCGGATCGCGGTGCCGCTCGTCCTGCTGCTCGTGCAGGCCGGCGGCCTCGTCGTCATCGGGGCCGTCACCCTCGCCACGGGCGAGCCGCTGCCCGACAGCGACACGATCCTCCTCGCGCTGGCCGCCGGTGCGTGCGGCGTGACGGCCCTGGGGCTGTTCTACCGCGCGCTGGCCATCGGCACGATGAGCGTCGTCGCCCCGGTGGCGGCCACCGGGGTGGCGCTGCCGGTGATCGTCGGGGTCGCCACGGGCGAGCGCCCGGGTCCGGCGGTGACGGCCGGGCTGGCTGCCGCGGTGGTGGGCATCGTGCTGGCCTCGCGCGAGGAGCACGCCGACGCGGCAGCCGCCCGCGTCGGCCGCACCAGCCTGCTGCTGGCGCTGGGCGCCGCGGCCGGCTTCGGCGTCTTCTTCGTCGCCTTCGACGCGGCGGCCGACGGCAGCGAGCTGTGGACGCTGACGCTCCTGCGCGCGGTCGCCATCCCGCTCGTCGGCGCGGTGGTGCTGGCGCGGCGCCCGGCAGCCCCGCCGCGGCCGCTGGCGCTGCAGGTCGCGGGTGTGGGCGTGATCGACATGAGCGCCACGGCGTGCCTGGCGCTGGCGGCCACGCGCGGTGACCTGAGCGTCGTCTCGGTGCTCGGCTCGATGTACCCGGTCATGACCGTGCTGCTGGCCGCCCTCGTGCTGCGCGAGCGGCTGTCCCGCCTCCAAGGCGCAGGGGTGGCGCTCGCGCTGGTCGGGGTCGGCCTGGTGGCGGCGGGCTGATGGGGCTCGCGCTGCAGCTCGCGCCGGCGCTGCTGTCGATGGCGATGTACGCCGCGCGGGCCCGGACGCTCGCGTCCACGCCCCGGGCGGTGGCGCGCTGGCGCCAGGCCTGCTTCCACGCCGGCGCGCTCATCGCCGCGGTCAGCGTCGTCGCGCTCGGCGACCTGGCGCAGGAGCGCTTCTGGGCCCACATGGTCGAGCACCTGCTGCTCGTCGACGTCGCGGCGCTGCTGCTGGTCCTCGGGCTCACCGGCCCCGTGCTGGCCCCCGTCCTGCGGCTGCCGGCCCTGCGGCCGCTGCGCGCACTCGGGCATCCGGCGGTCGCGCTGCCGCTCTGGATCGCCAACCTGGCGCTCTGGCACGTCCCCGGGCCCCATGAGGCGGCCGTGACCCACGAGGCGCTGCACGCGCTGCAGCACCTGCTCTTCCTCGGGACCGGCGGCGCGGTCTGGATGGCCCTGCTCGGGCCGCTGCCCAAGCCGGAGTGGTTCGGCAACGCCGCCCGGCTGGGCTACATCGTCGGCGTGCGCCTGGCCGGCGCCGCGCTGGCCAACGCCCTGCTGTTCGGCGGCGAGCCGTTCTACGACGTCTACACCGCGCCCGATCCCGAGGAGGACCAGATCGTCGCGGCGTCGCTGATGATGGTCGAGGAGTCCGTCCTGACGATCTGCCTGCTGGCATGGCTGTTCCTGCGCGCCGCGCGGGAGTCCGACGAGCGCCAGGAGCTGCTCGACCTGGCCGCCCGCCGCGGCGTCACGCTGACCGCCGAGCGGGCCGCCCGCGCGGTGGCCGCTGGGCGCGGCGAGGAGCTGCGCCGGCGCATCGGCGCATCGGAGCCGGGAACCTGAGAGGCTGCCGAACCCCGATGCGGTCCTTCAAGCAGCAGGTCGAGCAGGTGCTGTGCAGCGAGAAGGGCCGTCGCGTGCTCGACGAGGCCGCGCGGCTGGCGCGCGACCCCCTCGCTCGCCAGCGCATCGAGGACCTGCGCCGCCAGCTCGGCCAGGCTACGTCGCGGCAGCGACCGCCGCGCTGACGTCCACGCCCAGGACGCGCTCGAGCTCGGCGATCGTGGCCGCCGTGTCGCGGTGGGCGATCGTGTGCATCCCCATCGCGCGCGCCGGCTTGAGGTTGCCCGGCAGGTCGTCCACGAAGACGAGCTGCTCGGGCGCCAGGCCCATGTGCTGCACCGCGGCGTCGTAGATGCGCTGGTCGGGCTTGCGCACCCCGAGCTCCCCGCTGATCGTCAGCGCGTCGAAGAGCCGCTCGAACAGGGCCGTGTCGTACGACGCGCCGCGCGGGCCCCACGAGTTGGACAGCAGGCCGGTGCGCACCCCCGCGGCGCGGAACGCCTCGACCGCCGCGACCATCACCGGGTCGATGCGCATGTCGGAGAACAGGCGCTCCACGAGCCCTGCAGCCCGGTCCGGGGCCAACTCCAACACGTCGGCGAGGCCCTGCTCGAACGGCTCGAGCTCCAGGCGCCCGCACTCGAACTCCACCAGCAGGTCGTGGCCGCGGGGGTCCTCGGCGAACGCCCGCACCACGGCGTCCGGGGACAGCTGCTCGGCCGCGCAGAACGTCCCGAAGGCGGCGAACAGGTTCGTGGTCATGACGCCGCCCCAGTCCATGAGCAGGCCCCTGCGCGCAGGCGCGGCGTCAGCCACGGGTCAGCTCCTCCGCGCGCTCGGCGAGCTCGACGACGCCCTCGCCGAAGCTCTTGAGGAACGGGTCGTCGGTCGACCCGCTCACGGCGCGCTTGTAGTTGCCCTCCATGAACACGATCGACTTCCACAGCGCCAGCGTCTGGTACCAGCGGATGTCGGTCATCGAGCGCCCGGAGCGCTCCTCGTAGCGCGCGACCAGCTCGGCGCGCGACGGGAAGCCCGGCTGGCGGGTCACGCCGGTCAGCTCGAACATGCCCAGGGGCGGGTCGTCGGCCTCGACCCACAGCGTGCAGAGGTAGCCGACGTCGGCCAGCGGGTCGCCGATCGTCGACATCTCCCAGTCGAGGATCGCGGTCAGGCGCGCAGGCGGCCCGCTCATCAGCGTGTTGCCCAGCCGGTAGTCGCCGTGGACGATCGTGGCCGCGGGCGACTCGGGCAGGTTGGCCTTCAGCCACTCCGCCACGGACTCCACCGCCGGGATCTCGCGCGTCTTGTTGTGGTCCCAGAGGCCGAGGAAGCGCCGCACCTGCCGCTCGAGGTAGCCCGTCGGCTTGCCGAAGCCCTCCAGGCCGCACGCCTCCCACGGAACGGCGTGGACCGCCACCAGGCCGTCGACCAGCTCCTCGCCGATGCGCCGGCGCTCCTGCTCGGAGTCCAGCGCGGCGGGGACCTGCGACGTGATGGCGTCGCCCTCCACGAGCTCCATGACGAAGAACGGCGCGCCGATGACCGCCTCGTCCGCGCACACCGCCAGGACCTCCGGCACCGGCGCGCGCCCGTGCACGGCGCCGATGACGCGCGCCTCGCGCAGGACGTCGTGGGCGCTGGGGGGCAGGGGGCCGCGGGGCGGCCGGCGCAGGACGAACTCGGCGTCGCCGCGGCGGATCGCGTACGTCACGTTGGAGTGGCCCTCGCCGACCGGCCGCACGTCGATGTCGCCGCTGCCAAGGCCGTGCTGGTCGAGGAAGGCCAGCAGCGGCTCGACGACCAGCAGCGGCTCGCGGTCGTTGCCCCGCGCGTCCTCGTGGGTCTCGACGACGTCGTCGGGGGCGATCTCGTGCAGCGACGTCACGGCGCCAGGTCCCCCGTGGCGCGCTCGAGGGACTCGCCCTGCATCGCCAGCTTCAGGCACTCGCGGGCGATGACCATCCGGTGCACCTCGCTGGCGCCGTCGTAGATCCGGGCGGCGCGGGCGTCCTGGTACATCTGCGCGATCGGCAGGTCGGTCGCGATGCCCGCGGCGCCGAAGATCTGGACCGCGCGGTCCACGACCCGGCCGAAGGCCTCCGAGACGAACGTCTTGGTCATGGCGACCTCCTGGCGGTGGGGCAGGCCCTTCTCCACCTTCCAGGCCGTGTGCAGGACCATCAGCCGCGAGGCGTAGAGGTCCATCGCGCAGTCGGCGACCATGAACTGCAGGCCCTGGTGGCGGGCGAGCTCCTTGCCGAACGCCTTGCGCTCGAGCAGGCGCTTGGCCGCCAGGTCCAGGGCGCGCTGCGAGACGCCGATCCAGCGCATGGCGTGCGCGAGGCGCCCGCCGGCCAGGCGCTTCTGGGCGATGACGAACCCGGCGCCCTCGTCGCCGAGGAGGTTCTCGACGGGCACCCGGACGTCGTCGAGGCGCACGAACGGGTGGCCGCCGGCCAGGTGCGAGCCCATCCAGCCGGGGTCGCGCTCGATCGACCAGCCGGGCGTGTCGGTCGGCACGAGGATCAGCGAGTAGTTGCGGTGGCCGGCGTCCGGGTCGGTCCCGGTCTTCGCCACGACGATCGCCACCGCCGCGCCGATGGCGCCGGTGATGCACCACTTGCGCCCGTTGATGACCCAGTCGCCGCCGTCGCGGACCGCCGTCGTCTCGAGGTTGGTCGGGTCGCTGGAGGCGACGTCTGGCTCGGTCATCGCGAAGCACGAGCGGATGGTCCCCTCGGCCAGCGGGCGCAGCCATCGCTCCTGCTGCTCGCGCGTGCCCGCCATGAGCAGGGTGTGCATGTTGCCCTCGTCGGGCGCCATGGCGTTGAGGCCCAGGGAGGCCAGGCCGCTGACGCCGCAGACCTGCGACACGAGCGACATGCCCAGGACGCCGAGGCCGAGGCCGCCCCACTCCTCCGGCAGGTGCGGCGTGTAGATGCCGCGCTCCCGGGCGCGGTCGCGCAGGCGCTCGACGACGTGCCAGCTGCTCAGGACGTCGTGCGGGTCCTCGATCTCCGCCTCGGCGGGCAGCGCCTCCTCGTCGACGAAGGCGCGGACGCGCTCGAGGATCGCTGCCAGGTCGGGCGGGATCGTGAAGTCGATGGTGCCGGTCGTGCCGGCGGTGGCGGTCACAGGATGTCCTCCATGAGGTCGCGGAAGAGCGAGATCCAGCGGCGCTGGGTGGCCGCCGGCTCGAGTTGCTGGACGAGGAAGCCCTCGAGCGCGGCGTTGACCGTCAGTCCGACGGCCTCCGCATCGCGGTCGGGGCGGATGGAGCCGTCGCGCTGCCCCTGGCGGACCAGCTCGACCATGAAGTCGCGCTGGCGCTGCTGGACGCGGCGGCTGATGGGTGCCAGGTGCGGCTCGGACGTCGTGGCCGCGAGGTGCAGCGCGGTGAGCAGCCGGTAGAACGGAGTCCGGCTGCCGTACAGTCGCGCGGACTCGTCGATGAGCCGGAACAGGCGCTCGCGCCCGGTGCCGGCGGGCAGCGCCTGCAGGACCCGCTCGGCATGCCGGTTGACGGCCTCTTTGTAGACCGCCTGGACCAGGCCGTCCTTGGAGCCGAAGTGGTGGTAGAGCGCGCCCTTCGTGACGCCCACGTCCCCGGCGACGACCTCGAAGCTCGCGCCGAGCCCGTGCTCGACGAAGCGCGCGATCGCCGCCTCGATGAGCCGCCTGCGCGTGTCCTCGGCGGCTGCTGCGCGTGTCAGCACATACCCGAGGGTATGTGAAACCCGGGGTCGACCGCAACCAGCCGCGTCCACCGGAGTTCTTAGGATCGAGACCTCCGCCGCCCACCGGCGGCTCTGCCATGCGCCCAACCATCCTCCCAGCCCTCGTCCTCGCCCTGCTCGCGCTGGTCCTCCCGGGGACCGTCCATGCCGCGAAGGACCAGATCACGACCTTCGAGGCTCCGCGCGAGCTGCTCGATCCCGCCCAGCGCCCGGGGGCGCTGGCCGAGCTCGAGTCCCTCGGCGTCCGCCATCTGCGGGTGATCCTCTACTGGAAGAACGTGGCGCCGGCGCCCGACTCGCGCGTCAAGCCGGACTTCGACGCGCTGGACCCGGCCGCCTACGCCTGGGGCGAGTACGACGCGCTGCTCGACGCGGCTAAGGAGCGCGGCTGGGGCGTGGTGCTGACCGTCAGCGGCCCGGTGCCCCGCTGGGCCACCAACGGGGCGAAGGACACCACGACGCGCCCGAGCCCCAACGAGTTCCGCAAGTTCATGACGGCGGCGGCGGCGCACTTCGGCGACCGGGTCACGTCCTGGTCGATCTGGAACGAGCCCAACCACCCGCAGTTCCTGCAGCCCCAGTACGACAAGCGCCGGCGGCCGGTGTCCCCGACGATCTACCGCGGGCTGTACGCCGCGGCGCTGCGCGGCCTCGACGACGCGGGCGACCGCAAGCCCGTGCTGTTCGGGGAGACGGCGCCGGTCGGCACGCGCAAGGACGTCGCGCCGCTGACGTTCATCCGGCGGGCGCTGTGCCTCAACGACCGCTACAAGGCCATCGGCCGCTGCGACAGGCTGCGCGTCGACGGGGTCGCCCACCACGCCTACACGCGCAAGGCGGGCCCCTTCTTCCGGCCCGACGGGCCCAACGACGTGACGATCGGGGTCCTGGGGCGGCTGACCACGGCGCTGGACAAGGCGGCGCGCAAGGGCGTCGTGCGCCGCGGCGTCCCGATCCACCTCACGGAGTTCGGCATCCAGTCGCTGCCCGACCCGGTCTACGGCGTGACCCAGCAGCGCCAGGAGGAGTACCGCGCCATCTCCGAGAGGATCGCGTACCGCAGCTCGCGGGTGCGCAGCTTCTCGCAGTACCTGCTGCGCGACGACCTGCCGCGCCCCGGCGCGCCGGCCATCGCGCGCTACCCGGGCTTCGAGTCCGGGCTGCGGACCTCGGGCGGCAGGGCGAAGCTGTCGCTGTCGGGGTTCCGGTTGCCGCTGGTGGCCGAGCGGCGCGGCGCGCGGGGCGTGCGGCTCTGGGGTCTCGTGCGCCCGGGCGACGGTGCGCGGACCGTCGAGGTCCAGGTGCGCGACGGCCGCGGGTCGTGGCGGCGCCTGGCGGTACGCACGACGAACGCCCGCGGCTACTGGTCGCAGAGCACCACGCGGCGGTCCAGCCGCGAGTGGCGGGTGCGCTGGGCCGCGCCGGGCGGCACGACCTACACCGGCGCGCCGACGCGGGCGTACAAGCGCCCGTGACGCAGTAGCGTCCGCGCCGTGCCCCGACAGCTCTGGCTGCTGCGCCACGGCGAGGCCGAGCCGCACGGCTCGCGCCCGGACGACGACCGGGCGCTGACACCGCGCGGGGAGGACCAGTCGCGCAGCGCGGGGCGGGCCCTGGCGGCGCTGGGCCTGACGTTCCAGGCGGTCTACACGAGCCCGAAGGTCCGCGCGCGCGACACCGCGATGCTGGCCTGCGAGGCGCTGGGTGTCACGCCCGTGGAGCACGGGCCGCTGCGCGGGGACTTCGGCGGCCGCAGCGCGCTCGAGCTGCTGCGCGACCACGCCGAGGACGACCGGCTGCTGCTCGTCGGCCACAACCCGGACCTCCCGCAGGTCGTGGCCGACCTGGCGGGCGGCCGGGTCGACATGAAGAAGGGCGGCGTCGCGGGGCTCCGGGTGAACGGCGCGGCTGCCGACCTGATCGTGCTGCTGCGCCCGCGCGAGCTCGACCGCATCGGGTAGAGCCCGCGCATGGTCGACCGCGTCCGCGTCCGAGCTCCCGAGCTGACCGGCGCGGGCGGCTGGATCGGCGACGGTCCTGCCGACCTGGCGCACTTGCGCGGGCGCGTCGTGCTGCTGGACTTCTGGACGCTGGGCTGCATCAACTGCGTCCGCGTCCTGGAGGAGCTGCGCGGCCTGGAGCGCCGCTTCGGCGACGACCTCGTCGTCCTCGGCGTGCACTCGCCGAAGTTCGCGCACGAGCACGCCCACGAGGCCGTCCGCGCGGCGGTCGCCCGCCTGCGCGTCGGTCACCCGGTCCTCGACGACCCCGCCCGCGTCACCTGGGACGCCTACGGCGTGCGCGCGTGGCCGACGCTCGTGCTGATCGACCCGGCGGGCCGGGTCGCGCTGACCGTCTCCGGCGAGGGCCACGACGTCCAGCTCGCCTCCGCCGTCGAGCACCTCCTCCGCGAACGCACCACGGGGCCTGCCCCCTTGGTGCGCACCACGGGGCCTGGCCCTCTGGTGCGCGGCGGCGGCGAGCTCGCGTTCCCCGGCAAGGTCGCGGCCGGTGACGGGCGCTACGCCATCGCCGACACCGGCCACGACCGGGTGCTCGAGGTCGCACCCGACGGCGAGGTCGTCGCCGAGCACGAAGGGCTCTACCTTCCCCAGGGCGTGCGCTACGAGCCCGGCGGCGCGCTGCTGGTGTGCGAGACCGGCGCCGACGCCGTGTGGCGCATCGCACCGGGCGGCCGGCGCACGCTGGTGACCGACGCGTGCGCCTCGCCCTGGGACGTCGTGCGCTGGCAGGGGCACGTCGTCGTGGCCGAGGCCGGGCGCCACCGGCTCGTCGGCGTGGACGCGGCCGGCGAGGCGCAGGCGATCGCGGGCCGCGCCCCGCAGGAGAACCTGCTCGACGGCCCGGCGCACCGCGCCCTGCTCGCGCAGCCCAGCGGCCTGACCGTCACCCTCGACGGCGACCTGGCGTTCGTCGACAGCGAGTCGAGCGCGCTGCGGGTCCTGCGCGCGCGCACGCTGGAGGTCGAGACGCTCGCCGGCCACGGCCTCTTCACCTCCGGCTGCGCCGACGGCGACCGCGAGCGCGCCTTGCTCCAGCACCCGCTCGGGGTGGCGGCGGCGCGGGACGGCGCCCTCTACGTCGCCGACACCTACAACGGGCTGGTGCGCGTCTGGCGGGGGCGGCACCTGTGGACGGTCCCGGTCGAGGGCTTCGCGGAGCCCGGCGGGCTCGACGTCCTGCCCGACGGGCGCCTGGTCGTCGCCGACACCGCCAACCACCGCGTCGTCCTCGTCGACCCGCTGGCCGATCCCGCGCTCGCCGTCGCCATCGACGTGGGGCGCACCGTGGCCGCGCCGGTCGTCCTGGCGCCCGGTGACCCGCTGCCGCTCGGCGCCGTCCGCCACAGCCCGCTCGACGCGGGCGCCCCCGTCCGCGTGCAGGTCCGCTCGGCGCTGCTCGACGCCCCCGCCGACCTGCGTCTCGCCGATGTGCCCGCGGCCCTCGACCTCGACCTGCGGTCCGGCGCGGGGCGCGTGGAGGTCGAGCTCGAGCTCGCCACCTGCACGCCGCAGGCCTGCCGCACCGAGCACGTCCGGCGCGACCTCGACGTCATCGTCCAAGGAGCTCCCGATGCCTGAGCTGCCCGAGGTGGAGATCACCGCCCGCCGCCTCTCCGAGGCCGTGCAGGGCGCCGTCGTGGAGTCGACGCTCGCCCCCGGCATCAACGCGCTGAAGACCTTCGACCCGCCCCTGCACGCGCTCGACGGCCGCGCGCTGGACGGCGTGCGCCGCATCGGCAAGCACCTCGTGGTCGAGGCGGGCGACCTGCACCTGCTCGTCCATCTCATGAGCGCGGGCCGCCTGCAGCTGTTCGACAAGCGCGCCGGCCTGCGCGACCGGACCTCGCGGGTCCTGCTGCGCCTCGGCGACGGCCGGGAGCTGCGCCTGCGGGAGTTCGGCACGAAGCAGGCCGCCTGGACGAAGCTGCTGCGCGCCGGCGACCTCGCCGCCGACGAGGCGGTCGCCAAGCTGGGTCCCGAGGCCTGGCCGGACCCGCCGCAGGACCTCGCCGCCCTGCTGGCCCCCCACGGCGCCCGGCCGCTGCACGCGGTGCTGCGCGACCAGCGCGTCATCGCCGGCATCGGCCGCTCGTGGGTCGACGAGATCCTGTGGGAGGCGCGCCTGTCGCCGTTCAAGCGCGGCGACGACCTCTCGGCCGACGAGGCCGCCGCCCTGCGCGGCGCCATCGTCGGCTGCCTGGGCGGCGCCATCGACCACTACGAGCACGCCGTCCGGCTGCCGATCCCGGACAAGATGCCGATCCCGCTGAAGATCCACCGCCACCACGGCGAGCCCTGCCCGCGCTGCGCCACGACGCTCGAGGCGGTCCACTACGAGGACCACGTGCTCTGCTACTGCCCGGCCGAGCAGACCGGCGGGCGGGTCCTCAAGGACCGCCGGCTGTCGCGGCTGCTCAAGTAGTCCGACCGCCGGTGCATGAAGCCCGGCGCGACCCGGGTACGCCCGGCGCCACGGAGCGGCGCCCCAGAACCCCGGCCCGCCCCGTTCTTCGCGACGGCCGCCGGCGGCCGTCACGCGGCGGGCGCCCGTGCCGGACCCTCCCGGCGCGGGCGCGCGCCCCTCTCGCCGCAGCGGCTCAGGCCGCCACGGCCACGAGCGCCTCGAGCTCGTCGACGACCCGGTCGGTGGCGGTCTCCTCGGCGATGGCGGCAGCGAGGCGCTCGGCGGCCTCCCGGTAGCTGTCCGTGGCCAGGACCCGGCGCACGGCGGCGGCGATCGCCTCGGGCCCAGCGGTCGGGTCGACCCGCTCACCGGCGCCGGCGTGCACGACGCGGGCCGCGATGTCGTGCTGGTCGCGGCCGAGCGGGACGCCGACGACGGGCACCCCGGCGGCGAGCGCCTTCAGCGTCGTCCCGTGGCCGCAGTGGGTGACGCACAGCGCCGCCTCGCGGAGCACCTCCCGGTGGGCAGCCGCGCGGACGACCCGGGTGTTGGCCCCGGCCCGCACGGTCGTGGGGTCGATGCCCTGCCCCGTGGTCACGAGCGCGCGGACGGGCAGGGTCGCGAGCGCGTCGGCGATCCGCTGGAGCGCCTGCTCCTGCGCCTGGTAGTCCGAGCTCAGGGCCACGAGCACGAGTGGTGCGTCGCCCTCGGGTGCCGCCCAGTCGCCGCCGGCCCAGGCGGCGTCGTCCAGTCGCGGGCCGCAGACCCGCACCACCGGCGGCACGCCGTCGGCCGGGAAGTCGAACGCGGCACTGGTCAGCACCAGGATCCGGGCGGCGCTGCCGACCTGGTCCATCGTGTGGTCGAGGGGCGGCAGGCCGTGCTCGGCCCGCGCGGCGTTGAGCGCGGGCAGCGCCTCGTCCCAGACCGCCAGCCCGGCCGCCGCCAGCTCCCGGTCGCGGACCCGCTCCTCGGGCGTCGTGGCCGGCAGCAGGCCGAACCCGAACGGCGGCCGCCCCGGCGCCGGGGCGACGTCCACCGTCGGGTTGAGCAGCACCGCTGGCACGCCGGCGGCCTGCGCCGCGACCAGCCCGCCGAGCAGCATCTGCTCGCAGAGCAGCACGTCGGGCCGGCGGCGCTCGAGTTCTGTGCGGGTGTCGGCGGCGTACTGCGCGGCAGGGCCGACCGCGAGCCGGTCGCGCAGCCGCGCGAGCTGCTCGACGGGGTGGCCGGGCTCCCAGTCGGCGATGAGGTCCCCGTCGCGGCCGCAGGCGGTGCGCGCCGCGCGCGACCACGCCACCACCTCCGCGCCCGTCGCCTCGAAGTCCTCGCGCAGGAGCTCGTCGACGAGCACGCGCACGGCATGCCCGCGGCCGACGAGCGCCCGCGCGACGGAGGCCATGGGCGGCGTGTTGCCCGCTCCCGCCCAGGTCGTCATCAGGAACTCGCTCACGGTGCCTCCCCCTCGGTGTCGGTGGTCTGATGGAGCGCGAGCACCAGCTCGCGCATCGCGGTGCGGACCTGCGCCTGGCTGAGCCCCTTGTCGCGGCGCAGGATCTTCCACGTGTAGACGTCGGTGACGGCGACGAGCTGCGCGAGGCGGCGGCGGCGCTCGGCGCCTCGCAGGCCGTCGAGCGCGCCGGCGAAGCAGTGCTCGCACCATGCCTCGTGCCCCCGCCGGCCGAGGTCGATCATCGGCCCGACCTCGGGCACCTTCTCCTCGACGGCGAGGTTGCGGACCGTGGCGTCGCCGTTGTCCTCGTAGTCGGCGACGAGCACCTCGAGCGCGTGCTCCACGTCGCCGGCCGCGACCACCCAGCGCCGGGCTGCGATGCCCTCGCCGATCCGCTCCGCGGTGGCGAGGAACAGCGCCTCCTTCGTCCCGAAGTGGTTGACGACCGTCTGCAGTGCCACGCCGGCGTCGCGGGCGATGGCCCGCAGGGTGACGTCGTCGTACCACTGCCGCCGCCAGGCATCGGCCGCCGCGTCGAGGATGCGCTCGCGCGTCGCCTGCAGCGCCGCGTCCCGGACGCTCGGCCGCTGGGTCTCCGTCCCACCCATTGGTACACTGTACCACTGTATGGATCCTTGTTCCACCCGCCACCTCGCCGGGGATCGGTGGCAACCGTTACGTAACGAACTCGTTACGTTATGGCCGATGAAGATCGATCTCGAACTGGCGACGACGATCCGACGGCCGGCCGGCGACGTCTTCGCCTTCCTGGCCGACCCGCGGAACCTGCCGGCGTGGGATCGCCGGGTCGAGACGGCGGAGGTCCTCGGCGGCGATGACCTCAGGGTCGGGTCGCGGGTCCGCGAGGTCCGCAAGGCCGGTCCTCGGCGCGTCGAGCAGCTCGTCGAGGTCGACCGGCTCGACCCTCCCCGGCGGCTGTCGCTCCGGGTGCTCGAAGGCCCTGTCGCGATCCACGCCGACTTCCGGGTGCAGCCGCACGGCGGCGGCTCGAGGGTCGTGCTGCGAGCGCACGGGACCCCGTCGGGCCCCCAGCTGCTGGCGCCCCTCCTGCGGTTCGGCACCCGGCGGGTGCTCGGCGGGCACCTCGAGCGCCTGACGCAGGTGCTCGAGGCGGAGGTCTAGGCGTCCCGTCCCGCACGGAGCGCGTGACGGGCCGTGCCTCGCACACAGGACCCGGCGATCACCGAGGCGATCCTCGACGTCGTCCCTGCGCTGCTGACCAACCGGAGCTTCTCCGAGCTGACGATGGACGAGATCGCTGCGGAGGCCGGCGTGGGCAAGCCCGCGATCTACCGCCGCTTCGCCAACAAGGCGGCGCTCGTCCTGGCCGCCACCGCCAGGATGCTGACGCCGATGGAGGAGCCGGTGTCGGAGCGCCGTCCCGCACGCGAAGCCCTCCGCGACCTGGCCGAGCGTGCGCAGCCCCGCGACCCGGCCGGGTACGCAGCACTCATCGGCGGTCTCATGGCCGAGCACCGCCGGCATCCGGAGCTCATCGCCGGCTTCCGCGAGCACATCCTCGACCCGCGCCGGGCGGTCGTCGTCGCCCACGTGCGTGAGGGCCAGCGGCAGGGCAGCATCCGCGCCGACGTCCACCCCGAGACGGCCGTCGACATGCTGGGCGGCGCCTTCCTCGCGCGCGCGTTCGCGGGGCTCCCCATGGACACGGCCTGGCGGGAGCAGGCCTTCGCGCTCTGGTGGGACGGGATCTGCGCCCGCGCCCCGGGTCCACGATGAGCGGGGGCGGTCCGGCCCTAGGATCGGCGGAGATGCTCAAGACCGGAACCGAGGCCCCAGACTTCGCGCTGCCCGACCAGGACGGCGAGGACGTGACGCTGAGCTCGCTGCGTGGCCGGCGGGTCGTCCTCTACTTCTATCCCAAGGCCGACACGCCCGGCTGCACCACGCAGGCCTGCGGCGTGCGCGACCGCCACGCCGACTACGAGGCCGCCGGCGCCGTCGTCCTCGGGGTCTCGCCGGACCCGGTCAAGGCCGTCAAGAAGTTCCACGACAAGCAGGCGCTGAACTTCCGGCTGCTGGCCGACGAGGACCACGCCGTCTGCGAGGCGTACGGGGTGTGGGTCGAGAAGTCGATGTACGGCAAGACGTACTGGGGCGCGGAGCGCTCCACGTTCGTCATCGGCCCGGACGGGGAGATCGAGCACGTCCTGCGCAAGGTCAGGCCGGCCGAGCACGACGAGCGCGTCCTCGCGGCGCTGGGGGCGGCATGACGGTCGCCCCGGAGCTCGCCGAGCGCCTCGCCGTCCTCGACGACCTCGAGCGCGTGGCGGCGCTGCTGGGCTGGGACCAGGAGACGCAGATGCCGCCGCGCGGGGCGCACGCCCGCGGCGAGCACCTCGCCACGCTCGGGCGCCTGCACCACGAGCGGCTGACCGACCCGGAGCTCGGCCGGTTGCTGGACGCCGAGACCGGCGACGACCTGCTCGTCCGCGCCGTGCGCCGCGACCACGAGCGCGCCCGCCGGGTGCCGGACGACCTCGTCGCGGAGATGGCCCGGGCGGGCGTCGAGGCACGCGAGCCGTGGATGCGCGCGCGCGAGGCGAAGGACTTCGGCCCGTTCGCGCCGGCGCTGGCGCGCAATCTCGAGCTGCGCCGCCGCCTGGCCGCCTGCTTCCCCGAGGCCGACCATCCCTACGACGCCCTGTTGGACGCCTTCGAGCCCGGCATGACGACCGCGCGCGTGCGCGAGGTCTTCGCCGAGCTGCGCGCGGGCCTCGTGCCGCTGGTCGAGCGCGCCGCGGGCCGCGAGCAGCCGGCGCCGCCGTCCGGGCCGTTCGACCCGGCCGCCCAGGAGCAGCTCGCCCTCGAGGTCGTCCGCGGCTGGGGCTACGACCCGGAGGCCTGGCGCTTCGACCTGACCGTCCACCCGTTCGCACAGGGCGTCGCGCCGGGGGACATCCGCGTCACGGGCCGCTTCGACGAGGACTCCCTCGGCGGGCTCTTCGCGGTCTTTCACGAGGTCGGCCACGGGCTCTACGAGGCGCAGGTGGACGCGGCGCTCGCCCGCACCACCCTGGGCACCGGCGTCTCGCTCGGCGTGCACGAGTCGCAGTCGCGCCTGTGGGAGAACTGGGTGGCGCGGTCCCGGCCGTTCTGGCAGCACTGGCTGCCGCTCGCGCAGGAGCTGCTGCCGGCGCTGCGCGACACCGACCTCGACACGTTCCTCGGCGGCGTCAACCGCGTGGAGCCGTCGCTCATCCGCGTCGAGGCGGACGAGGCGACCTACGCGCTGCACGTGATCCTGCGCTTCGAGCTGGAGGTCGCGCTCGTCGAGGGCTCGCTGGCGGTGGCCGACCTGCCCGACGCGTGGAACGCCGGGACCAAGGAGCTGCTGGGGCTCGACGTCCCGCACGACACCGTCGGCGTCCTGCAGGACATCCACTGGTCCTTCGGTGAGTTCGGCTACTTCCCGACCTACGCGCTGGGGACGATCGTCTCGGCGCAGCTGTGGGAGGCGTTCACCGCTGCCCACGGGGAGCTCGACCCGGCCGACGTGACGCCGCTGCGCGAGTGGCTGCGCGAGCACATCCACCGCCACGGGCGCCGGCTGCTGCCGACCGAGCTGCTGCAGCAGGCCACCGGCCAGGAGCTCGATCCGCAGCCGCTGCTGCGCCACCTGGAGGCGCGCTACGGCTGAGCCTGGGCGACCAGCCGCGCGCCGAGCCGGTCGAGGACCGGCCCCAGCGGCGTGAAGCACATCGCCGAGCTCGGCCCGGCGACGAGCGTCACCAGGCCCACGGCGCGGACGGTCCCGTCGCCGCGCGGCGCGGTGTAGACGGGCCCGCCGCTGTCGCCCTGGCGGGCGCGGATGGTGGTGCAGCGGACGATGAGGCCGGTGCGCAGGCCGAGGAACGCCTCGGCCGGGCGTGCTGCGCGGCTGGCGATGCGCCCGCAGCGGTCGGCTCCGCTGGTGCGCCCGGTGAAGCACACCCTGCGTCCGCGCAGCGGCCGCGCGGTCCCCACGACGGGCCACGGCGGCCGGGCGATCCCGCGGTCGACCACCGAGCTGGCGGTCCGCCCCGTGCCGCGCGGCACCGGGAGGGCGAGCGCGTCGAGCGGCGCACGGCGCGCGGTGGTCCGCAGGACGCGCCCGAGCACGATGCCCGGCGCGGGCGGGCGGCGCAGCGCGGCGTTGCGGCGCGCGACGAGGCCGCTGCGCCGCAGGCCGGCGCAGTGCGCGGCGCTCAGGCCCCCACGGCGGCCCCCGCTGAGGCGCACGAGGAACGCCGAGGTGCAGAACGCGGCCCCGCGCGGGATCGGCCGGCCGCCCACGATGGTGGCGCGGGCGAAGACGAGCTCCCGGCCGGCCGACCAGCCGTCGAGGTCCGGCGCGGCGCCCCCGCGGCGCACGAGCACGGCGGCGCGCCCGCGCAGCGCCACCAGGTCGTGGGAGCCGCGGCCGGTGTCGGCGGCGCGCAGCGGCGTCCATCCGGCCGGGGCGAGCGCCTGGCCCGCCCGCTCGGGCGGCTGGGCCACGAGCGCGGCTGCCGCCGCCTGCGCCTCGGCGCACCCGGCGCGGGCCACGGCGACCGCCGCGGCGCCGGGCACCGGCTCGCAGGGGGTGTACGACGCGGCCGCCAGCGCGCCCGCCGGCGCCAGCGCGGGCGCCAGGACGGCGAGCACGAGGAGGGGCAGGCGGCGCACGGGCCCAGGCTAGCCACGCGCCGATCCTGCACCCGCGCGGGGCGGACACCGGCGGCGCCCGCGCCGGCGGGCGGCCGCTAGCCTCCCGGCCTCGTGCGCCGCCTGCCTGCCCTGCTCGTCCTGCTGCTGCTCGCCGTGCCCGGCGCCGCCCACGCCGACCTCACGAGCATGGGCTCGGGCGACGTGCGCGTGCGCAACGGCGTCGCGGTCGTCGACGACGGCGAGGGCGCCTGGCGCGTGTGGGACCTGCGGGCCGGCCGCATCGGCCCGCGGCACGAGGGCTTCTGCGGTCCGTCGCGCCTGCTGGACTGGGGCCGCGACATCGGCCTGCGCGGCGCCGCGTTCGTGGCGGTCAGCCTCGACGTCGTCGAGACCCCCGCGGTCGGCCCGCCGCCAGCCGGCGACGACCCGCTGTGCCGCACGGCGCGGGCCGTGCTCGACCGCGACGGCGACGGCCGGTCCGAGCCGGGGGTCTTCGCCGTCCTGCGCGCCGCCGACCTCGGCCGCACCGCCACGGCGCTGCCGCTGCTGCGCCTCGGCCCGGGCCAGGCGCCGTCCTCGCTGGCGGTCCGCGGCAGCGACATCTGGGTCGGTATCCAGGGCGGCGCGTCCTACCTCGAGCTCGAGCGCGGGGCCTCGGCCTGGTCGGCGCCGCGGCCGGCGACCCTGCGCGACCCGGGCGTCGAGCCCGACCCGCTGTCGGACACCCAGCTGCTCGACGGCGGCGCGCTGTGGCGCTGGACATGGTCGGACGCCACGCGCCGCGGCCGCCTGCGCATCACCGCTGCGGGCCGACCGCGCGTGGA
>DASPKC010000436.1:0-3478 GCA_035628295.1 Baekduia sp.
GCGGCGCGTCGCGGTACAGGCGCTCGATCTCGTACTCCTTGGAGTAGCCGTAGCCGCCGTGGATGCGGAACGACTCCTCCACGCAGAACCGGCCCGCCTCCGACGCGAACAGCTTCGCCATACCCGCCTCGAGGTCGGAGCGCTCCCCGGCGTCCTTCATCCGCGCGGCGCGCAAGGTGAGCATGCGGGCGGCGTCGACCTGCGTGGCCATGTCGGCGAGCTTGAACTGGATCGCCTGGTGCTCGGCGATCGGCTTGCCGAACGTCTTGCGCTCCTGCGAGTAGCGCAGCGCCAGCTCCAGCGCGCGCTGGGCGATGCCGACGCCGCGGGCCGCCACGTTGGCGCGGCCGACCTCGAGGGCGTCCATCATCTGGGCGAAGCCCTTGTTCAGGCCGCCCTCCTCGCCGCCGAGGATGTTCTCGGCCGGGCACCTGTAGCCGTCGAAGACCAGCTCGGTGGACTCGACGCCCTTGTAGCCGAGCTTCTTGATCTTCGGCGGGACGATGAGGCCGGCGTACTCGCCGGTGTTCTCGGAGACCCCGCCCTCCTTCTCGGCGATGAAGCAGGTGAAGCCCTTGTGGCGCGGCTCGGCGTTCGGGTCGGTCTTGACGAGCACGAAGACGAGGTCGGACATCAAGCCGTTGGTGACCCACATCTTCTGGCCGTTGATCTCGTACTTGCCGTCGTCGAGCTTCTTGGCCGACGTCTTGATGGCCTGGACGTCGGAGCCGAGCTCGGGCTCCGACAGCGAGAACGCGGCGCGGATCTCGCCGGTCGCCATGCGCGGCAGGTACTTCTGCTTCTGCTCGTCGGTACCGAACTTCATCAGCAGGTAGGAGCCGATGAAGTGGGTGTTGATCACCCCGGAGATCGAGATCCAGCCGCGGGACAGCTCCTCGACGACCATCACGTAGGTCGTGAGGTCGAGGCCGAGGCCGCCGTACTCCTCGGGGATGGTGATGCCGAACAGCCCCAGCTCCTTGAGCTGGTCGACGATCGGCGCCGGGTACTCGTCGGCGCCGTCGTAGTGCTCGGCGTTCGGGATGATCTGCTCGTCCGCGAACTGGCGCACCATCTCGGTGATCGCGCGCTGCTCTTCGGTCTTGTCGTAGGGATCGACGGCGACGGCCATGAGCCCAGGATACGGGTCGAACGTCCGCCGAGGACGCCCGATCCGACGCGGGCGCAGCGGCGTCGGCGCCGATGGGTGCGGGAGCATGGCCGAGCCCGGACCGACCCGCGACCTCGACGCCCTGGTCGCCGCCCTCGAGGCGGTGCCGATGCCCGCCGCCGTGCGCGACGGCGGCGGCCGGTACGTCGCCGTCAACTGCCTGATGTCCGAGCTGATCGGGCTGCCGGCCGAGCGCATCACGGGCAAGTCCGACAGCGCGCTGCAGCCCGCCGACCTCGCCAACCGCACCGCCGAGATCGACGGCCTGGTGCTGGGGTCCGGCACGCCGCTGGACAACGACGAGAGCCTGCTGTGCCGCTTCGGCCGCAAGCGCCTGCGCGCCTGCCGCCAGCCGCTGCTCGACGGCGACTCGCCGTGGGCCGTCGCCGTCGTCCTCGGCGAGTCCGAGCACGCCGGCGAGGCGTCCGCGGCCCGCGACCGCCTCGCGCAGGCCCTGGTCTCCGGCGACGTGCACGCCACCGCGCCGCCGGCGCCGGACGCCGCGGTCGGCGAGCGCGCCGACGAGCTCGAGCGCCGCGCCGAGGAGGCCGCCGAGCGCGCCGACGAGGCCGCCGCGCAGGCCGACCAGGCGCGCCTGGTCGCCGAGGCCGCCGAGGCCCGCGCCGCCGAGGCGCGCACCGAGCGCGACGCCGAGCGCGAGGCCCGCGCCGCCGCGGAGGCCCGCATCGCCGAGGCCGAGGCCTGGGCGCAGGAGGCCCAGCAGCGAGCGGCCGAGGCGGAGGCGCGCGTCCACGAGGTCCGGGCCCGCGCCGAGGAGGCCGGCTCGCGCGCCGAGCAGGCCGAGCGCCGGCTCGCCGAGGTGCATGCGCGCGCCGAGGGCGCCGACGGGCGCCTGAGCGCCGCCCACGACCGCGCCCAGGAGGCCGAGCACCGCGCCCAGGAGGCCTACGCCCGCGCCGAGGAGGCGGAGGGACGCGCCCAGGAGGCGCACGCCCGCGCCGACGAGGCCGAGGCCCGGGCCCACGAGGCGCACGCCCGGGCCGAGGCGGCCGAGCGCCGCGCCGCCGAGCTGCAGGAGCTCGCCGAGACGGCCGAGGCGCGCCACGAGGAGTCGCGGGCGCGCACCGCCGAGGCCGAGGGCCGCCTCAACGAGGCGCGCGTCCG
This sequence comes from Baekduia sp., assembly GCA_035628295.1. Classification (GTDB taxonomy): domain Bacteria; phylum Actinomycetota; class Thermoleophilia; order Solirubrobacterales; family Solirubrobacteraceae; genus Baekduia. Next base: position 2,297 of record DASPKC010000436.1, read on the forward strand.
CGCCGAGGAGGCCAACCGGCGCGCGGCCGAGGCGGAGGCCCGCGCCGAGGCGCTGGCCGGCGAGCTGGAGGCCGAGCGGGTCGCGCGGCTGGACGCGGAGGCGCTGCTGCGCCGCGAGCGCCGCATCGTGCCGGCCGCCGGCGCCGGCCCCGCGGACGACCCGCAGCCCGACGGGCCGGCGCCCGCACCGGAGTGGAGCGAGGCCGACGTCGTGCGCCTGTCGGCCGCCCTGCGCGGCGCCTCCAGCCTGCGCGGCGCCGCCCGGGCCGTGCTGTCCACGGTCGGCCCGGCCGCGGGCTTCACCGCCGGCGCCGTCTGGCACACCTCCGCGGACGGCTCCATGGAGTGCGTCGACGCCTGGACCGCCCCCGGCGAGTCGGGCATCGCCGGCTGGGAGACCACGGCCTGGCACGCCCGCCTGCGCGCCCCCGGCCTGGTGCCCGACGCGCTCATGGCCGACGGCCCCGTCGCGTGCCCCGTCGAGGGCGACTGCCCGCGCGCGGAGTCGGCGCGCCACGCTGGGCTGCAGGCCGTCGTCCTGCTGCCGGTCGGGGACGACCTCGTCGTCGAGCTGCTGCGCCGCCAGCCGGTCGCGGCCGAGCCGCTGGACGGCCTTGCCGGCCTGCGCGACCTCATCGCGGAGGCGCGCGAGCGCCTGGGCGGCGAGGCGGCACCGGCCTGGTCGCTGGCCCGGCTCTGAGCGTCTCACGGAGCCCGCGGCGTAGGCTCCGGCGCCGGTGAACTTCGCCCGCGACATCGTCGACGCCGCCGAGCCGCACGGCCTCGCGATGGTCGAGCTGGCCCGTGACGGCAGCCGCCGGACGTGGACGTTCGGCGAGGCCGCCGACCGCGCCGCGCGCCTGGCCGGCACCTTCGCCGCGCGCGGCGTGCGCCGGGGCGACGTCGTGCTCACCCTGATCGGCAACCGCCCTGAGTGGGTCCTCTCGATGGTCGCCTGCCTGCGGATCGGCGCGGTGGTGCTGCCGTGCACCGAGCAGCTGCGGCCCCACGACCTCCGCCTGCGCCTCGACGTCACCCGGCCGGTCCTGATCGTCTGCGACGAGCGCAACCGCGCGACGCTGGAGGCGGCGGGGCCCGGCTGCGACGTGCTCTACCTGCCTGACGACGCGGTCTGGGCGGCGGACCCGGCGCCGGCCGTCGACCTCGCGCCCGACGACCCGT
>DASPKC010000437.1:0-8816 GCA_035628295.1 Baekduia sp.
CCGATCGACTACCTGCGCCTGCCGCTGCACACGCTGAAGGTCGGGTCCTACGGCACGCACCACACGCTCGGCCTCGCCAAGCAGCACCGCGCCCGCTTCCTCATCGCCTCCACGAGCGAGGTCTACGGCGATCCGCAGGTCCACCCGCAGAGCGAGTCGTACTGGGGCCACGTCAACCCGATCGGCCCGCGCGGGGTCTACGACGAGGCCAAGCGCTACGCCGAGGCGCTGACCATGGCCTACCACCGCCAGCAGGGCGTGGACACCTCGATCGTGCGGATCTTCAACACGTACGGGCCCCGGATGCGCCCGCACGACGGCCGTGCGATCCCGACGTTCCTGCGCCAGGCGCTCACCTCCAAGCCGATCACGGTCTTCGGCGAGGGCAGCCAGACGCGGTCCTTCTGCTACGTCGACGACCTCATCCGGGGCATCATCGCCCTCGCCGAGTCGGGCGAGCACCAGCCCGTCAACGTGGGCAACCCCGACGAGTTCACCCTCCTCGAGCTGGCCGAGACGGTCATCGCCGTGACGGGGTCGGACTCGGAGATCGTCTTCGAGGCGCTGCCGACCGACGACCCGCAGGTCCGCCGGCCGGACATCTCCCGCGCGCAGGAGCTGCTGGGCTGGGAGCCCACGGTCGGCCTGCGCGAGGGCCTGGAGCGGACCATCGAGCAGGCGGGAGCCGCAGCGCTGGTCGGCGCGGGCAGCTGACGGTTCAGAGGAACCCGCGAGTTGCCGATGAACTCCGTGGGCAGGGAAAGGGGATCCTCGTGCTGCGACACAACACCGGTACTTCTGGCAACCTGAGCCGTTAGGGGCAGGGAACATCAATGCCGACCACAGGGGCACCGGAGGCCGAGCGGCAGGGACACGCCGCCATCAACCGACCCGACCGCGCGGAGCGCGTCGTGGCCCCCGTCGTGCTGCCTGATCGCGATGTCCGAGCCAAGCGGCCCCCGGTTCTGGGCTTCCTGCTGAAGTGGGACTGGCTGCGCCGCCTCGGGCGCGCGGCGCTCCTGCTGTTCCTCGACTTCTGGGCGATCTACCTCGCGCTGTTCACGGCGCTGGGCCTCAAGGCCGCCTACCGCGACGCCTTCGTCCTCGACGTCGCCATCGAACAGGCGCAGGACTACGTGCCGTTCGCGTTCCTCGTCGCCTCCCTGCTGTTCGCCCGCAGCGGCCTGTACGCCGACCGCGCGGAGCGCCCCGGCCTGGTCAAGATCGTCGCGGGGCTGTTCCAGACGATGGTCGTCGCCGCGCTGTACGCCGTGGTGCAGGGCGAGGAGTTCTCCAGCTACTACCTCTTCTACGGGACGCTGGTCTTCGCCGTCCTCTACGTGGGGACGTTCCGCTACGTCTACGAGCGCGCCTCCGGCGTCCTGCTGCGCGCGGCGGGCTACCGCCGGCGCGCGGTGCTCGTCGGCCGCGGCGAGCACATCGAGGCGGTCGGCCATGCGCTGCAGGACGGCGGGCACACCCCGGTCAACGTCGTGGGCTTCATCTCGCTGACGCCGCGCCCGGACAACGGGCTGCGGTCGCTGGGGCAGATCGAGGACCTCGGCGGGATCCTCGACGCCCACCGCGTCGACGAGGTCATCATCGCCGACCCGGACTTCCCGCAGGACCAGGCCGTCGACCTCGTCGAGCACGCGCACCGCCGCGGCGTCCGCGTGCGCATCGCGCCGTCGACCATGGAGATCCTGGTCCACCGCGCGGAGTTCGTGCCCGGGCAGTCGGTGCCGCTGTTCGAGCTCAAGCCGCCGGTCTTCGACGGCATCGACTTCGCGGTCAAGCGCACGTTCGACGTCGTGGTGTCCACCCTGCTGCTGACCGTGATGGCCCCGCTGCTGCTGGCGGTCGCCGCGGCCATCCGCCTGTCGTCGCGCGGCCCGGTCATCTACCGCTCATACCGCCCCGGCATCGGTGGCGCGCCGTTCGCGTGCTTCAAGTTCCGCACGATGTACCGCGACGCCGACCAGCGCCAGGCCGACCTCGAGTCGCTCAACGAGGCCTCCGGCGCGCTGTTCAAGATCAAGGACGACCCGCGGATGACGCCGGTGGGCAAGTTCCTGCGCAAGTTCTCGCTGGACGAGCTGCCGCAGCTCGTCAACGTCCTGCGCGGCCAGATGTCGCTCGTCGGCCCGCGGCCGCTGCCCGAGCGCGACTTCGAGCAGCTCGAGGACTGGCACAAGAAGCGCTACCTCGTCCTGCCCGGCATCACCGGGCTGTGGCAGGTGTCCGGGCGCTCCGAGCTGGACTTCGACGACCTCGTCCGGCTCGACTTCCTCTACCTCGAGCGGTGGTCGGTCTTCCTGGACCTCACGATCCTCATGAAGACGATCCCGGCGGTCCTGGCCCGCCGCGGCGCGTACTGACCCCTGCGTCGCCTGCGCACCGTGCAGCGTGTCGCACTCGGCCTGCTCGCGCTGGCCGCGCTGGCGCTGGCCGTGGCCGCGGTGCAGGGGGCGCTGGACGGCGTGCCCGACCGCGACGCCCCGGAGGTCGGCTCGCTGGGGACGCGGGCCGGCGTCGCCGTGCAGGCGCGGCTGCTGGACGACAAGGGCTACGCGCAGCTCGTCGACCGCGTCTACGCCTCCGTGACGCCGGAGAACGAGATGAAGTGGGAGCGCCTGCAGCCCGAGCGCGGGCGCTGGGACTTCACCGAGGCGGACCGGATCGTCGACTGGGCCCGCGAGCACGGCAAGCGCGTGCGCGGGCACGCGCTCGTCTGGCATTTGCAGAACCCGGCCTGGCTGGAGGACGGCAGGTTCTCGCGCGACGAGCTGATCGGGCTGATGCGCCGCCACATCCGCAAGGTGATGGGCCGCTACAAGGGCCGCGTGCAGGAGTGGGACGTCGTCAACGAGGCCGTCGAGGACGACCGCGGGGCCCTGCGCGACAGCGTCTGGCTGCGCGGGATCGGCCCCGAGTACGTCGCCTTGGCGTTCCGGTTCGCCCGCGAGGCCGACCCCGGGGCGCGGCTGTACTACAACGACTACGGCGCCGAGCAGGAGGGCATCAAGGCCCAGGGGGTGCTGCGGCTGCTGCGATCGCTGAAGGAGGGGGGTGCGCCGGTCGACGCCGTCGGCCTGCAGGGCCACGTCCCGACGACGCGCCTGCCCGGCTTCGCTGCGACGCTGCAGGCCTACCGGGCGCTGGGGCTGCGGGTGGCCTTCACGGAGGTCGACGTGCGCGTCGCCGTCGACGGCGGGGGGGAGCCGCGCCGGGGGCAGCGCGCGCTGGAGCGCCAGGCCGGGCGCTACGTGACGCTCGCCCGCGGCTGCCTGGCGGTGGACTGTGCGGGCTTCACCGTATGGGGCGTCGACGACCGCCACTCCTGGGTGCCGCAGGCCTATCCCGGCTTCGGCGCGGCGCTGCCGTTCGACGGGGACCTGCGCTCGAAGCCCGCCTTCGCGGCGCTCCGCGACGCGCTTGCAGGAAGATGACGGGCTCCGTGCGCGACCTGTTGCGCTACCGCTTCCTGTTCGAGCAGATGGTGCGCCGCGAGCTGCGCCAGAAGTACCAGGGCTCGATCCTCGGGGTGGCCTGGTACATCGTCAACCCGCTCGTCCTGATGGGCGCCTACTACTTCCTGTTCGGGCGGGTCTTCAAGGTCGCCTCGCACGACGACTACCCGCTGTTCCTCATGGTCGGGCTGGTGGTGTGGATCTTCTTCAACCAGGCGGTCCTCGGCGCGGCGCCCTCGCTGCTGGACCAGGGGTCGCTCATCCGCAAGGCGCGCTTCCCGCGCGAGACGATCCCCGCGGCCTCGGTGACCGTGCAGTTCGTCATCTTCCTGGTCGTGCTCGGGCTCGTGGCTGCCGCGACGTTCGTCGTCCGCGGAACCGTCGGGACGAGCCTGCTGCTGCTGCCAGTGGTGCTGGTCGCGCTGTTCGCGTTCGTGCTCGGCTTCGCTCTCGCCGTCTCGGTCCTGCACGCGTTCTTCCGCGACGTGGCGCCCATCCTGGGCGCGGTCCTGCTGCCCTGGTTCTTCCTGTCGCCGATCTTCTTCGAGCCGTCCGACATCACGTCCAGCAGCGCGGAGAAGGCGATCCTGACCTGGGTCAACCCGGTCGCGCCGTTCATCGAGGCGGTGCGCAGCATCGTCTACGACGGCGACTGGCCGGGCGGCGACACGCTGCTCTACGTCCTCGCGGCCTCCGTCGTGGCGTTCGTCGGCGGGCAGGTCGTGTTCCGGCGCCTGCAACGCGAGCTGGCGGTGGTGGTGTGACCGCCGTGGCGCTCGCACCCGGCGAGATCCGGCTGGAGCACGCCTCCCGCGCCTTCCAGATCCGCGCAGACCGCGGCGGGACGCTCAAGGAGCTCCTGCTCGGCCGTCGCGCCGACGGCCCGCCGCCGGTCCAGGCCCTCGACGACGTCTCGCTGCACATCGCGCCGGGCGAGACCGTCGGGATCGTCGGGCGCAACGGCGCCGGCAAGTCGTCGACCCTGCGGGTGCTGGCCGGCATCGTGCCGCTCGACCGCGGGACCGTCGAGATCGGCGGGCAGATCGTCTCCCTGCTGGAGCTCGGCGCCGGCTTCGGCCGGGACTTCTCGGGCCGGGAGAACATCCTGCTCAACGGCGCCCTGCACGGTCTGAAGCGCGAGGAGATCGAGGCCCGGATGGACGACGTCATCGCGTTCTCCGAGCTGGGCTCGTTCATCGACGTCCCGGTCAAGACGTACTCGTCGGGCATGTTCGTGCGGCTGGGGTTCGCGATCGCCGCGCACCTCGACGCCGACGTGCTGCTGATCGACGAGGTGCTCGCGGTGGGCGACGAGGCGTTCCAGCGCAAGTGCGAGCGCCGCATCGCCGAGCAGGTCGCCGCCGGCGCCACGCTGGTCCTGGTCTCCCACGACGCGGCGCTCGTCGAGCGCACCTGCGAGCGCACGGTCGTGCTCGACGGGGGCAAGGTCGCCTTCGACGGGCCGACCGCTGAGGGCCTGCCGTTCTACCACCGGATGATGGGGACCGATGGAGCCTGAGCGCGCGATCGAGGTGGCGCGGGAGCGGGCGGCGGCGGCGCGCGAGCGCGGCGCGTACGCCGACGACCTGCGCGGCTTCGCGATCCAGCCGACCGACCGCATCTCCACCCAGCGGCTCATGGAGTGGGCCGTCATCGAGCCCGACGAGCGCCTGCTGCGCTCGACCCGGCGGCTCGGGGCGCCCATCACCTGGTTCAAGCGCCTGCTGCTGCGCGGGCTGCAGCAGCAGTTCAACGAGCTGACCAGCCAGCAGAGCCGCTTCAACATGCACGTGCTGGTGCACCTCACGGAGCTGGAGGAGCGGGTCCGCACGCTGGAGGACGACGTGGCGCCCCTCCTGCGCGAGCACGAGCAGCGGCAGCGGCGCCCGTGATCGTCCACCAGGTGCTCAGCGGGGCGGGGCCGGTGGACGCCGTGACCGTCCAGGCCCTGCGCATCCAGGAGCTGCTGCGCGGCTGGGGCTGGCGTGGCGACATCTTCGCCGGGCACATCGACCCGCGGATGGGCCGGCGGGTGCGGCCGCTGCGCGAGATCGAGGACGCCGAGCCGGACGCGACACTGCTGCTGCACTACTCGGCCTACGCGCCGCGCCTGCGCGACGTGCTCGAGATGGCGCAGCGCAAGGTCCTGCTGTCGCACAACGTCACGCCCGCGCGTTGGTTCTGGGACTACGAGCCGACGATCGCGATCCACTGCGCGCTGGGCCGCCGCCAGCTGCCGGAGTACGCGGCGGCGTGCGACGTGGTGGCGGGTGTCAGCGCCTACAACGCGGCGGAGCTGGGGTCCGACGTGGTCATCCCGATCCTGTTCGACCCCGCGCACCTCGGCGCACCGGCGGCGCAGGACCCGGGCGGCAGCGAGCTGCTGTTCGTGGGGCGCCTGGCGCCGCACAAGCGCCAGGACGAGCTGATCCGCACGGTCGCGCTGCTGCGCAGGCATCGCCTGCCGGGCGCGACGCTGCGGCTCGTGGGCGAGCCGCTGAACCCCAACTACCTGGCGGCGCTGCGCGAGCTGGCCGAGGCGCTGGCGCCGGGCGCGGTGACGTTCGAGTCCGGCCTCTCGGATGCCGAGCTGGCCGACCGCTACCGCCGCGCGGCGGTCTTCGTGTGCCTCAGCGAGCACGAGGGCTTCTGCATCCCGGTGCTCGAGGCGATGCACCTGGGCACACCCGTCGTCACCCGGCCGGTGGGCGGCATCCCGGAGGTGGCCGGCGACGCGGCCCTGCTGGTCGACGACCGCGACCTGGCGGTCGTGGCGGAGGCCGTCGCCCTCGTCGTGGAGGACAGCGAGCTGCGCGGCGAGCTGCGCCGGCGCGGCTCCGCGCGGCCCGCGGCGTTCGCGCCGGAGGCAACCGCCGCAGCGCTGCGCGCCGCGCTGGAGGGCGCGTGACGATGGCGCCGCCCGTCCGCTTCGAGGAGCAGACCGCGGCGGTGCCGGACGCCGTGCCGCGCCTGCGGCGCGCGGTCGTGGCGTTCGCGCGCGAGGCGGGCGCGCCGGAGGAGGTGCTCGACGACCTGGCGCTGGCCGTCAGCGAGGCGGCCACCAACGCGGTGCTGCACGCGTACGTGGGCGCGGCGCCGGGCCCGGTACGCGTGACGGCGGAGCTCGGCCGCGACGCGCTGGTGGTACGCGTGCGCGACGCCGGGCACGGGATGCGGCCCCGCCCGGACAGCCCCGGCCTCGGCCTCGGCCTGCCCACGATCGGCCAGCTCTGCCAGCACATCGACATCGACGCGGCCCCCGGCGGGGGGACCGAGATCTGCATGGTCTTCCGCGCGCCGGGCGTCGACGGACCGTCCGAGCTGCCGGGGCAGGGCGACGCCGTGCGGCGGCGGCTGGCGGGCGTCGTGGGCGCGCTGGAGGAGGCCGTCACCGTCAGCGACGCCGACGGCCGGATCGTCTTCGCCAACGATGCGGCCGCGCGCCTGCTCGGCGCCGCCGGCGCGGACGAGCTGCTCGCGGCCCAGCCGGGCGAGATCTTCGGGCGCTTCATCTCCACGCACGAGGACGGCACCCCGCTGCGCCCCGACGAGATCCCGGCGCGCCAGGTCTTCGCCGGCCGCGAGCCGGCGCCGTTGCTGCTGCGCGTCGTGGAGCGCGCGACGGGGCGCGAGCGCTGGACGCGGACGACCGCGCGGCTGCTGGACGGCGAGCCCCCGCTGTCGGTCAACGTCGTGCACGACGTGACCGACGAGATGCGCGGCCAGCAGCGCAGCGCGCTGCTCGAGCGCGCCGGCGAGCTGCTGGCGCGCACGGCCGATCCGCGGCAGGCCTTCCAGGAGATCGCGCGCCTCGCCGTCCCGCGGCTGGCCGACTGGTGCGTGGTCGACCTCGTCCGGCCCGGCGGCCGCACGCTGGACCGTGTGGCGCTCGCCCACCGCGACCCGGCCCGCGAGGAGCTCGGCCGGGAGCTCCAGCGCTCCTATCCCTGGCAGCTGCGCGACGACGAGGGGCCGGGCCTCGTCCTGCACACGGGCGAGCCGCTGGTCATCGACGAGATCGCCGACGAGCTGCTGGTGCAGCGCGCCCAGGACGAGCGCCACCTCGAGATCCTGCGCGGCCTCGGCTTCCGCTCCTCGGTCCTGCTGCCGATGCAGGCGCGGGGCGAGCTCCTCGGCGTCCTCACGCTCGCCAACGCCGAGAGCGAGCGCCGCTTCGGCCCCGACGACGTGACCTTCGCGCTGGACCTCGCGCGGCGGCTGGCGAGCGCGCTGTAGGGCGGGTGGGCCGCCCCTACACGTCGACCTTCGTCACCGACTGCACCATCCGCTGCGAGCAGTTCTCGCGCCCCGGGACGTCCGGGCGCTGGCGGTAGAGCGCCCACTCCTCCAGGACGTGGACAGGCGGGCCGGCGGCGTCGGCGGGCCGCGGCTCGTGGCGCTTGGCCAGGATGAAGTCGGCCTTGCGGGAGGTCGGCACTCGCGGGTAGCTCGTCCCGAGCAGCGGCTTGCGCGAGCAGAGCGGGCGCTCGTGCAGCATGAACGCGACCCAGTTCTGCTCCTGGGGGTCGGCGTCCAGGCGGATCGAGTCGCCGGGCGGGACGACGGCCGGCAGGGTCCGCAGCTCGAGGGTGCGCTTGGGCAGCTGGTCGAACGTCCGGCCGAGCTCCCGGTTGGCCGAGGCGACGGCGAACCCGAGCAGCAGCACGAGCGAGCCGATCGCCGCCCAGCGCCGCGGCAGGCGCCCGAGGCCCACGGCGATCACGGCGAGCGCCACGGGCACCGTGAACGCGAGGACCTTGAAGTGGAAGTAGTGGCCGAACTCGCGCAGGCGGAACCAGACCGCGAAGACGAGGCCGAAGACCGCAATCGCCACCAGGCCGCGGGCCAGCAGCGGCGGGACCGCCCGCAGGGCCAGGTGGGCGCCCAGGAGCAGCAGCGGCGCCAGGACGGCGAGCGCGATGCCGCTGGGCAGGCCGAAGAACCACGCCTCCTCGTAGTAGGTCGTCAGGTCGCCGCCCCACGTGCGCAGCGAGCGGGTGGGGTCGAAGACGACGTTGCCCCCGCTGACCACCTTCTCCAGCACCCCGAGCGCCAGCGGCAGCGTGACCAGGCCGAGCGGGACGAGCCACAGCAGCGAGCGGCGCGTCAGGCCCAGGCGCCGCGGCGAGAGGCGGCCGCGCTGCGGCCACAGCCAGACCGCCAGCGCGATCCCCGGGATCGGCAGCATGAGCGGGTAGGCGAACGCGCCGACGGCGGTGACGAGCCCCAGGAGGGCGAAGCCGCCGCGTGCCTGGCGGGCGGTGCCCTCCTCCAGGCGCTGGACCGCCCACCACGACAGGACGATCACGAACGGCATCGTCATGAAGCCCCATGTCTGGTTGAAGT
>DASPKC010000438.1:0-5891 GCA_035628295.1 Baekduia sp.
TCGAGGGCTTCCTGCGCGAGTACGAGGCCGAGGGGCTCGCGTGACGCCCACCACCCTCGAGGTGCCGCAGCCGGTGCAGCCGGCCACCCCGGCCGTCCCGGACGCCCCCGTGGTGCCGTCCGAGCCCGCCGAGCCGGCCACCCCGGTGGTCCCGGACGAGTCGCCGGACACCGCGCCCGAGCCCGAGCAGCCGCCGGCGCCGCAGACCGACTGAACGCCCGCGGTGGACTGAGGGACGGCCCCTCAGTCCACCGTCGCGCCCAGCGGCGTCTCGTCCAGCCGGGTGCGCAGCTGCTCGATGGACTCGAAGACCATCGCTGCGCCGGCGTCGCGCAGCTCCTCCTCGGAGAAGCCGCCGGTCAGCACGGCGATCGTCTCCAGGCCGGCCCGCTTGGCGGCCTCGCAGTCGTAGGTCGAGTCGCCCACCATCACCGCCGGGCCCCCGCCGGCCTTCTCGACCGCCGCGATCACGAGATCCGGCTCCGGCTTGGTGGCCTCGACGTCGGCCGACGTCGTCCACGCGTCGGCGATCGTCCGGGCGTCGAGCAGGTCGAGGTAGTGCTCGATCTCGTTGGCCTTGGCCGAGGAGGCCAGCACGACCGCGTGCCCGCGGCCCTTGAGGTCCTGCAGCAGCTCGCGCGCGCCGCGCAGCGGCTCGACCTCCTCGATGAGCGACAGGTAGAGGGCCTTCTCCGCGGCGCGGATGTCGTCGCCGGCCTGCCGCTCGACCTCCTCGTCGAGAACGCTGCCGATGAGCTGGTCGCCGCCCATGCCCATGTGGCGGTGGATGAGCCACAGCGGCACGACATGGCCGTGCTGGCGCAGCGCGCGGTACCACGCCACGGCGTGGTGGTAGTTCGTGTCGACGAGCGTCCCGTCGACATCGAGGATCGCAGCGGGGCGGGTCACCAGGTGGAGTCCTTGCGTATGCGGCGCGAGAGGCCCAGACCGAACCACAGCCAGGCGAACGTCACCGCGGAGATGGCGACGATGGCGATGACGGTCGTCTCCTCGAACAGCAGGTCGGTAATGAGCAGGATCGCGCCGTTGAGCGCGAGAGCCAGGAACGCCAGGCCCGTGAGCGCCTGCGCCGTGGCCATGCGGATCAGCCTGGGCTTGTCGCGCGCCCGGAACATGATCCGGTGGTAGGCCGTCGGCGCGATCAGGAACACGGTGGCGGCCGCGGTCAGCAGGAGCGTGACGAAGTAGACGTACTCCTGGAACTCGGTGATGCGGCGAAAGCCCTGCTGGAACGGCACGGTGAGCAGGAAGCCGAAGAGGACCTGCACGCCGGGGATGGCGACCCGGAGCTCCTGCAACAGCTCGACCAGCTCGCGATCGAGCCGCTCGGCCTCGTCCTCCTTGCTGCGCGCCTCGTCGCGGTCCGTCGGCATCCGTGTGCCGACTCATGCCCGCTTCCGGCCCGCTCTACGCAGCGAGCGGCAGGCTGTCGTCGACGGCGAGCCGCACGCGCAGGTGCTCCACCGAGCGCCGGAGCAGGCGCGACACGTGCATCTGCGAGATGCCGACCTCGTCGGCGATCTCGCGCTGCGTCAGCCCCTCGCTGAACCGCAGGCGCAGGATCTCGCGCTCGCGCTCGGGCAGCCCGGCCAGGCCGTCGTGGAGCACCACCCGGTGCTCGGCCTGCCGGAAGCCGTCGTCGTCGCAGCCGATGGCGTCCAGCGCCTCGCCGTCCTCGCCCAGCGGCTCGTCGAGCGAGAGCGTCCGGTAGGCGTCGCCCGCGCAGAGCGCCTCGACGACCTGCTCCTGCCCCGCGCCCGCCGCCTGGGCGAGCTCGGCCACGGTCGGGGAGCGACCGAGCTCGCAGGTCAAGCCCTCACGCACACCGGAGAGCCGACCTGCGAGCTCCTGCACGTCCCGCGGAACCCGCAGCATCCAGCCGCGGTCGCGGAAGTGCCGCTTGATCTCGCCGGCGATCGTGGGCACCGCGAACGTGGCGAAGCGCACGTCGCGATCGAGGTCGAAACGCTCGATGGCCTTCAGCAGCCCGACCGAGGCGACCTGCTCGAGATCCTCGAGCGGCTCGCCCTTGTTGGCATAGCGCCGGGCGAGGCTGCGCGTCAGCGGCATCATCCGCTGCACGACCTCGTCCCGGGCACGCACATCGCCCTCCTCGCGCCAGCGCGCAAGCAGGTCTCGGACGTCCTCGGCGGACAGGCTGGCGGTCCCCACGGTCCCCCGCATGCCCGCTGAAACGCCGGGCAGGAGGTCAGGTTGGAGAGTTCTGCGCGACTTCTCGCATCTGTGCCAGCGAGCGGCGGATCAGGCGGGAGACCTGCATCTGCGACACACCGACGCGCAACCCGATCTCCTCCTGCGTGAGGTCCTCCTCGAAGCGCAGCCGGAGGATCTCCCGTTCCCGGGGCGCCAGCGCGCCCAGCAGCGTCGACAGGGTGGCGCGGTGCTCGGCCAGAGCGAAGCCGTGGTCCTGGTCGCCGAGGCCGTCGCCCAGCGTCTCGGCCCCGTCCTCGTCGCCCTTGGGCGTCTGCAGGGATGTCGCGCGGTGCGCGCCACCGGCCTCCAGGGCCTCGAGCACCTGCTCCTCCCCCACGCCCAGGTGCTGCGCGATCTCGGGGACGGTCGGCGAGCGCCGGAGGTCGCGGTTGAGCTCCGACAGCGCCTTCTCGACGCGCAGGACGAGCTCCTGGAGGTCGCGCGGGACGCGGACCGACCAGGTCTTGTCGCGGAAATGGCGGCGCAGCTCGCCGAGGATCGTGGGGACGGCGTAGCTGGAGAACGCGATCTCGCGCGACGCGTCGAAGCGGTCCAGCGCCTTGACCAGACCGAGCGACGCCACCTGCACGAGGTCCTCGAACGGCTCGTCGCCGCGCTCGTAGCGGCGGGCCAGCCGGCGCGCGAGCGGGAGGAAGCGCTCGATGAGCTCGTCGCGCAGCCGCGGGTCGTGCGTGCGCTGGTAGCGCTGCAGCAGCAGCCGGTCCGCCCGCAGGCGGTCGTCGATGTTCCCCGTGGAGGCCATGGCAGAGATGGCGCCGACGGGGGTCTGGGCCGGCCGCGTCCAGTATAAGCACCCGCAATGAGCGACTCGACGGCTCGCCAGAGGGCACTGCGGCTGCTGGCGGCCGACGAGGACCCGGACGCGCTCGAGCGCTTCGCCGCCATGGCCCGGTCGCTCGGCCACGAGGTCATCGCCAGCGCGGTCGATCTGGCGGAGGCCACCGAGGCGGTCGCGCGCGAGGATCCGGACCTCGCCGTCGTCGTGGTGCACGACGACCAGGCGCACGCGCTCGCGCTCATCGAGGAGATCGGGGCCTTCGCCCGCGGGCCGGTCGTCGCGCTGCTCGACGAGGACGACGCCGCGTTCGTGGCCGACGCCAGCGAGCGTGGCATCTTCGCGTCCTGCCGCCCGACCGACGCCGAGACGCTGCAGAGCGCCCTGACCGTGGCGCTCGACCGCCACGCCGAGATGGAGCGCCTCGCCGGCGAGGTCGGCCAGCTGCAGGGCGCCCTGGAGCGCCGCGCACTCATCGAGCGTGCCAAGGGCATCCTCATGGAGCGCCACGGCCTCGACGAGCGCGCGGCCTTCGAGCGCCTGCGCTCGCACGCCCGGTCGCGGTCGGCGCGGGTGGTCGACATCGCCGACCAGGTGGCTCATCGCGGGCTCGATCCCGGCGCATAGCAGCGCAGGACGACGGGCATCCCTAGTTGCATCCGCCACGGAATCGGCGGACGGCAACCCCACAAGGAGGATTCCCACCCCATGATCGGCATCATCCTGGCCGTGCTCGTCGCGGCACTCGTGTACTGGCTGTGCGTGGCCATCGGCCTGCCGGCGATCGTCGGCATCGTCGCCGCCATCCTCGTCCTGGTGAGCGGAGTCGGCACCGGCGGCTACGGCCTGCGCACCGGCGGCCGCCGGGTCTAGCCGGACGTGAGCGCGCCGGGCGCCCCGCACACCGCGCCGCCCGCCGTGCCGCGCCGCACGCCTCCCTCCCGCGTGGTGGAGGCCCCGCCGAAGGCCCGCCTGGTGCCCGCCGCCAAGCGGGCCTTCAACAACTTCCGGGCGCACCAGATGACCGATCGTGCGGCCTCGCTGACGTACTACGCGATGCTGGCGCTCTTTCCGACGCTCGTGGCGCTCGTCTCGCTGTTCGGCCTGGTCGGCAGCGCCGAGACGGTCACCAAGTTCGTCGACTTCCTGGCCGAGCACGGCGCCGACCGCAACACGCAGCGGACCATCGACGACCTGATGTCCGGCCTGGTCGAGTCCTCCGGCGGGGCGGCCGGGGTGACGTTCGTCATCTCGATCTCCATCGCGCTCAACGGTGCGTCGGGCGCCTTCAGTGCGGCCGGCCGGGCGATCAACGACGTCTACAACGTCGAGGAGGACCGCTCGTTCGTCCGGCACAAGGCCCAGGACCTGGCCATGACGCTCATCCTGCTGCTTCTCGGCGCGGTGCTCGTGGTGGCCCTGTTCCTCGGCGGCGGCATCGTGGAGCCGATCTTCGGCGAGATCGGCCTGGGCTCCAGCGCGGCGACGGTCTGGGGCGTCGTGCGCTGGCCGGTCGCGCTCGTCGTCGCCCTCGTCGCCGTGGCCCTCATCTACGCCTTCTCGCCCGACCTCAAACCGCGGCGGCTGGCCTGGCTGTCGCCCGGCGCGCTGCTCTTCGTCGTGCTCTGGCTCGTGCTCTCCGCGCTCTTCGGCATCTACGTCCAGAACTTCGGCTCCTACGCGGCGTACGGCGCGTTCGGCGCGGCGGTCGTGCTGCTGCTCTGGCTCTGGATCTCCTCCTGCGTGTTCCTGTTCGGCGCCGAGGTCAACGCCGAGGTCGAGCGCCAGGAGATCGCGGGCCGCGGCGGTCCGCCGTTCGTCACGCCGCCACCGACGGCGACAGCGTCCGCTCCGGCGGGTGCGAGCACAGGGCCCGCCGGCCGGGGCACGTGAGGCACAGCCCCGCGTGGGGCTGCGGGGTCACCTCGAAGCGGCCGGCCAGCAGCCCGGCCGCCACCGCCTGCAGGTCGGCCTCCAGCCGGCCGGCCTCGCCGGCCTGGGCCCGTAGTACCACCGGCGCATCGGGCCGCGCCAGGTACAGGTGGACCACCTCGACGGCCGGTGCGCCCGCGCGCAGGGCCGCCAGCGCGTAGATGCGGCGCTGCGTGCCGTACGAGCGCTCCACCGCCGCGTCCAGGTCGTCGTCCGGCGCCACGTCGTCGGTCTTGTAGTCGACGATCAGCGCCGTGCCGTCGGCCTCGTGGGCGAGGACGTCCACCACGCCGTTGACCAGCGGCCCGTCGGCGAGCGCGAAGGCGAAGGCGTGCTCACGGCGCAGGCCGCGCGCGGCGGCCAACCGCCGCCGCAGCGGCGAGTCGACGAACGCCTGCACCAGCCGCCGCACGTCCTGCAGATCGGCGGCCGTGAGCTCCGCGTCGTGCGCGACGGCCCGGATCGCGTCGTCGGACGGCGGCGCCGGGCGCCCGAGGTCGAGGTGCTCCAGCAGCGCATGCACGATCGACCCGCGCAGCAGGCGGTCGAACCCGCCGCCCGCCGCCTCCGGCACCCGCTCGAGCTCGGCCGGGGAGGGCGCCTCGTCGGGCAGCTGCAGGACGCGCTGCAGGTACCAGCGGTACGCGCACTGGCTGTAGCGGCTCAGCGAGGAGTAGCTCAGCGTCGCCAGGCCCGGCGGGGGCGGCGCCGGCACGTCGGGCAGGGCCGCCGAACCGTCGACCGCGAGCCCGAGCTGCTCGGCCGCCTGCTGCGGCGCCGGGCGCAGCTCGCGCAGCACGTCCCCCACCGCGCCGGGCGTGCTGCGCACGAGCCGCACCCGCGCGCGGTGGCCGGCGTGCTCCCACTCGACCTCCTGCTCGGCCGGGCCGTCGCGCAGGCGCGTGGCCAGATCGGGCACCAGGGCGTT
>DASPKC010000439.1:0-5496 GCA_035628295.1 Baekduia sp.
TCTTCGGCGAGCGCCGCATGATCCCGTGGCAGGAGCGCAGCCGGCTGGCGTCAGCCGTGCCCGCGGCGCTGGTTGCGATCGGTCGCCCGTCGTCCGAACTCCTCGACCGTGTGCGACGTCCGGGAGCCCAGAGGGCGGATCGGCTCTTCGACCTCTGAACGCGACAACCGAAGCAGCACCCGTGAGGGAGCACCTCGCGGGTCCGACGGGGGGCACTGCTACCGTCGCGGGCGGCTAGATCGGCGTTGGCCGCGCAATGACATGAGCAGACGGGCCTCCGAAAGGGGGCCCGTCGTCTTGTGAATCCATCCGAAGGCGGGCGTAGCGTGGGCCCCGCTCATGTTGAACGCGCCCCCCGATTCCAGCCATGCGATGCGCTGACGGCATCGTCCTCTCTGACGCCGAGCTCGCGCTCGTGCGATGCCTCATGCCGGATGCTCGGCGCTTGCGCGATCGTCGCCGGCAGCGCACCAGCGCCGCTGCCCGCCGCCGCTACCAGCGTGTCCGTCCCCAGCGTCGTGTCGCGAGCCATCCGCCCGCACGCAGGCGCGGCACCGGCACTCGCCCCGCAGTGCGCCGCGCCGCTCGACGCGTCAGCACGCGCTCCGCCAGCAGACCACCAGGCGAACCAGACCCACCAGGCCCAGCCTGGGCCGCACCTTCCGCGCAGCCTCGCTGCGCCTCCAGCCTGGCGTGTATGGGCGCCAGGGCCCTCCTCGCGACCGCGCCCGTGGCGGGCCACCGTGCCCGTCGCGGGCCGCTCGTGGAGGCGTCCTGATGCCCGCGCGCCGGATCCCGAGCAGCACGGCCAGCACGCTGCTCGCCAGCCACGTCGCGCGCTGCGGCGGCCAGCTCGCCGCAGACGACGCGCGAGCGTGGCTGGCCCACCGCGTGCCGCCGCGGGTCGTCGACGCCGCGATCCTCGGCGCGACGAGCTGCGGCGCGCTCGAGCAGGTGACGCTGCACGACGGTCGGCTCGCGCTGCGGACCGTCGAGCGTGACCGGAGGGCCGCCTGATGGCTGAGCGCACGCCACTGGCCGCGGCACAGGCCGAGGCGCTGCTGGACGTCGTGCGTCGTCACGGAGGGCGCCTGGCGCTGGACTGGGACGCGCTGCGCCGGCTGAAGTACGCCGGCTGGACGCGCACGCAGGTGCTGGCTGCGGCCAACGCGCTGGCCGCCGACGGCCACGTGACCATCGAGCACGACCGGCTGGCAGTCCTCGTGCTCGTGGCGGCCGAGGGGGCCGGGCGATGAGCGCGTCGAACGGGGTCGGCCCCGCGTCCAACGAGCTCGCCGAGTTCCTCGAGCCCGACGACATCCGCGTACTGCGCGAGACGTCGCCGCTGCTGGCGGCGCGCGTCGAACGGATCGTGCGCGGATCCGGGGTGGAGCCCTTCGACGACATCCGCGGCATGCTGGCTCTGCCCAACCTGACGCGCATCGTGGAGATCGGCCGCGGGCAGGCCTACGACTTCCACCTCGGGGAGGGTCCGTCAGCGATCGTCGTGACGATCACGCCGGGCAGCCGGCTGCTGAACTTCCGGGCGCTCAAGGCGGCCTTCTTCGAGCAGGCCCGGCACGTCATCCCGCCGATGAAGCAGGACACGGTCGACGGCCTGTGCGTGACCATCGCGAGCATCGCCGAGCGCGCGGAGACCAGCGACGACCAGGAGGAGATCCTCGAGTGGCTGGATGGCTATCTGAGGACGAGCTTCATGGCCAGGACCGAGGCGATGGCGGAGGGAAGCCCGTTCATCGAGGACGGGCGCGCCTTCCTCACCGTGGCCGGCTTCCTGCAGCACGTGCGCAGGTCCGTTGGTGAAGCCGTCACGCGAGCCCACCTCATGGGTTGGCTGCGGCGCCTGGAGTTCGAGCCACAGCAGCTCAGCGTGCGCCAGGGCGACACGGTCCGCAAGCGCCGCTACTGGCGAAGCCCGAGCGACCTCGCAGACGTGCACGGGTGGGGGGCCCGTTCGGATGTCCCCAATGTCCCTATTACGTACGCGAATCGCGAAGGTAATTCCGGGCGGGGACAGTGGGGACACGGGGACACGCGTGCGTTTAAGCCAGATGTGGCGGTCCACGAGACGAGGACGGAGTGGGCCACAGGCGGGGACACACCTGACGGTGAGGAGTTCTGCCGGTGAGGGCGCCGCAGCACCACACTGTGGAAAACGCCGCTCCCGAATGCGTTTTGCCCGAGTCGGCACGCCGCTCGGCTCGTGTGGTCGCCGAGGTCCCGCGTCTGGCCCTCACGGTGGAGGAGGCCTGCCAGGCCCTTGGCGTGGGCTGGGACTTCTGGTCCGAGCACGTAGCGCCGTTCGTGCCGCTCGTGCGCCGCGGCCGGCGCAAGCTCGTGCCCGTCGACGCGCTGCGGGCGTGGCTCGAGGCCGAGGCGCAGCTGGCGCTGTCGGCGCAGGAGCTCGGTGCGGCAGATGAAGTTCATCCGGGCGGGCGACGAAACGCCTGCAAATCGAAGGGTGCGCGCCAGCCGCGCGCCAGTGGGACGGTGTCGTGAGCGAGCGCGGGCAGTACCGACGTGGCGAGCACCCGGTCAGCCTGGCCAACCTCCAGCGCGGCGGCGGCCGGCCCGCCCAGCCCGGCGATCAGCGCCGCCTCGTGCACGGCGGGCGAAGCGAGCTGCTCGTGCGCAACGTGGAGGCCGAGGTGCGCGAGCTGATGGACGCGCTCGGCGATGCCGCCCCCGTCCGCGATCCCGACGGGTCGCTGCCCGTCGCCGACCTGGTGGCGGTCGAGCGCACGGCGCGGCTGCTCAAGCGCTACCGCCACCTCGAGCAGTGGCTGGACCTGCACGGCGTGCTCGACGAGCGCACCGGCGACGTCAAGCCGGCGGCCGAGCTCGCGGCCAGGACCGGCGAGAGCCTGGCCCGCGCGCTGGACCAGCTCGGCATGACGCCGACGTCGCGGGCGAAGCTGGGCCTGGACCTGGCGCGCACGCACGACGTCGCGCTGCAGTGGTCGCAGCGCACCGAGCAGGAGACGCTCGATGGCTGACTTCGACGCTGCCCGCACGTCGCTTCGAGCCTACGCCGACGTGATCGGCCGGCCGATCGAGCCGATCCAGGACGTGGCGCTCGAGACGCTGGTGACGGTGTGCCTGGCTCCTCGCGGGTCGGGCAAGTCGACGGTGGCCGCGATGTGCGCGGGGCAGCGTGCGTTCCGCCAGGCGGGCCACCGCGTGCTGATCGTGTCCGGCGGCGGCGAGGCGGGCGCCAAACGGCTGCTGGCTGAGGTCAAGCGCCAGGTGCTGCGCGGGCCGCTGGCCGGGTCGGTGGTCAACGACGACACCCGCCTGGTGGAGCTGTCCAACGGCTCGACGATCCGGGCGGTGCCGGCGTCGGAGTCCGCGGTGCGCGGCTGGCGCGCCGACACGCTGATCGTCGACGAGGCCAGCCGCATCGGCGATGACCTGCTGGAGGGCGGGGTGCTGCCGGTCACGGCCGGCACGCCCGACCCGCGGGTGCTGCTGATGGACACCGCGGGCCGCGCGGCGGGCGTGTTCTTCGACCTGGCCAAGCGTGGCGAGACGCAGGCGGGCGCGGTGCGCACCGTGCGCTGGCCGCTTGAGGCGTGCACGTGGATGTCGCCGACCTACATCGAGCAGATGCGGGGCGTGCTGTCGCCGCTGCGCTGGCAGGCGGAGTTCGATCTGGAGTTCGTCGGCGACTCGTTCGGGCTGCTGAGCAAAGCGATGCTGGACGCCGTGACGGCCGACTTCGCGTTCTGGCCGTCGGTCTCGAGCGTGGTGCCCGGCGCCCGTCTGTCAGTCGGCATGGACTGGGCCGGCGCCGGCGCGGACCGCAACGCCCTGGTCGGCGTCGGGCGCCTGCCGGAGGCCGGCTCGCACACCTTCGGCGTGGCGCTCGTGCACCGCTGGCCGGCCGGCGTGCCCACGATGGGCCCCGGCGGCGTGGTCGGGCAGATCGTCGACTCGCCGCTGATGGCGGCGCGGCTCACGGCCGAGACCAACGGCCTGGGCGAGCCCAACTGCCAGGAGCTCTTCCGGCGCATGGCCGAGCGTCCGGCGCGTAGCGGCGGCGGCCATCGCCGCGATCACGCGCTGCTGTCGCCGTGGGAGCTCGACGACTTCCTGCGCGGCCGGGGCCGGTGGGTCTCGCGCGCCATGCCCGACGGGGAGTTCCGCACCCAGCTGTGCCGGATCGCGACGTCGGCGGCGTCCAAGGCGGCGACCTTCGGCGCGCTGCGGCTGCTGATCGAGTCCGGGCGGCTGCTGATACCGGCCGGGGCCGGGGAGCTGTACCGCGAGCTGCTGATGCTCGGCGTGGAGCTGACCGCCGGCGGCTCGGAGCGGATCGAGGCGCGCGTGGGCCACGACGACCTGGCCGACGCTCTGTCGCTGGCGCTTGGGCCCTACCGGGACCGCGAAGGACGGTGGCGCACGGTGATCGGCGACCTCGCCGACAGCGGCCGGGCCCTGCCGCAGCAGGCGGCGCTCGCGCGCGGCAGTGGCGAGCTCGCGACCACCGCCAGCGGGGCTGCGGTGCCGCGACGGCCGCTGTGGCAGTCGATCGCCTCGTGCGAGGTGACGGCACAGGGCGCCGAGGCCGAACGCTGGGCGCGCAGTGCGGCGGCGGCCGAGCGCCAGGAGTTCACGCGCCGCGCGATCGAGCAGGCGGCGACCTCGTGGATGGACGAGGACGACCGCGAGTTCCATCGCCAGCGCCGGGAGGCGCTGGCCGACCACGAGCACCAGGAGGTGCAGCGATGACCGAGGACCAACAGGCAGCCCGCGAGGCCGCCATCGACGAGGCGTGCGCGCGGCTGCGCGACGCCGGGCTGTCGGCGGTCGCCGACGGGCTGCGCGCAAGCGCGCTGGGCCGCGAGCGTGCGGCCGAGGCCGTGGCGACGCTGCGGCAGGCCGGCGAGCACCGGGGCGCCAACGTCGTGGCGCGCGCCGCGGGGCTCGGCCTGTCGCTGCGCGACGTCGCGGCCGAGCAGCCGGACACGCGACCGCTGCTTGAGCAGCGGCTTCGCGGCGAGATGACCACGTGGGCCCGCAGGGACCGGGGCTCCGATGACGACCACAAGGAGACGCACCGATGAGCAGCACGAAGAGCAGGCCGGCCGGCGCCGAGGCGCTTCAGGAGTTCCGCGAGCTGGCAGCTGCGCGGCCCGACGTCCCGGTGTCGGCGGGGTGGGTCTCGCAGCGGGCGTGCGACTACGCCGTCGAGCACCAGGCGGAGATCGCCGCGGCGCTGACGCAGGAGAGCTACGCGGCGCGGGAGGCGTGGCTGGACGGCTGGCGGGCGATGTGCCGGGCGCGGGAGCAGATGAAGGCTCTGGGCAACGAGTGGCGGACGTTCGTGCAGGCGACCGGCATCGAGGTCGAGCGGCCCATGTCCGACCTGGAGCGCACGGACGCCTTCAAGGCGCAGGACTTCCGCCAGGAGGGCGAGGCCGCCCTGCGGCGCTATGTCGAGGACTACGGCGTGCGCCTGGTGCTGCCGCTGGC
>DASPKC010000440.1:0-6326 GCA_035628295.1 Baekduia sp.
GCGTGATCAGGATCAGCGCGGCGTTGCGCTCGGCCACCAGCTCGCGCAGGAGCGTGAGGATCTGCGCCTGGATGGTCACGTCGAGCGCCGTCGTCGGCTCGTCGGCGATGAGGAGCTTCGGCTCGCAGGCGAGCGCCATCGCGATCATCACGCGCTGGCGCATGCCGCCGGAGAACTCGTGGGGGTAGCTGTCGACGCGCTCGCGCGCCCGCGGGATCCCGACCCGGCCCAGCAGCGCGATCGCCCTGTCGCGCGCCTCGCCGTCCTGGACGTCCTCGTGGGCCTGGATCTGCTCGGCGATCTGGCGGCCGATGCGGTGCACCGGGTTCAGCGACGTCATCGGGTCCTGGAAGATCATCGCGATCTCCCGGCCACGCACGCGGCGCAGCTCCTCGTCGCCGGCCGTGACCAGGTCCAGGCCCTTGAACCGCGCGTGCCCGCCGAAGCGCGCGTTGGGCGAGCGCGTAAGGCCCATGAGCGTCATGGCGGTCACGGACTTGCCCGAGCCGGACTCGCCCACCACCGCGAGGACCTCGCCGGGCCGCAGCTGGAAGGAGACCTGGTCGACGGCGTGCACGAGGCCGTCCTCGGTGCGGAAGTCGACCTTGAGGTCCTGGACGTCGAGCAGCGGCTCGTCGGCGGTCATTGCAGGCGGATCCGGGGGTCGAGGAAGGCGTAGAGGATGTCGACGACGGCGTTGAGCAGCACGATGAAGAACGCCCCGAAGAGCACGACCGCCATCACGGGCGGGACGTCGAGCCGGCCGATGGACTGCGCGAAGTAGTCGCCCACGCCCTGGATGTCGAAGACGGCCTCCGTGAGGATGGCGCCACCGCCGAGGAGGTAGCCGAAGTCCAGGCCCCACAGGGTGACCACGGGGATCAGCGAGTTGCGCAGCACGTGGTGCAGCAGGACCCGGCGCTCGCTGAGGCCCTTGGCGCGGGCGGTGCGCACGTAGTCGTCGTTGATCGTGTCGAGCACGTTGGAGCGGACCACCCGCGAGTACACCCCCACGAACAGGGTGGCCAGCGCCACCCAGGGCATGATCAGGTGCCTGAACCACTCCCACAGCCCGCCCTCGGCGATCGGCACGTAGCCGCCGTTGGGCAGGATCCCGAGCTCGTAGCCGATGTAGTGGCTCATCAGCGCGCCGAGCCAGAACACCGGGACGGAGATGCCCACGAGCGCCAGCACCGTCAGCACGCGGTCGGAGAACCCGCCCGCGCGCACGGCGCTGAACAGCCCGAGGGCGACGCCGATGACGAACCACAGGATCGCCGCGCCGATCGCCAGCGCGAAGGTCCGGGGCGCGCCGTCGAGGATGCGTGCGATGACGTCCTCGCGCTGGTCGTAGGAGATGAGATCGCCCGTGAAGAGCTTGCTCATCATGTTCCAGTACTGGACGTAGAAGGGGTCGTCGAAGCCCCACTCCCGGTTGATGGCGTCGATGATCTCCGGCCGCGGGTTCTTGCCGGCCATCCGCACCGCCGGGTCGCCGCCCGGGATCTTCATGAAGATGAAGAACGTCAGCCAGCTCACGACGAACATCACGAAGGCCATCCCGGCCAGGCGGCGGACGATGAAGCGGGCCACCTGCTCAGCCCTCGATCTTGATCTTCGCCCGGGGATCGAGCGCGTCGCGCACGCCCTCCCCGAAGATGTTCAGCGACAGGACCGTCATGACGAGCATCAGGCCCGGGACGACGGTGAGGTGCGGCGCGCCGATGATGAGGTTCAGGCCCTGGCCGATCATCGTGCCCCAGGAGGGCGCCGGCGGCTGGACGCCGGCGCCCAGGAACGACAGCGCGGCCTCCAGCAGGATCGAGTTGGCCACGATCAGCGGGAAGAACACCAGCAGCGTCGACGCCAGGTTCGGCAGCAGCTCGCCGAACATGATCCGCAGGTCGCTGGCCCCCTGCGCGCGGGCCGCGTCGATGAACTCCTTCTCGCGCAGGGACAGCACCTGGCCGCGGATCGGCCGCGCCAGGTAGACGATGTTGACGACGCCGATGATGATCGTCGGCAGCCACAACGAACCGGCCTGGATCTCCAGCGGCCCGAGGTTCAGGCCGCCGAGCTGCAGCGAGACGCCGAGCGCGACGCCGAGCAGCAGGACCGGGAACGCCCACATGACGTCGAGCAGGCGCGAGATCAGCGCGTCGGTCCAGCCGCGGAAGTAGCCGGCGAGCACGCCCAGGAGCATCGCCATGAAGGTCGTGATGAGCGCGGCGGTGATGCCGATGAAGAGGGAGTTGCGGGCGCCGTAGAGCAGGCGCACCATGACGTCGCGGCCGTTGGCGTCGGCGCCGAGGAAGAAGCGCCCGCTCCAGGTCGGGCCGATAGGCACGCCCTCGAGGGAGACGACCTCGGTGTCCTTGCCGTCGACCTTGATGACGTCGGAGACGTGGTTGCGCTCGGGCGTGGTCTCGGCGATGTGCTCGGCCCACAGCGGCGCGGCGAGCGCGCTGAGGACCAGCAGCACGAAGAGGACGCCGAAGGCGATCGCGACCTTGTTGCGGCGCAGGCGCCGCATGCCCAGCGCCCACGGGCCGAGTCCGGCGGCGCCGATGATCGCCTCGTCGGCCTCGGGCGCGGCCGCGCCGGCGCCCTGGGCCGGCTGGGGGGAGAGGGGGAAGTCAGTGGCCATCGTGCGGACGGCGAGGGCCGGGTGCGGCGGCGCCACGCGCCGCCGCACCCGAGCCCGGTGCCTAGCCCTTCAGCGAGAACGTGGTGAAGTCCGTCTGGAGGACCGGATGGAACAGCACCGCGTCCGCGTTGATGCGGTCGGAGAAGAACACCGGCAGCTTGCGATGCCCGTACGGGATCACGTCGGCGTTCTCCACGATGCGCCGGTCGAGCTCGGCGTAGCCGGCGGCCGCCTCCTCGAGCGGCAGCTTGTCGAGCTCGTCCAGCTTCGTCTTGATCTCCCTGTCGTCGACGTTGGAGAAGTTCTGGTTGTTCGTCTCCTGGATCGAGTCCGGGTCGACGAGGAACAGGAAGTTCCCGGGGTGCGGGAAGTCCTGGAACCAGTTGGCGAAGCCGGCCTGCGCCTTGGTCTTCTGGTTGCCGATGGTCTGGAAGTAGACCTCGCCGTCGACGATCTTCGGCTTGGCCTTGAACCCGATCTGGTTGAGGACGTCGGCGAGGTACTCGGTGACCGCGCGGGTCTGCTCCTCGTCGTTGCCCCAGACCGTCACGGAATCGCCGGCGACGCCGGCCTTCTGGACCATCTGCTTGGCCTTGTCGACCTGCGGCGCCGCGTTCGGATCACCGAACGGGCACGGGTCGATCTGCTCGTGGCCCTGCATGCCGGGCGGCAGGAAGTTGCAGCCCGGGGTCAGCTGACCGCCGAACAGCCGCGCGAGCGCCCGCTTGTCGATCGCGAAGTGCACCGCCTTGCGGACCTCCGCGTTGTCGAACGGCTTCACGCGGTGGTTGAGGAAGTAGTAGTACGTGGAGTTCGTCGTCTCCTCGCGGTAGCGGTCGGACGCGGTGTTCTTGAACTCGCGCAGCGCGTCACCGGCGCTGGGGTCGTCCATCCAGTCCGCCCGGTTCTGCAGCACGTCGCGGATCGACCGCTCGTTGCTGGAGACCACGTTGACCGTGATCCGGTCGAGCTTGGCGGCCGGGACGCCCGGCAGGTCCGGGTAGTTCTCGTTCTTCTCGAGGATGAAGCGGCGCGAGCCGGTGACCTTCGAGATCTTGAGCGGACCCACGCCCGGCGGCGGGTTCTTCGTCAGCACCTCGAACTCCGTGTCGCCCGGGACGAGGCCCGCGAACGGCATCGAGAGGATGTACGGGAACTGGCCGTTGGGATCGGTGAGCTTGATCGTGATCTGGCGCTTGGCCTCGTCGGCGGTGATGCCCGAGATGTCGCCCTTGTTGCCCTTCGCCTTCAGGTACTTCTCGGCGCCGGCGATCGTGCTCGTGTAGAACGACGCGCCGCCGGACTCGAGCTTGATCACGCGCTTGATCGTGTGCTCGAAGTCGCTGGCCTTCACCGGCGTGCCATCGGAGTACTTCAGGCCTTCGCGCAGCGTGAAGGTGTAGGTCTTGCCGTCCTCGCTGACCTCCGGGAGGTCCTCGGCCAGGCCCGGGATGAGCTTCGCGCCCTCAGCGCCCTTCTCGCGCTTGTAGGTCACGAGCGTCGTGTAGGTCGGCACGAGCGCCTGCCAGCCCGCGACGGTGTAGCTCATCGCGGGGTCGAGGTAGTCCGGGAACGACGGGTAGTTGAACGTCGCCTCGCCGCCGGTCTTGGCGGCGGGCGTCCCGGCGGAACCGCCGTTGGCGGCCTTGTCCTCGTCATCGTCGCCGCAGGCGGCGAGCGTGGCGCTGGCCATGAGCACGGCGGCGCTCGAGCAGAGCAGCCTCCACGTCCTCGTCATGTACTCCTCCTCGTTGGGATGCAGTGCGTCCCGCCGGACGAGCGTGCACCTCCTCGTGCGGCCGCCGGGCAGGGCGGAACTGGGGCCACCCTACCCCGGGTGGTCAAGTCATGTCACCACCGGCCGGGGGCTTGTCCGCGGAGCGATGGCTACCCGCAGATCGTCGCGCCACACGTGCGACCGCGTACGATCAACGTCGACTCGTCCCGGTAGCTCAGCTGGATAGAGCGACCGCCTCCTAAGCGGTAGGCCGGCGGTTCGAATCCGCCCCGGGACGCTCGGTTAGGGTGCGCCGTCATGGCGACGCCGCCGCGCGGAGGGCAGCAGGACCAGCAGGGACCGACCGGCACGGCGATCGTCGTCGCCACCCTCCTCGCGCTGTCGGGCTTTGCGCTCGGGCTCGTGCTCGGTGGCGGGGACGGCGACCCGGAGACGGTCACGGTGGCCGACGTGCAGACGGTGACGGTCGGCACGACCAAGACGGTGCGCAAGACGGTGACCCGGACGGTGACCGAGCCCGCCGAGGACGACCTCGCGCTCGACGAGACGACGGCCGACACCACGTCGACCGCCGAGGACGAGAACTGCTCGCTGGACTACCTGGACGCCTGCGTGCCCGAGGACGCCAGCGACGTCTCGTGCGCCGATCTCGACGAGCGGCGCTTCGAGTCCATCGGCGACGACCCGTACGGGCTCGACCCCGACGGGGACGGCATCGCCTGCGAGTAGCTCAGCGGTCCGGGCGGTCCGGGTAGACGTCGTCGATGGTGGTGCAGGGCCGGTAGGGCGCCTGCGCGGCCTGCTCGATGCGCGCGCCGCCGCCCGCCAGGCGGTCCAGGACGCTGACGACCCCGACGACGATCCGGCCCTCCGCGTGCAGCGCCTCGATGGCCTGCAGGGTGGAGCCGCCGCTGGTCACGACGTCCTCGACGACCAGGCAGCGCTCGCCGTCGTCGAGCAGCGGTCCCTCGACGCGGCGCTGCAGGCCGTGCTGCTTGCTCTCCTTGCGCACGAAGAACGCCTTGCCGTCGAAGCCGGCGGCCAGGGCCGCGCAGGCGACGGGGTCGGCGCCCATCGTCAGGCCTCCCACGGCGGTGGCGCCCAGCTCGCGCGCCGCCTCGGCGACGAGTTCGCCCAGCGCGCCGAACGCGGGCTGGCGCAGGATCGCCCGCTTGGCGTCGACGTAGTACTGCGCCGTGGCGCCCGAGGTGAGCACCACCTCGCCCAGCACCAGCGCGTGCCTACGCAGTTCGTCCACCAGGGTCTTGCGCGCGTCCATCGGGCACCTACCCTAGTGCCGTGCTGGAGCGCCTTCTCCGCGTCGCCGCCACGGCGTGCAGCCTGCTCGTGCTCGCAGGCTGGTCCCTGTTCGCGGTCGACGAGGTCCGCTCCGCGTCGGACGCCACGGTGGCCGAGCTGGCCAGCAAGGACCGCGCGGGGATCGACCCGACGCCGGCCGACGAGCGCCAGCGCGAGCGGCTCAACCACGCCACGCGCGAGTCCGTCGACGACGTCAACGACGTGCTCCTCGCGCCGTTCACGGCGTTCGTGGACGGCGCGGGGTCGCAGTGGGTCCAGCGCAGCGTCCCCGCGCTGCTGGGCCTGCTGCTGTACGGGTTCGGGCTCGGCTACCTCGCGCGCTACGCCAGGTCACGCCCGGCCCCGCTTCACCGGTACGTGTCGACGCGCGTGCCGAGCCGGACCCAGCCGTAGATCGTCCCCGCGTCCGGGATCGGGACGCGCAGGCAGCCGTGCGACGCGTTGTACCTCGGCACCGACCGGTACCCGTGGATGGCGTAGCCGCGGATGAAGTACGACGACTTCACCATCCCGAGCGCGTTGGTGCCCGGGTCCTTGCGGTAGACGCGGAAGGAGCCGAGGATCGTCGGCGTGGCCGGGGCGCCTGTCGAGGTCGGGTAGATGCGCTCGACCTTGCCGCCG
>DASPKC010000441.1:0-4714 GCA_035628295.1 Baekduia sp.
ATCGTGCAGCCGGTGCTGCACGTGCCGCGCGCGCCGCTGGCGATGGCCCGGTTCGGCCTGCTGTCGGGCATGCCCGCCGCCGTGCTGGCGCGCCGGTTCCGCACGCCGGAGGGTCGGGCCCTGTTCGCCGGCGTCGCGGCGCACGCGCTGCGGCCGTTCGGCCGGCCGATGTCGTCGGCGATCGGCGTCACGCTCGGGACGGCGGCCCACCGCTTCGGCTGGCCGGTGGCCGAGGGCGGCTCCCAGGCCATCGCCAACGCCATGATCCGGCT
Organism: Baekduia sp.; assembly: GCA_035628295.1. Taxonomy (GTDB): domain Bacteria; phylum Actinomycetota; class Thermoleophilia; order Solirubrobacterales; family Solirubrobacteraceae; genus Baekduia. Next base: position 273 of record DASPKC010000441.1, read on the forward strand.
GGCCGAGCAGCACGGGGCGCGCTTCGAGACCGGCGTCCACGTCCGGTCGCTCGACGAGCTGCCGGCCGCCGACGTCGTCCTGCTCGACGTCGCGCCGGGCGCCGCGGCCGACATCGCCGGCGACCGGCTCCCGCGGCGGGTGGCGCGGGCGCTGCGCCGCTACCGCCACGGGCCCGGGACGTTCAAGGTGGAGTTCGCCGTCGAGGGCGGCGTGCCCTGGACGCACGAGCCGTCGCGCCGCGCCGGGACCGTCCACGTGGGCGGCACCTTCGAGGAGATCGCCGACGCCGAGCGGCGCACCGCGAAGGGCGAGATGGCGCAGCGGCCATACGTACTCGTCTGCCAGCAGGCCGTCGCGGACCCCACCCGGGCGCGCGGCGAGCTGCAGCCGGTCTACTCCTACGCCCACGTGCCGGCCGGCTGGGACGGGGACGCGACGTCGGCCATCGAGGCGCAGATCGAGCGCTTCGCGCCGGGCTTCCGCGACCGCATCGTCGGCCGCCACGTGCGCTCGGCCACCGAGATGGAGCGCTACAACGCCAACTACGTCGGCGGTGACGTGGTGACCGGCTCCAACGACCTGCGCCAGATGCTCTTCCGGCCGCGCCCGGCCCTGGACCCGTACCGCCTCGGCACGCCGGGGCTGTTCCTGTGCTCGGCCGCCACGCCGCCGGGCGCGGGCGCGCACGGCATGTGCGGCTTCAACGCCGCGCGCTCGGCCCTGCGCCAGCTCGGCGTCGCGTCCGGCTCCGCGGCGGCGTCGGCCGCCGTCGGCGGTTGGTGAGCCGGCGCAGCTGCGACAGTCTCACGGCGCCAGCCGCACGCCCGCGCGCCGCACGCGGAACCAGTGCGCCGCGTAGGGCGCGAGCTCGAGCGTGGCCGGGAGGGGCTGCTCGCCGCGGCCGAACAGGTCGACGAGCGCCTCGCCGCCGGCCACCGGCAGCGTGACGCACGCCGGGCGGCCGGCGAGCTCGTGCACCGCCACGATCGTGGAGCCCTCCCAGTCGCAGCGGTGCGCCAGGACCGCGCGCTCGCCGCAGTCCAGCAGCTCGAGCGTGCCGAAGCCGAGCTCGGGGCATTCGCGCCGGCGGCGCAGCAACCGTTCGAACCAGCTCAGCAGCGAGTCGGGGTCGCGGCGCTGCGCGGCGACGTTGACGTGCTCGGGCCCCCGGTCGCCGGCGGTGAGCGGCCGGCACAGGCGCGAGGAGTGGGCCGCCGTCGAGAAGCCGCCGTGGCGCTCGGCGGACCACTGCATCGGCGAGCGCACGCTGAAGCGCCCCTCGATGTCGAGGTTCTCGCCCATGCCGATCTCCTCGCCGTAGAAGACGACGGGCGCGCCGGGCAGCGAGAAGGCCAGCGAGTAGGCCATGCGGATCGCGCGCTCGTCGCCGCCGAGCATCGTGGGCAGCCGCCGGCGCAGGCCGCGGCCGTAGAGCTGCAGGTGCTCCTGCGGACCGAAGCGCGCGAAGACCTCCTGGCGTTCGGACTCGCTGAGCTTGTCGAGCGTGAGCTCGTCGTGGTTGCGCACGAAGCGCCCGAGGGACGAGAGCTCCGGGAGCGCCGGGAACGCGCGCAGCGCCCGCGCCAGGGGCTCGGCGTCGCAGCGCGCGAGCGCGAGGTAGAACGCCTGGTTGCCGAGGAAGTCGAGCACCATGTGCAGCTCGTCCCCGTCCTCGTCGCCGAGGAAGGCGCGCTGCTCGGCGGCCGGCAGGTTGACCTCGCCGAGCAGCACCGCCTCGCCGTTGCGCCGTTTGAGGAACGCCCGGAGGTCGCGCAGCAGCTCGTGCGGATCGCCGACCGCCTCCTCGGGCAGGCCGGCCGGCTCGATGAGGAACGGGACGGCGTCCACGCGGAAGCCCGAGAGGCCCTGCTCGATCCAGAAGCCCATGACCTGGGCGAGCTCGTCGCGCACGCGCGGGTTGGCGATGTTGAGGTCCGGCTGGTGGCTGTAGAAGCGGTGCAGGTAGAACTGGCCGGCCTGCTCGTCCCACGCCCAGTTGGAGTCCTCCTTGTCGGGGAACACGACGTCGCCCGGGCGCTCCTGCGGCTTGTCGTCGCGCCAGACGTAGAAGTCGCGGTAGGGCGAGTCCCGGCTGGCGCGCGCCGCCTGGAACCAGGGGTGCTGATCGGACGTGTGGTTCATGACGAAGTCCGCGATCACGCGAATGCCGCGGTCGCGCGCCGTGCGCACGAACTCGACGAGGTCGCCGAGGGTCCCGAGGGCGGGGTCGACGCCGTAGAAGTCGACGATGTCGTAGCCGTCGTCCTTGTGGGCCGAGGGGTAGAACGGCATGAGCCAGACGCAGCTGACGTTCATGCCGCGCAGGTAGTCCAGGCGGTCGGTGAGGCCGGCGAAGTCGCCGCAGCCGTCGCCGTCGAGGTCGAAGAACGTCTCGACGTCCAGGCAGTACAGGACCGCGTTCTTCCACCACAGGTCGCTGGTCGCCTTGCGTCCCATGCCTCACCGCAGCCGCGGCAGCACGTGCTCGCCGAACGCGTCGATGAAGGGCTCGAGGTCCTGGCCCACGTGGTGCAGCGCGATCTCGTCGAAGCCCAGCTCGGCCAGCTCGGCCAGCCACGCGACGTGGCGGCCGAGATCCGAGGAGACCAGGACCTTGCGGGCCACGTCCTCGGGACGGACGAGCTCGCCGGCGGCGTCGAACGCCGCGACGGTCTCCAGGTCGGCCAGCAGCACGGGATCGAGGACGTTCGTGCGCCACTGGTCGTGGGCGATGCGCAGCGCCTCGTCGTCGGTCGCCGCCCACGACAGATGCACCTGCAGGACCAGCCGCCCGCCGCCGCCGCCCGAGCGGTAGGCGTCGATGAGCCGGCGCAGCTGCTGCACCGGGGCGTTGACGGTCGCGAGGCCGTCGGCCCACGCGCCGGCCCATCGCGCGGTCGCCTCGCTCAGCGCGGCCGCCAGCAGCGGCGGCGGCTGCGGCGGCCGGGTGTACAGGCGCGCCCGGTCGACCGTCACGTGGCCGCGGTGGGAGACCTCCTCGCCGGCGAACAGCGCGCGCATGATGTCGACGCACTCGCGCAGCCGCGCGTTGCGGTCGGCCTTGGCCGGCCAGCGGCCGCCGGTGATGTGCTCGTTGGCCGCCTCGCCGCTGCCCAGCGCGACCCACAGGCGGCCTGGGAACATCTCCGTCAGGCTTGCGGCGGCCTGCGCCACGATCGCCGGGTGGTAGCGCTGGCCCGGCGCGTTGACGACGCCGAACGGCAGGCTCGTGGCCGCCAGTGCCGCGCCCAGGAACGACCACGCGAAGCCGGATTGGCCCTGGCGCTCGCTCCACGGCACGAAGTGGTCCGACGACATCCCACCGTCGAAGCCGGCGTCCTGCGCGCGCCGGGCGGCCTGCAGCAGCCGGCTCGGGGGGAGCTGCTCGTGCGAGCAGTGCAAGGCGAAGCGCGTCACGGGCCGGGGTGCTACCCGGCCGCCGCGCCAGGTGACCTGGGCCGGATGTCCAGGGCCCGCGGGTGGGACCCGCGGCGCCCCGCTGCGGCTGTTGGCGGATCGCCGCGGCATCTCGGGGTCGATCCGCCGACGAATGCCCCGGGGCCTGCGGCGGTCGGCGCTCAGCGGCCGGCCGGGCCCAGCACCGCCGGCCCGAGCCGGTTGGCCAGGTGCAGCGCCATCTCGAGCGCGAGGCGGCCCTCGCCGGCCGGCCGGCCCAGGAGGCGCTCGGCCCGGGCGAGCCGGTAGCGCACCGTGTTGTGGTGGACGCCGAGGCGCTTGGCGGTCGCCCGGAAGTTGCTGCCCGTGGCGAAGAACGTCTCGAGCGTCGCGCGGATCCGCCGCGTCGCGTCGTCGTCGGCGGCCAGCGGCCCGAGCTGCTCGGCCACGAAGGCCCGGCATGAGCGCGGATCGGCCGAGCAGACCGCCGCCAGCTCCACCTGCTCGAAGCGCGTGATCGTTCCGGGCCCGCGGCCGGCGAGCGCCGCGACGCGCATCGCCTCCTGCGCCTCCTGGTGGGTGCGGCGGAAGCCGTCGACGCCCACCGCGGGCCGGCCGAGCGCGGCCACGACAGGCCTGGCCGGCGGCGGCACCTCCACCGCGCCCGGGTCCTGCAGCGCGACCCAGCACCAGGCCGTCGCGACGTCGACGCGGACCACGAGGGGCCGCGCGGTCGTCAGCGCCGCGGCGATGCCCTGCGCGGCCGCGTCGAGCGCCGTGCCGTCGGCGGGCGCGCCGTCGTGCCGGCGCAGCACCAGTCCGACGTGGCGGGCGCCCAGGTCGTAGCCCAGCCGCAGCCCCGCCGCCGCCGGGTCGTATGCGGGGTCGGCCAGCACGCGCCGCACCTCCTCCGCGCGGGCCAGCGCGCCGTCGCGGGCCAGGCGCTCGGCCTCGTCGCGCATCTCGTCGGCCAGGCGGTCCAGCAGCGGCTCGAGCCAGCCGAGCAGGAACGCGGTGCCGGCGCTGACCACCGCGACGGCCGCGG
>DASPKC010000442.1:0-18604 GCA_035628295.1 Baekduia sp.
CCCAGGGCAGGGCGCTGACGTTCCTGCCGCCGGACTCGGGATAGGACCGCCCGAGCGCGAGGTGCAGCGTGCCGCCGATCTTCTCGTCGAAGAGGATCGCCCCGATCGGCCGGTCGATGCCGAAGTTGGTGCCGATGCCCAGCTCGCCGACCCGGCGCGCGCCGTCGTCGGTGGCCAGCGCTTGGCGCAGGTAGTCCTCGCCGCGTTCGGCGCGCGCGGACACGACCTCGCCGTCGCGCAGCTCGAGCTCCACGCCGGCGACGTCGACGCCCGCCGGCGACGACGGGACGTCGAAGCGGATGCGGCCGCTGGCGCTGGTCTCGTGCGGGCCCGTGAAGACCTCGCCGGAGGGCATGTTGCGCCGGCCGTCGCTGTTGACCCAGGTGCGGCCCTTCACCCGCAGCGACAGGTCGGTGCCCTCGGCTTCGATGCGGATCGTGTCGGCACCCTTCAGGCGCTCGATCAGGTGCGCCTGGAACGCGCCCAGCTCCCGCCAGCCGCCGATGGGATCGGGCCGGTCGAGGAACAGCGCCCGCTCGACGAACGCGCCGAAGTCGTCGGGGGTCATGCCCGCCTGGGCCGCCAGCGCCGGCGTGGGCCACAACGTCGATGCCCAGCGCTTGCCGAGCATCCGCTCGCGCAGCTCCCGCCGCGCCGCCGCGTGGCGATGCAGCAGCGCCGGGTCCACGCCCGCGAGCTCGTGCACGTCCTCGGGGGCCTGGATGCCGATCGTGCTGTCGATGCGCTTGACCTCGTCGACGGCGATCCTCGGGACCTCGTCGAGGTGCAGGTCGCGGGCATGCTCGAAGAACCCGCGCTGCTCGCCCGGCAGGGTCACCCGCAGGACCGGCCAGGCGCCGCGCTCCAGGATCGCCCGCTGCAGCTCCAGCAGCAGGGGCGCGGCCAGCGACGTCGACCGCACGAGCACCGTCTGGCGCTCGCGGACGTCCAGGCACCACGTCGCCAGCAGGTCGGCGAACGCGGCGGGGTCCGGCCTCACGCGCCGCCCCAGCCGGCGTGCAGCGCGTCCAGGGCCGCGCGCTCGTCGCCGCCCACGTGCCGGGTCAGCACCGTGATGAAGCGCTCCTGCGGCTCGGGCCTGGCGCCCGCGCCCATCACGCCGATGCGCCAGACGCGTCCGGCCAGGGGGCCGAGGCCGCCGCTGACCTCGATGCTGTCCTCGAGCAGCAGCGCGCGCCGCAGGACGGCCTCGTCCACGTCGTCGGGAACGAGGACGCTGAGCAGCGGCCAGGCGGCCTCGGCCTCGGGGACCAGCCGGCGCCAGCCGAGGACGTCGAGCGCCGCGGCGAGCGCCAGGTGCGCGCGGCGGTGGCGGGCCTCGCGCTCGGCGTCGGCCTCGTCGAGCACGAGCTCGAGCGCCTCGCGCAGCGCGACGATCATGTTCGTGGGCGCGGTGTGGTGGTAGACGCGCGCTCCGCCGCCACCCGGCCGCCAGAAGTCGACGTAGGCGTCCAGATCGAAGTACCAGGAGCGGCCGGTGCGCCGCTCGAGCGCGCGCTCGCCCGCCGTGAACGGCGCCAGGCCGGGCGGGCAGTTCAGGCACTTCTGCGAGCCGGAGAACGCGGCGTCGACCTGCCAGTCGTCCACGCGGACCGGCACGCCGCCCAGCGACGTCACGCAGTCCAGCAGCATCAGGCCGCCGCGCTCGCGCACCGCGGCGCCCAGCCCGCCGGGGTCGTTCAGCGCGCCGGTCGACGTCTCTGCGTGCACGAGGAACGCGGCGGCGAGCTCGTCGGGCAGCGCCTCGGCCACCCGGTCGCCGGGTAGCGCACGGCCCCACTCGCCCTCGACGCGCACGACCTCGGCGCCCACCCTGCCCAGCGCGTCGGCCATGCGCTCGCCGAACAGCCCGTTGACGCCCACCACGACCACGTCCCCGGGGCGCACGAGCGCGTCGACCATCGTCTGCATCCCGCCGCTGCCGGTGGCCGACAGGGGCAGCGTCACCGGGTTCTGCGTGCCGAACACGCGCCGCAGCAGCGCGGCGCACGAGTCCATGACCTCGCCGAAGACCGGGTCGAGATGGCCGAGCGTCGGCTGCGCGAGGGCGCCGAGGACCTGCCGCGGGACGGGGGACGGTCCGGAGCCCAGCAGCAGACGGTCGGTCATGGGGCCTCCACGTCGGGGAAGAAGTCGGCCAGGTGGGCGCGCAGCGCGTCGCGCACGGCGTGGCGCTCGTCCTGCGAGGCGACCCGGAAGCGCTGCAGCAGCTCCTTCTGGCCCTCCCAGTCCACGCCGGCAACGGTCCAGCGCACGGCCAGGCGCTCGAAGAGGAACTCCGCGCGGCGCTGCCAGAGGTCCTCGACCGTGCCGGCGGCCCGCGGCGCGAGCTCGGCGTAGGCCTGGCGGGTGGGCAGCGTCATCGCGGCGCGCAGGACGAGCTCGCCCCCGTCGGCGGTCGGGTAGGGCACCTCGGGCGCGTCGGGCATCGGCGCCTGGCCGCGCCGGCGCGAGCGCCGCCCCATCAGCCCGCCTCGGCGGCAGTCAGCAGCTGGCCCTGCACGTCGCCCACCACCGGGCCGAGGTGCCCGGGCCACGCGGCCTCCGGGCGCAGGGCCGCGAGCTTGCGCAGCGACGCCGCCGCGGCCTCGCGGTCGGGCGTGAACGCCCCATGGGGGACGCGGGGGGCGCCCTTGACCATCGTCTCGACGTCGACGACGTAGAAGGTGTCGCTGGTCAGCGCCAGACGGTCGCGCTCGCGGAACAGGGCGATCATCCCGGCGGCGTGCCCGGGGACGTGGACCACCTCGAAGCCGTCGCCCACCACGTCGCCCTCCTGCAGCGTGCCGGCCACGGTCACGGGCCCGCCGTCCCAGAACGGCAGCAGCTTGCGGTAGACCGGCCGGGCGTGCGGGCGCAGCTTGCCGAGGTCGAAGGTCGACGCGCCGCCGTCGCCCTCGGCGGCCTCGCACTCGGCGGGGTGGCAGAAGACGTCGACGCCCAGCGCCGGGGCGGTGCCGCGGTGGTCGGCGTGGGCGTGGCCGAGCACCACCCGCGTGAGCCCGCCGAGCTGCGCGGCCGCCGACGCGACGGCGTGCGTCATCTGGGCGATGCCCGCGTCGAAGGCCAGGACGCCGCGGCCGTCGCGCACGAGGAAGACGTTCATCGTGCGCTGCGGGAAGCCGCCCCGCACCACCCAGACGTCGTGGGCGATCTGCTCGACGGGCGCCGCCGCCAGGCGCGCTTGCAAGCGCGTCTTGGCGTTGAACGCGCGCGCCATGCGAGCCTCCTGCGCCGAGCCCTGCGCCGGCAGCAGGCCGAGCTGGCGGGCCATGCCCATGCCGTCCATGAACGCGTCGTTGGAGACGATCTGCCCGTCGCGCACCCGGATGACGTCGACGCCCTCGAGGTCGATGTGGGCGCCGTTGGGGGCGATGCCGTTCAGCGGCTGGCCCGCGAACGTGCCGCGCGCCCGCCACTGGACCGCCACGCGGTCGCGCTGGCAGACCATGGAGAGCCGCTCGAAGCGCAGGTCGGGCAGCGCCTCGACCATCTCGGTGAGGAAGGCCCGCACGCCGTCGGGCGCCGTGGTGTCCACCTGGCCGCGCACGCTCTCCCGGCCTCCGGGCGCCCAGCAGGACACCGCCTCCTCGATGTCGCGCCGGGCGATCGCGTCGAAGTACCGCTCGGCGACAGCCTTGGTCTCGCTCCCGCTCATGGCGTCCCACTCTATGGTCCGCAGCGCATGTCGGAGGCACAGCGCAGACGGGAGGTCGGCCGCGGCGAGAAGGTCATGCCGGGCATCTGGCGGCTGCGCCTGCCGCTGCCCTGGCCCGGCGTCCCGCACGGCAACGCCTGGGCCGTCGCCGCCGGCGACGGGATCGTCCTGGTGGACACCGGGATCCACGACCACGGGTCCATGGCGCACCTCGAGCGGGCGCTGGCGCAGTGCAACCTGCGCCTCGAGCACGTGCGCCTGCTCGTCTGCACGCACGCCCACTCCGACCACTACGGCGAGGCCGCGACGATCGTCGAGCGCACCGGGTGCGAGCTGTGGATGCACCCGCGCCACGAGCACATGGTGCACGGGGCCCAGGACCCGGAGGCCGCGCTGCTGCGGCGGCTGGAGGTCGCGCGCGCCAGCGGCGTGCCCGAGGCGGCGCTGGAGCGCGTGCAGGCCGAGCGCTCCGGGCGCGACTCGGGCATCGCCGGGATCGTCGCGCCGCACCGCGACCTCGTGCAGGGTGTCGAGCTGCACACCGACCTGGGGACCTGGGTGGTGCACGAGACCCCGGGCCACGCGCCGTCGCACGTCGTGCTGCACCAGCCCGAGCGGCGCCTGCTGCTCTCCGGCGACCAGGTGCTGGGCCGGGTCTCGCTGTGGTTCGACCAGGGATGGACGCCCGATCCCCTGGGCGAGTACCTGGCGTCGTGCGACATCGTGGACGGCCTCGACGTGCGGCTCGCGCTGCCCGGGCACGGTCGCACGTTCGCCGACGTGCCGGGGCACACGGACGCCGCGCGCCGGGCCGTGCACGACATCCTCGACCGGGTGCGGGCGGCGATCGGGGACCAGCCGCGCACGGCGTTCGACGTGGCGCGCGCGGTCTTCGGCGAGGCGCTGACGCCCGTCACGGGCGGCTGGCTGCTGCAGCAGACCAACGTGGCGCTGCGCCACCTGCAGGTGACGGGGCGGGCGGACGCGGAGGTCGACGGCGACCTGGTCTGCTGGCGGGCGGTCGGCGGCTGACGGCGCACCGGCTTGCAACGTTGACACGATCGTGTCAAGGTTCTGCGACCGATGCGCATCGACGACCTCCTGAGCGGCTCTGGCGAGCCCGTCTTCTCCTTCGAGTTCTTCCCGCCCAAGACCGACGAGGGCGAGCGCAACCTCTACACCGCCCTCGAAGAGCTCCGCGGCCTCGAGCCGTCGTTCGTCTCTGTCACGTACGGCGCCGGCGGCTCCACGCGGGAGAAGACGATCGACATCGTCAGCACCATCCGCGAGCGCTTCGGCCTGGAGGCCATGGCGCACTTCACCTGCGTCAACGCGACGGTCGAGGACCTGCGCGCAACGCTCGGCCGGATGCGCGACGCGGGCATCAGCAACGTGCTGGCGCTGCGCGGCGACCCGCCGCAGGGTCAGGAGCGCTGGACGAAGACCGAGGGCGGCCTGGAGTTCTCGCGCGAGCTCGTGGAGCTGCTGGACCGCGAGTTCGAGTTCGCCATCGGCGCCGCGTGCTTCCCGGAGACGCACCTCGACGCGGTCTCGCCGGAGGCCGACCTCGCCTACCTGCGCGAGAAGGTCGACGCGGGCGCCCGCTTCCTGATCACCCAGCTGTTCTTCGACAACGCCGTCTACGACGACTTCGTCCTGCGGGCCCGCGACGCCGGCATCGACGTCCCGATCATCCCCGGCATCCTGCCCATCACCGGCTACGCGCAGCTGGCGCGGATCACGTCCATGTGCGGCGCGACGGTGCCCGAGCACGTGCTGGGCGAGCTCGAGGCGCGCAAGGACGACGCCGAGGCGGTCGCCGAGTTCGGCGTGGCCTACGCGACGATGCAGTGCGCCGACCTGCTGGAGAAGGGCGCGCCCGGCATCCACTTCTACACGCTCAACCGCTCGCCGGCGACGCGCGCGATCCTGAGCGCGCTGAAGCTCTGGCGCCCGTGGGACGCGGCGCACACCGGCCTCGGCGAGCCGCGCCGGCCGCCGGCCGCCGCGTAGCGCCGGCCGGCTCAGTCGTCGTCGAGCGGCTCGATCTCGAGCGCCTCGGCGACCATCGTGCGCCCTTCGCGCTCGTAGCGGATGTCGACCGAGTCGTCCTGGCGGTAGGTCCCGACGCCCCAGGCGCCCAGGAACCAGCGCCAGCCGCTGACCTTGTCCTTGCGCAGGACGCGGTCGAAGACCAGGGCGCCGTCCTCGACGACGTAGTCCTCGCCGCGGCGCTGCAGGACGCCGGAGACGTAGACCTCGAACGGCTCGCGGACGTAGGACGGGATCTGCACCCGGGAGCGCGCCATCGCGCCAGAGCCTACGACGCCTGCGGCGCAGGGCGCCGGTCGGATAGCGTCGCGCCGTGGAGGGCGACGTCCGGGTCCTGGTCGCGGTCGCCCACGGTCCCGAGGGGCACGTGGCGGCGGTCGTGCGCGACGAGGACGGCGAGCTGCTGCTCACCGGATCCACCTCGTTCGGCGGCGGGACGCTGCTCGACGCCGAGCACGACATCGCCGTCGAGGAGCACGACGACCACGTCGTCGCCGGGGGGCTGCTGCCGGAGGGCGCGGTGGCCGTCGACGTCCGCGACGGCCGCGGGCAGCCCCACGCCGTGACCTGCGACGCCGGGGCCTGGGTCTGCGTCCTGCCGTCCTCGGCGTTCTGCGCGCCGCCGTCGGTCGTCTTCCGCGACCGCGCCGGCAACATCGTGCCCCGCCGCAGGCGCTGACCGGCCTGTCCTCCCGGTGGCCTACCTTGTCCGGCCGGTGCCGGATTTCGCCTACTCCATCCGCCGCTCCGCGCGCGCCCGCCGGGTCGGCGTGCGCGTGGATCCGCGTGACGGGGCGGTCGAGGTGGTCCTGCCGCGGTGGGCGCGCGAGCGCGACGCCGCCGCGGCGGTCGTCGAGCTGCGGCCGTGGATCGACCGGCGGCTGGCCGAGGCCGCCGCGGCGCGCGCCCGCGTGGAGGCGCGCGGGTCCACGGTCCCGTACCTCGGCGGCACGCTCGAGCTCGTGCCGGAGCCGGGTCGCACCCGCGTGCACCGGCGCGGCGACCTGCTGCTCGTCCCGGCCGGCGACGCGCGCCCGGCGCTCGAGCGCTGGTACCGGCGCCAGGCCCGCGCCGAGCTCGAGCCGCGCGTCGCCCGCGCGGCGGCGGCCGTCGGCCGCCCGGTCGCCCGCCTGACAGTCCGCGACCAGCGCACCCGCTGGGGCTCGTGCACCGCCGCCGGCGCCCTGTCCTTCAACTGGCGGCTGCTGCTGGCGCCCGAGGAGGTCCTGGACTACGTGGTCTGGCACGAGTGCTGCCATCTCGTCGTGCTCGACCACTCGCCGCGGTTCTGGGCCCTGCTGGGCCGCCACCTGCCCGGCTACGCCGAGCCCCAGCGCTGGCTGCGCCGGCACGGCGCCACGCTCGTGCTGTGACCCGCGTCGCGGTCGTCGGGCACGTCGAGTGGCTGGACGTCGCCCGCGTCGCGCGCCTGCCCAGGCAGGGGGAGATCGCCCATGCCCGCGAGCTGCGCACGCGCGCCGGCGGAGGCGGCGCGATGGCGGCCTTCCAGCTGGCCGCGCTGGCGGGCGGCTGCGACTTCCTGACGGCGGTCGGCGACGACGAGGCGGGCAGCGCGGCGCTGGCCGACATCCGGGCGCGCGGGGTGGACGTGGAGGCGGCCGTGCGCGCCGGGACGCCGCACCGGCGCGCGATCACGCTGGTCGACGACGACCACGAGCGCACGATCGTGGTGGCCCGCGAGCGCCTCGTGCCCTACGGCGACGATCCGCTGCCCTGGGACCGCGCGGCCGGCTGGGACGCCGTCTACGTGACGGGCGGCGACGCGGCCGCGATCCGGGCGGCGCGGGCGGCGCGGCTGGTCGTGGCGACGCCCCGCGCCCGCGACGCGCTCGTGGCCGCGGGCGTCGTGCTCGACGTGGTGGTCGCGAGCTCCGGCGACGCCGGCGAGGGCGTCGACGAACCCCTGCGCGCGCTGGCGCGCGCGGTCGTGCTCACCGAAGGCGCGGCGGGCGGCCGCATCGAGCGCCCCGATCCATCGAGTGGCGTGGATCCCGGCTATGTGAGGGTCGATCCGCCACTCGATGCGTCTGGCGGGCGGTGGGAGGCGGTGGCGCTGCCCGGCGAGCCCGTCGACGCCTACGGTTGCGGCGACACGTTCGCGGCGGGGCTCACGTACGGCCTGGCCACCGGGATGGCGGTCGCCGACGCGTGCGCGCTCGGCGCGCGCTGCGGCGCCGCGACCCTCTGCCTCCCGGCGCCCGAGGTCGCGTCGCGCGCGACGATCCTCGACGGCGCCCCGCTCGCCGCGGCGCCCTAGCCTCCGAGCGCGCGCCGCAGCGCCGCCACCGCGTCCTCGCCCCGGCGCGCCTCCACCACCTGCTTGCGCCAGCGCCCGGTGAACGCCTCGGCCGAGCCGTCGCCGCGCAGGTCGACGCCGCCGCGCTGACCGCCCGGGCCCGCCAGCTCGATGCGCGCCGCGACCTGGGCCACGGGCTCGATCTCGCGGGCGAACACCTTGGCGGTGGCGCGGCCCTCCGTGCGCGCCAGCGCGTCGATCTGCCGCTCGGCGGCGGCGAACGCCTGCGCGGCCGCGTCGAACTGCTCGCGCTCGGTGCGCCCGCGGCGGCGCACGGTCACCGTCCAGCGGTCGGCCATCCGGCCGCGGACCCTACGCGGCGACGGCGGCCGGCGCGAGGGCGTCGAGCTCGGCGGAGATCTTCTCCAGCAGCCGGTGGGCGGCCCGGTTCTCGGGCAGCATGGTCGCGGTGAAGCGCCGGATGCCGCGGGCCACGGCCGCCTGCGCCAGCTGCCGGCCGAGCGCCGTGCCGAGCCCGAGGTTCTGCACGGCGTCGCCGATGACGATCGCGATCTCCGCCTCGTCGGGACGCTCGGCGTCGCGGACCCAGCGGCCCACGCCGATGATCATGTCGGGACGGTGCTCGAGGACGGCGACGTACGCGACGTGGTCAACCATGTCGACCTCGGTCAGGTAGCGCAGCTCCCGCGCGGTCAGACGGGGCTTGGCGGACAGGAACCGGCGGTGCACCGACTCGCGGCTGAGCCGGCGCAAGCCGTCGGCGAGCAGGAGCTTGTCGGCGGAGCGGATGGGACGGATCCGGACCTGCGTGCCGTTGGGGAGGTGGAGGCGCACAGCAAGACAGTAGCTCTTTGCAACTCTGCGTCAAGTGCGGGTGCCCACACAACGCAGGAGGGCCCCGGCGCCACCCGGCGGCCGGGGCCCTCACAGCGATGGGGCGGGCGCTACGCGCCGCTGGGGATGTCCCCGTCCTGGCGCGCGCCGATCTCGACGTAGTCGCGCGAGCGGTGCCCCGTGTAGATCTGCCGCGGGCGGGCGATCTTCTGCTCCTTGTCGACCGCCAGTTCGAGCCACTGCGCGACCCAGCCGGAGGTGCGCGGGATGGCGAACATCACCGTGAACATCTCGACCGGCAGGCCGAGCGCCTCGTAGATGAGGCCCGAGTAGAAGTCGACGTTCGGGTAGAGCTTGCGCTGGACGAAGTAGTCGTCCTCGACCGCGATCTTCTCGAGCTCCGTGGCGACGTCCAGCAGCGGGTTCTTGCCGGTGACCTCGAAGACGTCCTCGGTGGCCTGCTTGATGATCGTCGCGCGCGGGTCGTAGTTCTTGTAGACCCGGTGGCCGAAGCCCATCAGGCGCTCGTTGCCGTCCTTGACGCCCTGGACGAAGTCCTTGATGTTGTCCGTGCGGCCGATCCGGCGCAGCATCTCCAGCACGGCCTGGTTGGCGCCGCCGTGCAGCGGGCCGTACAGCGCGGCGATCCCGGCGGCCACCGCCGAGTACGGGTCGACCTGCGAGGAGCCGACCGCGCGCACCGCGTTGGTCGAGCAGTTCTGCTCGTGGTCGGCGTGGAGGATGAACAGGATGTCCAGCGCGCGCTCGAGCCGCGGGTCCGGCTCGTAGCGGACCTCGGTCATCTTGTACATCATCGACAAGAAGTTGCCCGGGTACTCCAGGTCGTTGTCGGGATAGACGTACGGCTGCCCCATCACGTGGCGGAAGGCGAACGCCGCCAGCGTCGGCATCTTGGCCAGCAGGCGGATGGTCTGGATCAGCCGGTTCTCGGGGTCCTTGATCTCCTTGGCGTCCGGGTAGAACGTCGAGAGGGCGCCGACCGACCCCAGCAGCATCCCCATCGGGTGCGCGTCGTGCCGGAAGCCCTGCATGAACGTCTTGACGTTCTCGTGGACGAACGTGTGCATCGTGATCTCGTGCGTCCACCAGTCCAGCTGCTCCTTCGTCGGCAGCTCGCCGAAGATGAGCAGGTAGGCGACCTCGAGGTACGTCGACTTCTCCGCCAGCTGCTCGATCGGGTAGCCGCGGTACTCGAGGATCCCCTTGTCACCGTCGATGAAGGTGATCGCCGAACGCGTCGACGCGGTGTTGGTGAACGCCGGGTCGTAGGTCATGAGGCCGAAGTCGTCCTCGGAGACCTTCATCTGCCGGAAGTCCATGGCCCGGACCGTGCCGTCGGTGATCGGCACCTCGAACGTCTGCCCGGTCCGGTTGTCGGTGACGGTCAGCGTGTCACGCGCACCACCATCGGCTACGCCGCCGGGTCCGTCCTTCGTCTCGGTCTGCGTGCTCAAGGCCTCGTCCTCTCTGGGGGATGTCGTGGATCCGGGCGGACTCTACCCGGCCCCCCGCGGCTGTAGGCCTCTCAGCCGGTCGCGATCGAGGCGATCATCGTCGCGGCGACCAGCACCGCGCTGATCGCCATCACGCCGCGTGCCGCGCCGTCGTTCTGCGGCCAGTCGCTGCGCGACAGCCCGATCATCGACAGCAGCACCGCCCACCCCGCCAGCACGCCGCCGGCGACGTAGAACGCGGTCTTCGAGGTCTCCTCCCCGTGGGCCGCCTCGGCGGCCAGCAGCACCAGCGCGTCGATCATCGCGCGACCCTACCCGGGCCGCCTTCGTAGCGCGACTCCGTGGCCTCGACCTGGCCGTGGTAGTGGCTGCCGAGCTCCGGGTGGCCGTAGGGCCGCTCGGCCGGGCGGTCGAGCGTCATGACGCTGAGCTGCGCGATCGGCAGCCCCGGGCGCAGGACGATCGGGACGCTGTTGAAGTTCGTGATCTCCAGGGTGAGGGTTCCCTGGAACCCCGGATCGACGAAGCCTGCGGTGGCATGGACGATGAGCCCGAGACGGCCGAGCGAGCTCTTGCCCTCGATGCGGGCCACCAGGTCGTCGGGCATCCGCACGTGCTCGGCGGTGCGCCCGAGGACGAACTCGCCGGGGTGGATGACGAACGTCTCGCCCTCCTCGACGCCCACGTGCTCGGTCAGGTCGCGCGGCGGGTCGGCCAGGTCGATCGCCTGGATGCGGTGGTTGTGGAAGACCCGGAACGACGGGCCGAGCTTGAGGTCGATGCTCGCCGGCTGGACCATCGTGGCGTCCCACGGCTCGACGACCAGCCGGCCCTCGGCCACGAGGCGCCGCAGCGTGCCGTCGGACAGGACGGAGGACGGGTCCATGCGCGGCATCCCACCACACCGGTCGGTCAGCGGACGCGTCGCGCACGTCCGTGACGGGGATCCTCGGCCCATGAGCGAGCACGAGCACGGCCGGGCGACCCCGGGCGGCGAGGCGCCGTCCTCGGACCGCCCGCTGGTCCCGGGCGAGGGCGACCGGTCGGCGTCGCCGCGCCCGCCGGGCGACGAGGGGCGTCTGGGGTTCTTCGACGCCGACGAGGAACGCGAGCGCGACGAGCGCGGCGGCGAGCAGGGGGCGTAGGTGGCCCAGGCGCTGATCGTCGTCGACCTGCAGGAGGACTTCACGCCGCCGGACGGCGCCCTGGCCGTCCCCGGCGGCCACGAGATCGTCGGGCGGGTCAACGAGCTCGCCGTCCAGCCGGCCTACGGCCTGGTGGTGGCCACCCGCGACTGGCACCCGCCCGACCACGCGTCGTTCGCGCCGCACGGCGGCCCCTGGCCGGTGCACTGCGTGCAGGGCACGCCCGGCGCCGAGCTGCACGGGGCGCTCGACCGCTCGGCCATCCACGAGGTCGTCGACAAGGGCCAGGACCGCGAGACCGAGGGCTACTCCGGCTTCCAGGCCACCCGCCTGCGCGACCTGCTGCGCGGCCACCGCATCACCGCGGTCACGGTCTGCGGGCTGGCGACGGACTACTGCGTGCGCCACACCGCGCTGGACGCCCTGCGCGACGGCCTCGAGGTCGCGGTCGCCGCGGACGCCGTGCGCGGCGTCGACGTGACGGCCGGCGACAGCGAGCGCGCGCTGCGCGAGCTGGCCGAGGCGGGCGCGGTCATCCGCCGCTGAGGTCGGCCGTCAGTGCACCCGGTCGCGGGCGCGCACCGTCGTGCGGACCCGCGGCGGCGGCGCCGTGCCGGGATCGTCATGCGGGCCGCGCCGGCGCGGCGAGGACGGGCGCTTGGGCCGGGGGTGGCGCGGGCACTTCGAGCCGCCGTCACCGCCGTGCCCCTCTTCCTCCGGTGGCTCGTCGGTCTGGTGGACCGCCCACCAGACCAGCCAGAGCAGCGCGATCACGGGGATCTTCAGGACGAACATGATCCAGATGAACCCCCAGTCCATGGCGGGATGCTACCCGGGCTCCGGGCTGCGATAGCAAGGTCCTGGGACGCAGGAAGACCTTCCCCTTTCCGGTGCCATGGGCGTACCATCGCGCCGTGAGCGGCGACGTGGGGGAGCGCGCCCGCAGGCCACGTTCGCGGCGCAGTGACGCCCAGCGGAACATCGACGCGATCCTCGACGCAGCCGCCCGGCTGCTCGACGAGCGTCCGCGGGCGTCCATGCAGGAGATCGCCCGCGCGGCCGGGGTCCACCGGGCGACGGTGCACCGGCACTTCGCCTCGCGCGACGACCTCCTGGTCGCGCTGCGCGACCGCTCGCTCGACGCGTTCGTCGAGCTCGCCACCGACGACGAGCTGCTGGCGGGCGAGCCCGCCGGCGCGCTGCGGCGCTTCACGCAGGCGGTCCTCGAGGGGGGCGACCGCGACCGGGGCTGGCGCGTGCTGCCGGTCTACGACGGGGCGGCGCAAGAGCGCGAGGACGCCTACCTCGAGCGGCTCCTCGGCCTCATGGCGCGCGGTCAGGGGGCGGGGAAGCTGCGCGCCGACCTCGGGCCCGAGCACCTGCTGATGGCGTGGGGCGGGCTGGTCGTGGCGGCGCTGCCGCGCATCGCCCAGGGGCGGATGGATCCGACGCAGGCCACGGACTTCGTGCTGCGCCTGCTCGCGCCGGCTGCGTGATCCGCGGGCGAGCGGGGCGCGCATCCCCCGCCATGAACCGCCTCCGCACCTCCGTCCTGCTGGCCGCCGGGGCCGCCGCGCTCGCCGCGGCGCCCGCCGAAGCAGGGAACAAGACCGTCGTCCTCAAGGGCCTGGACTTCTCGCCGTCCACCGTCACCGTCAAGCGCGGCGACACCGTCACGTGGGTGTGGCGCGACGGCGCCATCAAGCACGACGTCAAGGGCAAGGGCTTCAAGTCCTCGGCGCTGAAGGCCAAGGGCACGCACAAGGTGCGCTTCACCAGGAAGGGCACGTTCCGCTACGTGTGCTCGGTGCACGGGACGATGGTCGGGAAGGTCGTCGTCCGCTAGGGACGGCGAAAGGCCGCCGGGGTCACCCGGCGGCCTTCGCAGCTCCTGCAGGGCGCCCGTGTCCCAGGGCGCCCGCGTCTGTCCGTCAGGCCTTCGACCTTGACGGCCAGCAGCTCCGCCGACGCGGCGAAGGTGACTCGGACCGTGCGGAGTCTCACACCGGTCGGCCGTGGCGGTCCTACCGTCGGTCGGGTGCCAAGGAGCGTCGTCGACTGGGCCCGCGCGGCGCTGCGCCGGCTGCGCAGCACCGGAGAGCCGGTGCTGCGGATCTGGGAGGACCCGGACGCCCTCGGCTACGTGCTGGGGCCCGATCCGCTGCTGGACGTCCTGCCCGCCGAGCAGTGGCGGGCGCTGGAGCGCCGGGCGCTCGCGGCCGTCAGAGGCTGAAGCTCGTCATGCGCTGCAGGTCGCGCACGCGGGCGTCGACCTCGTCGCGCTGCAGGCGCGCCACGCGCTCGGTGCCGAACTCCTCGACGTTGAAGGACGCCAGCGCCGTGCCCTGCGCCATGGCGACCACGAGATCGTCGTGGGACGGGTCGCCGCCGACCGCGGCGATGTGGCCGACGAACCCGCCGGCGAACGTGTCGCCGGCCCCGGTCGGGTCGGCCACCTCGCGCAGCGGATAGGCGGGCAGCGCGAAGAACCCGTCACGGGTGAAGAGCGCCGCCCCGTACTTGCCCTGCTTGGCCACCACGGCGCGCGGGCCGAGGTCGAGCACCGCATGGGCCGCCTGCACGAGGTTGGGCGCCTGGGTCAGCATCTCGAGCTCCTCGTCGTTGAGGATCACGCAGTCGACGGAGCCGATGACCTGCAGCAGCGCCTCGTGGGCGACGTTGATCCACAGGTCCATGGAGTCCATGGCCACGAAACGGGCCTTGTCGCACTGCTCGCGGACCTCGAGCTGCAGCTGCGGCTGGATGTTGGCCAGGAAGAGGACGTCGGCGTCCTTGGAGGCCTGCGAGAGCTTCGGCCGGAAGGACTCGAAGACGTTGAGGTCGGTCTCGAGCGTCTCGCGGTGGTTGAGGTTCTCGGAGTAGACGCCCTTCCAGAAGAAGGTCTTGCCGCCGGGGACGTGCTCCACGTCGTCGGTCGCGGTGCCGCGCGTGCGCAGCACCTCCCACGCGTGGTCGTCGAAGTCGTCGCCCACGGGGCCCACGACCCGCACCTCGTCGAAGAACGATGCGGCCAGCGCGAAGTGCGTCGCGGCGCCCCCGAGCATCCGGTCGCGCTCCCCGAACGGGGTGCGGACGGCGTCGAAGGCGATGGATCCCACGCAGGTGACGGTCATGCGGCGCGGGAGGCTAGCGGCGCCGCGCCGCCCGCGGTCGCGTGGGAGGCTCCCGCGCCATGCGCGCCATCCAGCAGACCGAGTTCGGCGGCCCGGAGGTCCTGCGCCTCGTCGAGCTGCCCACGCCGCAGCCCGGGCCGGGCGAGGTCCTGGTCCGGGTCAGCCGCGCCGGGCTCAACTTCGCCGACACCCACGCCCGCGAGGACACCTACCTCGCGCGCCAGACCCTGCCGCTCGTGCCGGGCTCCGAGGTCGCGGGCGTGCGCGAGGACACCGGCGAGCGGGTCGTCGCGCTCTGCGGCACCGGCGGCTACGCGGAGTACGCGGTGGCGCCGGAGGACCTCACGTTCGCGATCCCCGACGGCGTGGACGACGGGACGGCGCTGGCGCTGCTGCTGCAGGGGCTGACCGCCTGGCACCTCTACACCACGTGCGCGCGCCTGCAGCCGGGCGAGTCCGTCGTGGTGGTGGCGGGCGCGGGCGGCGTGGGGTCCCTGGCCGTGCAGCTGGGGCGGGCGTTCCAAGCCGGCCGCATCATCGCCACCGCCTCGTCGCCGCAGAAGCGCGAGCTCTGCCTGGAGCTCGGCGCCGACGCGGCGGTCGACCCCAACGCGCCGGACCTCGCCGAGCGGCTCCTCGAGGCCAACGAGGGCCGGCGGGTCGACGCGATCTTCGAGATGGCCGGCGGCGAGGTCTTCGAGCAGGGGATGAAGGCGCTGGCGCCGTTCGGGCGGATGGTCGCCTACGGGATCGCGGGGCGCGAGCAGAACACGCTGCACACCGGGGCGCTGATGCGGCGCTCGCACGCCGTGATCGGCTTCTGGCTGATGCACTGCCTCGGCCGGCCCGAGATGGTCGACGAGGCGCTCGCCGGGCTCTTCGCGCGCGCGTCGGCCGGGGAGCTGCACGCCGTCGTGGGCGCGACGTATCCGCTGGCCGAGGCGGCCCGCGCCCAGACCGAGCTGCAGGGCCGCCGGACCACCGGCAAGCTGCTGCTCGACCCGGCCGCCTGACGGCAGCCGGGTCCCGGGAGGCCGGCGCCTGCGGCAGCCGGGCCTCCCCGTCCCACGTGAGCGGCTCGCCCCCGGCCGCCCCGACTCCCCCACGGAGGTCTGCGGCGCATCCTCTGCCTTCCGCCGGGGCGGCGAGGTGCGGCCAGCACCACTCCTGGACGCGGCGGCCTCTACTCTGGTCCGGGTGACGACCTTCGCCGACCTCGGGCTCACCGCGGACACGCTCGCCGCCCTCGAGGACGTCGGCTACGAGAAGCCGAGCCCCATCCAGGAGCAGGGGATCCCCCCGATGCTCCAGGGCAACGACGTGATCGGGCAGGCGCAGACCGGCTCGGGCAAGACCGCCGCGTTCGGCCTGCCGATCATCGAGCACGTCGACCCGACCGAGAACGACGTCCAGGCGCTCGTGCTCACGCCCACGCGCGAGCTGTGCATCCAGGTGACGCAGGCGCTGCGCACCTACGGCGCGCGCAAGGGCGTCGACGTCGTCGCCGTCTTCGGCGGCGCGCCCATCCGCTCCCAGCAGGCGCAGCTGCGCGCCGGGGGCCAGGTCGTGGTCGGGACGGTGGGCCGCGTGCTCGACCTCATCCAGCGCGCCTCGCTGCAGCTGAGCTCGTGCCGCTTCGTGGTCCTCGACGAGGCCGACGAGATGCTCGACCTCGGGTTCCTCGAGGACGTCGAGCGCATCCTGCGCCTGTGTCCCAACGGCCGCCAGACCGCGCTGTTCAGCGCGACGATGGCGCCGCCGATCCGGGCGCTGGCCGACGACTACCTGTACCACCCGGTCCACGTGAAGGTGCAGGCGGCGACGCTGACGGTCGACACCGTCGAGCAGTTCCGCGTCGAGGTCAAGCCGGCCGACAAGGCCGAGAAGCTGGCGGAGGTCCTGCGCGAGGAGCGCCCGGACCAGGCGATCGTCTTCGTCCGCACGAAGATCCGCTGCGATCAGCTCTACCGCAAGCTGCGCGACACGGGCATGAACGTCAAGGCGCTGCACGGCGACCTCAGCCAGGGTCAGCGCGACGGCGTCATGCTCGCGTTCAAGGGCGGGCGGGTCCCGATCCTCGTGGCGACGGATGTCGCGGCGCGCGGGCTGGACATCTCGACCGTGACGCACGTCGTCAACTTCGACGTCCCGACGTCGCCGGACGTCTACGTGCACCGCATCGGGCGGACCGGCCGCGTCGGGCGCTCCGGGCGCGCCGTGACGTTCGTCGAGCCGCGCCAGCAGAAGGAGCTCGTGGCCATCGAGGAGCACACTGGCGTCGAGCTCACGCTGTGGGAGGCCGGCAAGAAGACCGAGCCGGCGGCGGTGGAGGAGAAGCCGCGCCGCCACAGCAAGCCGCAGCTGACGCGCAACGGCGACGAGCCGTTCGTGACGCTGATCCTCGCCGGCGGGCGGGCCGAGGGCCTCGAGCCGGGCGACGTGGTGGGCGCGGTCACGCACAAGGCGGGGCTCGACGGCGAAGCGGTCCGCGACGTGCGGGTCCTGACGCGGTTCACCTTGGTCTGCGTCCCGGCGCAGGAGGCCGACCGCGTGGTCGAGCAGCTCGACGGGGCCAGCGTGCGCGAGGCGACGCTGCGCGCCGTGGTCGCGGCCCGGTAGTCCGACCGCAACCTCCGGGCCGCCGAGGGGTCTACCCTGTGTGGTCGTGACCGCGGAGCCCGAGCAGCAGCCCGCCGCCGTCGCCGCGCGCGTCTGCGACGCGTGCGCCGCGCCGATGGCCGAGGGCCAGGACTGGTGCCTGGAGTGCGGCACCGCCGCGCCCGGCCGTCTCGGCGGGCGGCCCGGCATGCGCGCGGCCGCCACGGTCGTCGCGCTCACGCTGGCGCTGGTGGGCGGCGCGGTGGCCGCCTCGTACGCGGCGCTGTCCACCGACGCGCAGGAGGAGGCGTCGCGCCCGGCGCCGCCCAGCGGCGCGCCGGTGGCCCAGGCGCCCAACGTGGTGCCCTCGCCGGCCGAGACGGTCCCGCCGGTCACGGCGCCGGCCACCCCGCCCGTCGCCACGCCGACCGTCCCCTCGGGCGGGTCGGGCAGCATCACGCCGACCCCGTCGCCCACGCCGTCGCCGTCGCCGCCCTCGTCGTCGCCCGGGCCGTCCTTCACCCCGAGCCCGTCGACCGGGTCCGGCACGCCGACGCCGTCGCCGTCCACCCCGGCGCCCACGAAGACCACGCCGTCCAAGCCGGCGGCGCCGCAGCCGATCGACCTCGACACCGACGCGGCCTCGGTGTACGACCCGTCCTCGCGCGCCATCGCCAAGGACGAGCCGAAGGCGGCCGTCGACAGCGACGACAAGACCGCCTGGACCGTGACGACGTCCGGCGCCAAGGACATGGCCGTCGGCCTCGTCGTCGACCTGGGCCGGGCGCGCGGCGTCAAGATCCTGCAGCTCGCCACCTCCACGCCGGGCTTCCGCGCCGAGATCTTCGCGTCCGACAGCGATCAGCTGCCGCCCGACATCCTCGACACGCGCTGGGCGCACATCCGCGACCGCTCCGACGTCGACGAGACCGCGGGGACCGACAAGAACGTCAAGGGTGACGGCAAGGAGCGCATCGTCCTCGGCGGCGGCAGCGCGAAGTACCGCTACGTCCTGGTCTGGCTGACCACGCCGCCGGACAAGGGCCCGACGGTCAAGATCAGCGACCTGCAGCTGCTGGGCTGAGCGCGGCCGCCGCGGCCGCCGGGCGCCCGGCGTGCCACGGCCGCTACGGTGGCGCCATGTCCCAGGCGACCATGACCACGAGCGAGGGCGCGATCACGATCGAGCTCTTCGACGACGCGGCCCCCAAGACGGTGTCGAACTTCAAGGAGCTGGCCGGAAAGGGCTTCTACGACGGCCTGGTGTTCCACCGCGTCATCAAGGACTTCATGATCCAGGGCGGCGGCTTCACCAAGGACAACAAGCAGAAGCCCACGCAGGCGCCGATCAAGAACGAGTCGACGAACGGGCTCAAGAACGAGAACTACACGGTCGCCATGGCGCGCAC
>DASPKC010000443.1:0-3735 GCA_035628295.1 Baekduia sp.
CGCGACGTCCGCACCGAAGAGGTTGCGGCCCTTGTGGAACACCACGCCCTCGCGCGTGTTGACGTACTTGGGCTGGCCCGCCACGAGCGTGCGCCCGCCGAAGCCCAGGACGTGGCCGCGCAGGTCGCACAGCGGGAACATGATCCGCCCGCGCAGGAAGTCGTAGATGCCGCCGCGGTCGCGCCGGCCCGCCAGGCCGGCGTCCACCAGCTCCTGGTCGCCGAAGCCCTGGCGGCGGGCCGCCGTCAGCAGCGCGTCCCACGAGTCCGGCGCCCAGCCCACGCGGAACTCGCGCAGCGTCTGCTCCTCCAGCCCGCGGCCGGCGAGGTAGTCGCGGGCCTGGCGGGCCTCCGGCGACTCCCAGAGATGGCGCACGTAGAAGCGCGACGCGCGCTCCAGCAGCTCGAGCAGCCGCTCGCGCCGGCGTCGGCGCTCGGCGGCCGCCGGATCCTCGTCGGCGACCTCGAGCTCGACGCCGTAGCGGCCCGCCAGCCACTCCAGCGCGGCGGGGAAGTCGAGCCCCTCCAGCTCGCGCACGAACGTGATGGCGTCGCCGCCCACGCCGCAGCCGAAGCAGTGGTAGAAGCCCTTGCCCTGGTCGACGCTGAACGAGGGCGAGCGCTCGTCGTGGAACGGGCACAGGCCCTTGAACGTCCCGGGCCCGGAACGGCGCAGCTCCGTGCGCGTGCCGATGAGGTCGACGATGTCGACCGCGTCGCGGACGCGCGCCAGCGAGTCGTCGGTGTAGCGGGGCACGGACCGGCTGAGCCTACGCGGCGAACCCCTCGGGGACCGTCAGCCGCCGGAAGGTCGTGATGGCGTAGCGGTCGGTCATGCCCGCCAGGTAGTCCGTCACGCGCTGTGGCAGGTCCGCGCCGGGGGCGCCGCCGCCGTCCGGCAGCAGCTCCGGCCGGTCGCAGAAATGCGTGAACAGCGTCCGGACGACGCCCTCGACCTTGGCGTGCTCGCGCCGGGCGACCGGCCCGAGGTAGACGTCGGAGAACATGAAGGACCGCAGGTCGTCCATGGCCTGCGCGGCCGCCTCGCCCTGCACGATCCGCCCCGCCCGCTCGCTGTGCTCGACGAGGTCGTGCACCAGCGTGTCGATCCGCCGCGAGCCGGTGTCCCCCAGCACCGCGATCGCCTCGGCCGGCAGGGCCTCCTCGCGCAACACCCCCGCCCGCAGCGCGTCGTCGATGTCGTGGTTGATGTAGGCGATCCGGTCGACCACCTTGACGATCGCCCCCTCGAGCGTCCGGGGCTGCGGCGAGCGCCCGGAGTGGCTGAGGATGCCGTCGCGGACGTCCTCGCACAGGTTGAGCCCGGCACCGTCGCGCTCGAGCACGTCGACGACGCGCAGGGAGTGCTCGAAGTGCTTGAACGACCGGCCGAAGCGGTCGCGCAGGCAACGGTCGAGCACCTCCTCCCCGATGTGGCCGAACGGCGGGTGGCCGAGGTCGTGCGAGAGCCCGATCGCTTCCGTGAGATCCTCGTTGAGGCGCAGCGCCCGCGCGACGGCCCGCGAGATCTGCGTGACCTCCAGCGTGTGCGTCAGGCGCGTGCGGTGGTGGTCGTTCTCCGGCGCCACGAACACCTGGGTCTTGTGCTTGAGCCGGCGGAAGGCCTTGCAGTGCACGATCCGGCCGATGTCGCGCTGCAGCGGCGTGCGCAGCCGGCAGTCCGGCTCGGGCACCTGCCGCCGGGCGGGGTACGAGCGGGCCGCACGCGGCGCGAGGTGCTGGGCCTCCCACGCCATCTGGCGCGCGGCGAAGCCCTCCGCCACGGTGGTCATGCCGGACCCCCGTCACCCGCCCGGGCCGCGCGCCGCACCTCGCGCACGTCCGCAGGGTCGACCCCCGGCCCGAGGCGCTCCTCCGCCCACGGGTCGCCGC
This sequence comes from Baekduia sp., assembly GCA_035628295.1. Lineage (GTDB taxonomy): Bacteria > Actinomycetota > Thermoleophilia > Solirubrobacterales > Solirubrobacteraceae > Baekduia. The sequence goes on from DASPKC010000443.1 coordinate 1,893, forward strand.
GGTGGTGGTAGCCGTTGCGCTCCCAGAAGCCCGCACGGTCGCCCGCCAGGACCTCGATCGCCCGGACCCACTTGGCGCTCTTCCACAGGTACAGGTGCGGGACGAGCAGGCGGGCGGGGCCGCCGTGGTCGGGCTCCAGCGGCGCGCCGTCGGCCTGGTGGGCGATCAACACGTCCTCGCGCAGCAGGTCGTCCAGCGGGAGGTTGGTGGTGTAGCCGCCGAAGGCGTGGACCAGCGCATGGGTGGCGCCCTCGCGCACCCGCGCGCGCTCCAGCAGGTCGCGCACCCGCACGCCCTCCCACGGCACGTCGAAGCGCGACCAGCGCGTCACGCAGTGGATGTCGCGCACGAGCCGCGTCTGCTCCAGGGCGAGGAGCTCGTCCCAGCGCAGGGCGAACGGCGCGTCCACCTCCCCGTGCACCGAGAACGACCACTGGTCCAGCGGCACGTGCGGCGTCGCGCCGAGGCTGAGGACCGGCCACTTCTGGGTCGGCGACTGCCCGGGCGGCAGGCGGTCGGGGTCGAGCCCCAGCTTCGCCGCGCGCCGCTTGCCGCGCGCCGCCCACATCTTCGAGGTCAGCAAGGGTTTCGCCCTTCGGTCCTCGCAAGCTCGGACCTGCGGTCGACGTCACACGCCGCGGCCTGGGCGGCGGCCACGCGCGCGACCGGCACCCGGTAGGGCGAGCAGGACACGTAGTCGATGCCGGAGTGGTGGAAGAAGTCGATCGAGTCGGGGTCGCCGCCGTGCTCGCCGCAGACGCCCAGGCCCAGGCCGGGCTTGGCCATCCGTCCCAGCCAGGCGCCCATGCGCACCAGCTGCCCGATGCCGGGCGTGTCGAGCGTCTCGAACGGCGAGCGGTCGAAGATCCCCAGGTCGATGTAGCGCCCCAGGATGCGCGCCTCGATGTCGTCGCGCGAGAAGCCGAGGCCGGTCTGGGTCAGGTCGTTGGTGCCGAAGGAGAAGAAGTCGGCGTGCTGGGCGATGCGGTCGGCCTGGGTGCAGGCGCGTGGCAGCTCGATCATCGTGCCGGTCAGCGGCATCTCCACGCCCTCCTCGCCCGCCACGCGCGCCACCAGGTCGCGCAGCAGCTCAAGCTCCCGGTCGTAGGCCACGAGCGGGATCATCACCTCGGTGTGCCCGTGACCGGTGCGCCTGATGGCCCGGCAGATCGCCCGCACCTGCATCTCGTACAGGCGCGGCAGCAGGATCCCGAGCCGCACGCCGCGCGTGCCGAGCATCGGGTTGACCTCCTGCAGGCCCTCGACGCGCGTGCGCTCCTTGGAGTGCTCGGGCAGCGTCTCCGGGCGCGGGAGGAACTCGTGCAGCGGCGGGTCCAGCAGCCGGATCGTCACAGGCAGGCCGTCCATGACCTCCAGCAGCTCGGCGAAGTCGTCCTCCTGCAGCTGGGCCAGCCGGCCGACCGCGTCGGCGCGTTCCTCGTCGGTCTCGGCCAGGATGACCGCCGCCATGAGGGGCTGGCGGTCGCCGAGGAACATGTGCTCGGTGCGGCACAGGCCGATGCCCTGCGCACCGAACTCGCGCGCCCGCCGCGCGTCCTCGGTCGTGTCGGCGTTCGTGCGGACGCCGAGCCGGCGCAGCTCGTCGGCCCACGCGAGGACGGTGGCGAACTGCCGGCTCATCTCCGGCTCGACCAGCGGCACGTCGTCGGTCGTGACGCAGCCCTTGGTCCCGTCGATCGCCAGCCGGTCGCCCGCGCGCAGCACGGTCTCGCCCACCCGCAGCTCGCCGGCCTCGACGTCGATCTGCAGCGCGCCGGCGCCCGTCACGGCCGGGACGCCCATGCCGCGGGCCACGAGCGCCGCGTGCGAAGCCTTGCCGCCC
>DASPKC010000444.1:0-6102 GCA_035628295.1 Baekduia sp.
AGGTCTCCAACGGCGCGAACCTCGTCCCCGGCAACGAGGTGCGCTCCGGCGGCTTCCGCGTCGGCGTCGTCGACGACATGAAGCCGGTGCAGCTGCCGGGCGGCACGGTCGGCGCGCAGCTGTCGCTCAAGCTCGACCGCAGCATCGGCGCGCTGCCGGTCGACTCGCGCATCACGATCCGGCCGCGCTCGGCGCTCGGCCTGAAGTACGTCGAGCTCGAGAAGGGCACGGCGCGCGAGGTCATCCCCGACGGCGGCCTGCTGCCCGCCAAGCAGGCGACGGTGCCGGTCGAGCTCGACGAGTTCTACAACACGTTCGACGCCCCGACGCGCGAGGCCTCGCAGCGCAACCTGCAGGGCTTCGGCGACGCCCTGGCCGGCCGCGGCTCGGACCTCAACCGCTTCATCCAGGCGGCGCCCGAGCTCACCCGCCGCCTGGAGCCGGTGATGGCGAACCTGGCCGACGAGCGCACGCAGCTGCCGCGCTTCTTCCGCGAGCTGGGCGACACGGCGCGCGTGCTCGCGCCCGTCTCGGAGGTCAACGCCCGGCTGTTCTCGGCCATGGCCGACACGTTCGAGGCCTTCTCGCGCGACGAGCGCGCGCTGCAGGAGACGATCCGCCGCGGCCCGCGCACCCTCGACGCCGGGACCCGCTCGCTGACCGTGCAGGAGCCGTTCCTGCGCGAGTTCGCCGCGCTGTCCACCGACCTCGACGCCGCGACCGGCGAGCTGCGCCGCGCGCTGCCGACCGTCAACCGGGCGCTCGAGGTCGGCACCCCGGTCACGCGCCGCTCCGTGCGCCTCTACGCGCCGCTGCAGGAGGCAATGGTGGCGCTGCGCGACCTCGCCCGCGCCCCGACCACCAACGGTGCCTTGCGGGGCCTGACGGCGACGGTCACCACGCTGCAGCCCCAGCTGCGCTACCTCGGGCCGTTCATCACCGTCTGCAACAGCTGGAACCTCTTCTGGACGTTCACCGCCGAGCACTTCACCGCGCCCGACAACACGGGCTCGAGCCAGCGGGCGCTGTTCAACAGCTCCGACGGCGAGGCGCCGGACTCCGTCTCGTCGATGGGCGCCAACGAGTTCGTGCACGGCATCAAGGGCCCGGGCGCGCAGGGCGGCGGCATCCCGCAGCACCTGCACGGCAACGTCTGGGGCAACGAGGCGCTGCACAGCTCGGGCCGCGCCAACTGCCAGGCCGGCAACGCGGGCTACATGCACTCGGGCAACCGCTTCGCGCCGCCGGAGTACGGCGGGCGCTACGACCGCGCGGTGGTCGACACGCCCACCGAGAAGGAGTTCCCGAACGAGCCGCCCATCGGCCCGAACTACCGCACGTTCAACAAGCAGGGCAAGGGGACCGGCCGCACGCGCGAGCGCGTGCCCGAGGGCCAGACCTGGACCCAGCAGCCGGGCGGGAAGGGGATCAACCCGTGAGGCGCGGCCAGAAGCGCGGCATGGGGCTGGTGCCCGCCGGGATCCTGACGGTCGTCATCGCGCTGGCGGCGTCGTACTTCGCGATCACCAAGTCGCTGCCCTTCGGCGGCCACCACGAGGTCCGCGCCGTCTTCCGCACCGCCAACAACGTCAAGCCCAATTCGCTGGTGCGGATCGCGGGCGTCAACGTCGGCAAGGTCACGAAGGTCGAGGCCGTGCAGGACGGCGGCGACGCGGCGATCATCACGATGCGCATCGACGACAAGGGGCTGCCGCTGCACCGCGACGCGACGGTGCGCATCCGCCCGCGCATCTTCCTCGAGGGCAACTTCTTCCTCGACGTCTCGCCCGGCTCGCCGTCGGCGCCCGAGCTCGAGGACGGCGCGACGATCCCCGTCAACCAGACGTCGGCGCCGGTGCAGGTCGACCAGGTGCTCTCGGCGCTCAAGGCCGACACCCGCAAGAGCCTGCAGGGACTGCTGGACGAGCTCGGCCGCGGTCTGGAGGGTGGGGCGCGCGGCTACCAGCGCTCCATCCGCTTCTGGGAGCCGGCCTACCGCGACAGCGCGACCGTCAACGAGGCGACGCTCGGCGTGGAGCGCCATGACCTCTCGGGCTACCTGCGCGGCGCCACGCGCGTCGCCCGCGGCCTGGACGCCGACCCCGCCGCGCTGCAGGCCCTCATCACCGACTTCCGCACGACCGCGGCCGCGTTCAGCGAGCACGACGGCGCGCTGCGTCGCGCCGTGGCCGAGCTGCCGCGCACGCTGCGCGCCGCCCAGCCGGCGCTCGGCACGCTCAACGCCGCGTTCCCGCCGCTGCGCCGGCTGGTGGCCGACCTGCGCCCGGGCGTGCGCTCCAGCGGCCCGGCGCTCGAGGCCTCGATGCCCTTCGTGCGGGAGCTGCGCGGCCTGGTCTCCGAGCCCGAGCTGCGCGGCCTCGTGCGCGACCTGCGGCCGGTCGTGCCCGACCTGGCGGCGCTCAACCGGGGCTCGGTGCCGCTCTACGAGCAGGTCCGCGCCGCGTCGAGCTGCCAGAACGAGGTCATCCTGCCCTGGACGAAGGACAAGATCGTCGACGCGACCTTCCCGGCGCGCGGACGGGTCTTCGAGGAGTCGACGAAGTTCCTGCCGGGCATCGCGGGCGAGTCGCGCTCCGGGGACGCCAACGGGCAGTGGTTCCGGGTGCTGCTGGGCAGCGGCAACTTCGCCAACTCGCTGGGCGGCGACCGCTTCTTCCTGACCAACTCGCCGATCATCGGCACCAACCCGCCGAAGCCCGCGAAGCGCTCGCCGCTGCGCCCCGACGTCCCGTGCGAGACCCAGGAGCGTCCGGACCTGCGCACGATCCCGATGCCCGCGCCGCCGAGCCGGGAGATCCGGATCCCGGCCGACCGCCAGGACGACTACGAGCGCATCGTGCGCCGCGCGGTCCGCAAGCTCAACGACCAGCTCGAGCAGCAGGGCCTGGACAAGAAGCTCAAGGCCGTCACCACGCCGGCGACGCGCGAGACGCTCGCCCGCGTGCGCCAGGTGGCGGCGGCGGCCAGGAGGGCCGGCCGGTGAAGCGCGCGATCAAGACCGGCATCCGCCCGTTCATGGCGATCATCCTCCTCGGCGTCATCGCGGCGGCCGTCGGCGGCTACATCCTGTCCAACCAGCGCCTGCGCTTCCCCGTGCTGCAGGAGGCGCCGTTCCAGCTCAAGGCGCAGTTCTCCACCGCCCAGGCGGTGACGCCCGGTCAGGGGCAGACGATCCGCGTCAGCGGGGTCCGCGTGGGGGACATCGCCAAGGTCGAGCTCGACGAGGGCCGCGCCGTCGTCACGATGGACCTCGACCCCGAGTTCGACGACCTCGTCCACACCGATGCGACCGCGCTGCTGCGGCCGAAGACCGGCCTGAAGGACATGTTCATCGAGCTCGACCCGGGCTCGAAGGACGCGCCGCTGGCCCGCGAGGGCTGGACGATGCCCGTGGAGGCGACGCTGCCCGACGTCAACGTCGACGAGGTGCTGCGGGCGCTGGACGCCGACACGCGCGACTACGTGCGGCTGCTGGTGGGGTCGGGCGAGCGCGGGCTGCGGGGCCGCAGCGGCGACCTCGCCGAGGTCCTGCGCCGCTTCGAGCCCACGCACCGCGATCTCGCCCGGGTGACCGGCAAGGTCGCCGAGCGCCGGCGCAACCTGCGCCGGCTCGTGCGCTCGCTCAACGTGCTCAACCAGGAGCTGGGCGCCAAGGACACCGAGCTCGCCGAGCTCGTGGCCTCCAGCGCCGACGTCTTCCGCGCCTTCGCCTCCGAGGAGCGCGCGGTGTCGGCGTCGGTGCGCGAGCTGCCGGCGGCGCTGCAGCACACGACCCAGGCGCTCGGGCGCGTGGAGCGCTTCGCCCGCGTGCTGCGCCCGGCCGCCGACGAGCTGCGGCCGGCCGTACGCAAGCTCGACGCCGCCAACCGCGCGATCACGCCGTTCGCCAGGGCGACGGCGCCGATCCTGCGCGAGCAGGTCCGGCCGTTCACGCGCGAGGCCCGTCCCACCGTGCGCGAGCTGCGCCCGGGCGTGCGCAGCGTGACCAAGGCGACGCCGGACCTCACGCGCTCGTTCGTCGTCCTGAACAAGCTGCTCAACATGGTCGGCTTCAACGAGGACGGCCGCGAGGGCCCGGGCAAGGCCGACCGCGACGAAGGCTTCCTCTTCTGGATCGCCTGGCTGAACCACAACGCGGCCAACGTGTGGTCGACGTCCGACGCGCACGGCCCGATGCGCCCGGTCGCGGTCGGCGTGACGTGCTCGGCGGCCACGCAGATCGTCAACGAGGAGGGTGGTCCGGGGCTCGGGATGCTCTTCGCGCCGCTGCTCATGGACCCGGCGCTGTGCGGGCGCAGCGACTCGCGGGCGGAGAAGGGCCGCTGATGCAGAAGCAGGCGCCCACCTTCGGCCGGCTCATGACGATGGTCGTCTTCGCGCTGTCGTGCTTCGGCCTGCTGCTGTTCCTGTGGCTGAGCTTCGGCGGCCCGGCGCCGCTCAAGCCGAAGGCCTACCGCATCACCGCCGCCTTCCCGGAGGCCACGCAGCTGAGCCTCGAGGCCGACGTGCGGATCGCCGGCGTGTCGATCGGCAAGGTCCGCCAGAAGGACATCGACGAGCGCGCCAACCGCACGATCGCGACGCTGGAGATCGAGCCGCAGTTCGCCCCGATCCCGCGCGACGTGCGCGCCACGCTGCGCCAGAAGACGCTGCTCGGCGAGACGTACGTCGAGCTGACGCCCGGCACCAAGGACGGCCCCGCGATCCCCGAGGGCGGCCGGCTGGACGGTGGGCGCATCAAGCGCTCCGTCGAGCTCGACGAGGTCATCCAGGCGCTCGACCCCGCCACCCGCGACGCGTTCCGGACCTGGCAGCGGGAGCTGGCCAAGGGCATCGAGGGCCGCGGCGCCGACCTCAGCGGCGCGATCGAGGAGCTGCCGTCGTTCGCCGAGGACGGCTCGCGGCTGCTCGAGGTCCTCGACCGCCAGGAGACCGACGTCCGGCGGCTGGTGCGCAACACGGGCACGGTCTTCGGCGCGCTCACGCAGGACGAGGCGCAGCTGCGCAACCTCGTGACGGGGTCCGACCAGGTGTTCTCGAACATCGCCGCGCAGCAGGACGCGCTGGCGCAGGCCATCCGGATCTTCCCGACGTTCCTCGACGAGTCGCGCACGACGTTCGGCGCGCTCGAGGACTTCGCGACCGACACGCGCCCACTGGTGCGCGACCTCGGGCCCGCCGCGCGCGACCTGCGCCCGACGCTGGCCGACGTCCGGCGCCTCGCGCCCGACCTCGAGCGGACCTTCCGCCGCCTCGATCCGCTCGTCGACGTGTCCGTCAAGGGCCTGCCGGCGCTGCGCGACGTGCTCGCGGGCGCGCGGCCGATGCTGGCCCAGCTGCAGCCGTTCCTCGAAGAGCTCAACCCGATCCTCGAGTGGCTGGAGATCCACCAGTCGACCACGAGCGACTTCTTCACCAACGGCGCGGGCGCACTGGCCGACACGGTGGCCACGCGCACGCCGCAGGAGCGCGGGCACTACCTGCGCCAGTGGAGCCCGACGGGCGCCGAGACGGTGGCGATGTGGCCCAACCGCCTGTCGTCGCACCGCGGCAACGCCTACCCGCGCCCCGACGCCGGCGCGGGCCCGGACCACGCGAAGTACATGATCATGCCGAGCTTCGACTGTGCCAACTCGGGCAAGCCGACGCCGTACCTCACCGAGGTGCCGGCGAAGGACGCACCGGCGAACGCGCACACCGACGACGACCCGTCGTGCTTCGAGCAGGGCGCGCTGCCGAACCCGAGCGGCGAGGCCGCGAAGTATCCGCGCATCGGACGAGCCGACTACTCGAAGTAGGCGGCCCGCCCGCCCGCGACGGCCGCTAGGCGACCGTCGCGTCGCGCGCGCTGTGCGGCGTGAGCGCGTCGAGCACGAGCGCGGCCAGCGCCGCGTCGCCGGAGACGTCCAGCCCGGACCGGTCCTCCTGGGGCGACAGCGCGGCCACGAACGCGGCCTCGCTGCCACGGATGACGGCGTCGGCGTCGGCGGCCTCGCGCTCGGCCTGGCGGCGTGCCAGCTCGGCCTCGACCCACGGCGTGGCCCGCAGCGGACGGAAGACGACCAGCGTGCCGGCCGTGCG
>DASPKC010000445.1:0-15903 GCA_035628295.1 Baekduia sp.
TACAGCCTCCGCGCCGGGGAGGGCGAGCGCCTCTGGATCGTCGGCGACACCATGACGTTCAAGGCGATCGGCGACTCCACGGCCGGGGGTCTCGTGCTCCTCGAGAACCTCACCGCGCCCGGCGGCGGGCCGCCGCCGCACGTCCACACCCGCGAGGACGAGTTCTTCTACGTCCTGGACGGCGCCTTCGAGGTCCGCATCGGCGAGCGCGTCCACGTGCTGGAGCCGGGCGGCTTCGCGTACGTGCCGCGCGGCACCGTCCACAACTTCCGCAACACGGCGGCGACCCAGAGTCGCATCCTCGTCGGCTTCACGCCGGCCGGCATGGAAGGGTTCTTTCGCGCCTCCGGCCGCCCGGCGACGGACGATGGGCCGGCACCGCCCGTCGATGACGACGAGATCGCTCGCACGATGGACGCTGCACCGCGCTTCGGCGTGCAGGCGGTGGACTTCGACGCCTGAACAGCGCGCGGAGCACGCCCGGGCCGGGGCCGGGCGTGCTCGCCGCTACCGCTCGCCCGGCGTCTTCTTCGGGTACAGCGACACCGGCTGCGACAGGTCCAGCGCAGTGCGCAGGATCCGGTTCTGCTCGGCGGTGTGCGCAGCGGGGTAGCCCTCGCCCGGGCTGGCGCGCTCCGGCCGGCCGATGTAGCCGAACTTCAGGTGCTCGGGGAGGATCTGCATGAGGCGCGGCATCATGTGCGCGCGGGCGCCCATGTTGCGCGGCTCCTCCTGGACCCACACGACCTCCCGGAGGTTCGGGTAGGTCCCGATGAGCTCCTTGAGCTGGCCCTCCGGGAACGGGTAGAGCAACTCGACGCGCCCGATCGCCACGCCCTCCGTCCCCTCCCGCATGGGGTGCGACTTGAGGTCGTAGAAGATCTTCCCGGTGCAGAGGATGAGCCGCTGGACCTTCTCGATGGGCACGCGCGGCTCGCCGAGCACGGGGAAGAACTGCGTGTCGGAGAGGTGCTCGATGCGGTTGGTGGCCTGCGGCAGGCGCAGCAGCGACTTCGGTGTGAAGATCACCAGCGGGCGCTGCTTGACGATCCGCGCCTGACGGCGCAGCAGGTGGAAGTACTGCGCCGGCGTGGTGAGGTTGGCGACGCGGATGTTGCCCTCGGCGGCGAGCGTGAGGAATCGCTCGATGCGGCCCGAGGAGTGCTCGGGGCCCGAGCCCTCGTAGCCGTGGGGCAGCAGCAGCGTCAGGCGCGAGGTCTGGCCCCACTTCGCCAGGCCGCTGACGATGAACTGGTCGATGATGACCTGCGCGGAGTTGGCGAAGTCGCCGAACTGCGCTTCCCAGAGCACGAGCGTCTCGGGCGCCTCGGCCGAGTAGCCGTACTCGAACCCGAGGCAGGCGATCTCGCTGAGCGGCGAGTTGTGCAGCTCGAACGGCGCCAGCGCGCCGGGCAGGCACTGGATCGGGCAGACCGTCTGGCCGGTCTTGGCGTCGTGCAGGACCATGTGGCGCTGCGAGAACGTGCCGCGCTCGACGTCCTGGCCGGTGAGCCGGATCGGGATGCCCTCGGTCAGCAGCGACGCGTAGGCGAGCGCCTCGGCGTGGGCCCAGTCGATGCCGCCCTTCTCGCCCAGCGCGTCGCGACGGCGCTCGAGCTGCTTGACGAGCTTCGGGTGGACGGTGAAGCCCTCGGGCACGGCCAGCAGCTCGCCGTTGAGCGAGCGCAGCCGGTCGGCCGAGACGGCCGTCTTGACCTCGGGCGACGGCGAGCGGTCCAGCTGGTACTCGCCGGTCTGCTGCTCGGCGGTCCCCTCCTGCTCGGCGGCCTTGATCTGCGACTTGAGGTCCTGGTGCAGGCGGGTGAGCTCGTCCCAGATCCCCTGGCGCTCGGCCTCCACGTCCTCCTTGGAGGTGATGCCCTCGGCGATGAGCTTCTCGGCGAAGAGCTCGGCGACGCGCTTCTTGGGCTTGATGCCCGCGTACATCTCGGGCTGCGTGTAGGCCGGCTCGTCGGCCTCGTTGTGGCCGAAGCGCCGGTAGCCGATGAGGTCGATGACCACGTCGTGGCCGAACTCCTGGCGGAAGGCGAACGCCAGGCGGGCGGCGTGCACGCAGGCGGCCACGTCGTCGGCGTTGACGTGGATGATCGGCGTGTCGTAGCCCTTGGCGAGGTCGGACGCCCACCGGGTCGAGCGCGAGTCCTCGGGGTCGGTGGTGAAGCCGACCTGGTTGTTCTGGACGAGGTGCAGCGTGCCGCCGACCTTGTAGCCGTCGAGTGCCTGCAGGTTCAGCGTCTCGGCCACGACGCCCTGCCCCGGGAACGCCGCGTCGCCGTGCAGCACGAGGGGCAGCGCCGAGTCGGTGTCGCGGTGCGCGTGCGGCCCCTGGCGCGTGGTCTGGGCCGCGCGGGCGGCGCCCACCACGACCGGGTGCACGTACTCGAGGTGCGACGGGTTGGACTCGAGGTTGACGAGGATCGACTCGCCGTCGGGCAGCTGGTAGGAGCCCTGCGCGCCGTGGTGGTACTTGACGTCGCCCGTGCCGCCCTGCGGGATCGTGGTCACCGCCTCGATCGAGGAGGCACCCTCGAACTCGGCGAAGATCGTCTCGTACGGGCGGCCCAGGTTGTGGGCCAGGACGTTGAGCCGGCCGCGGTGCGCCATGCCGACAACCACCTCGCGCGCGCCGTGGGCGGCCGCGAGCTGGATCATCTCGTCGATCATCGGGACCGTCATGTCGAGGCCCTCGATGGAGAACTGCTTCTGGCCCAGGTAGGCCTTGTGCATGAAGCGCTCGAACGCGTCGACCTCGATGAGCCGCTTGAGCAGCGCCTTGGCCTCGTCGTTGGTCAGCGGCTTGCGGAAGGCGCCGGACTCGATCTTCTCCCGCAGCCAGGTGCGCTGGCGATGCGAGGCGATGTGCTCGATCTCGTAGGAGATCGTGCCGCAGTAGGTCTCGCGCAGGTGCGGCAGGGCGTCGGCCAGCGTCGCGCCCGGGACGAAGATGCGCAGGATCTTCGCCGGGATCTTCGCCATCAGCTCGGGCGTGAGCCCGACCGTCTCGGGGTCGAGCGCGGGGTCGCCCTCGGGCTCGGCGCCCAGCGGGTCCAGGCGCGCGGCCAGGTGGCCGTGCGTGCGGTGGGCCTTGACGAGCGACGTGGCGGCCTGGACCGCCTGCATCAGCTCCTCGTCGAGCATGCCGGCCGGGGCCGACGGCCCGGCGTCGCGCGCGGCGGCCGCCGCGGCGGCGGGGGCGGGCAGGGACGGCAGCGGGCCGGGGTGAATGCCCAGCGAGCCGAAGACGCCCTCGTAGAAGCCGTTCTCGCCCTGCAGGTAGGCCTCGACGACCTGCAGGAAGCGCCCGGACTCCGCGCCCTGGATGATCCGGTGGTCGTACGTCGAGGTCATCGTCATGACCTTCTCGGCGCCGATCATGTCCCCGATCGCACCAAGGCCGACGGGGTAGGCGATCGAGCCGGTGGCCACGATCGTGCCCTGGCCGGTCATGAGCCGCGGGACGGACGCGATCGTGCCGATGCCGCCGGGGTTGGTCAGCGAGATGTTCGCGCCCTGCAGGTCGTCGGCGGTGAGCTTGTTCTCGCGCGCCTTCGTGATGAGGTCGTCGAACGCCGCCTTGAAGTCGCGGAAGTTCTTGCGCCCGGCGTCGGGGATGACCGGGACCATCAGTGTGCGCGAGCCGTCGCGCTTCTCGACGTCCACGGCGATGCCGAGGTTGACGGCGCCCGCGTCGACGCGGAAGGGCTTGCCGTCCTGCTCCTCGTACGTGTGCCCCATGACGGGCATGTCCTGCGTGCCGGCCAGCGCGATCGCGTAGGCGATGAGGTGCGTGAAGGAGACCTTGTGGCCCGACGCCTTGAGCTCCTTGCGGCGCGCGTCCATCGTCGTGACGGTCATCGTGCGGAACGACGTCGCGGTCGGGATGGACCGGGACTCGTCCATGTAGCGGGCGAGCATCGCCGCCCCGCCCTTGAGCGCCTTGCGCTCGGCGCCGGGGGCGGCCGGAGCGGCCGCGGGGGCGGCGGCGCCCGGGTCGAAGGACAGCACGTCCTGCTTGGTGATCCGCCCCTGCGGGCCGGTGCCCTGGACCTGGCCCAGGTCGACGCCCTCGGCCGCCGCGGCGCGCTGGGCCACGGGCGTGGCCTTGACGTCGGCCGGCGGCGCGGCGGGCGCTGCGGACGAGGCGCCGTTGCCCGACGGCTCGGCCGTCTCGGCGGCCTTCGGGGCCGCGCCGGCGCCGACCTGCATCCGCGCGATGACCTGGTGGGGCACCACCGTGTCGCCCTCGCCGGCGAGGATCTCGGTGATGACGCCCGCGGCGGGCGCGGGGAGCTCCATGTCGACCTTGTCGGTCGACAGCTCGACGACGGTCTGCCCGTCCTCGACGCTGTCGCCGACCTGCACCGACCACTCGAGGACGGTGGCCTCCGAGACGGACTCGCCGCCCGCGGGCGTCACGATGTCCACCACGTCGCCGCCGGCCTGCGGCTCGGCCGGGGCCTCGGCCGACGCGCCGTCGTCGCCGGTCTGCGCCTCGGCTGTCGCGGCGCCGTCGCCGGTCTGCGCGTCCGGCTTGGTCGGGGCCGCGCCGTTGTCCGGCTGGATCTCGGCGAGCAGCTGCCCGACGGTGACCGTGTCGCCCGCGTCGACGTGCAGCTTGACCACCGTGCCCGTCGCCGGGCTCGGGACCTCGACGTCGACCTTGTCCGTGGAGATCTCGACGATCGTGGCGTCAGCCTCGATCCGGTCTCCCTCCTGGACGTGCCATTCGAGGATCTCGCCCTCGGTCACCGATTCGCCGGCGCCCGGGGCCACAACCTGGATCGTGGTGTCGACTGCCATGTGAGCTCTCGCGCAGCCTAGCGCGCACGTGCGAAGTGCCGCATGCGGTCTTGTCGGATGAACTCCGCTGTCCCGAGAAACGGTCCGACGGCACCGAGCACGGCGATCGCGACAGCAAGTCGCAGGTCGATCAGCCGACGCCGCAGGCCGGTGATCGCGAGGCCGCACATGACGAACCAGCCGAGGCCGTGCGCCCAGCCGAAGAACGCGTTCAGCGCCTCCGGGCCGTCGCCCAGCCAGACGACGAGCAACCCCAGGTAGACGGCGGAGTGGGCGAAAGACGCGGCCTTGATGTGCCCGCGGGCCAGCCTCACGCGCAGAGCAGCTTTGCCATCCGCCGCAGCGGCTCGTCCGCCTCGTCCGGCCAGGAGTCGATGTCCGCCGGCCACCAGGCGTGGGCGTCGTGCTCGTGGTCGGGCGTGACCTCGGCGCCGTCGGGCAGCCAGGCCTGGCCGACGAACATGACCATCCCGTGCGGCAGCCGGACGAGGGCCTCGCCGCGCACGCGCTCGGCCTCGACGGCCCACTCCTCCTGCAGCTCGCGCGTGAGCGTCCGGATCGGGTTCTCGCCCTCGTCGACCGCGCCGCCGGCGCCGAGCGCCCAGCGCCCCGGCCAGGACGACAGCCACGCTGCCCGCCGGCCCGCCAGCCAGCGGCCCTGCGCGTCGCGCGTGACGCACAGCGCGGCGACCGAGTGCGAGGCGTCGCCCTCCACCAGGCGCAGCGCCCAGCGCACCGGCTGCAGCTCCAGCGTCAGCCCACCGTCCGCGCGGACCTCGAAGCCGACGAGCCTGGCGGCGACGCCGTCGTGGCTCGGCGAGCCGCGGTCGCGCAGCGCGGCGATCGCGGCGTCGGCGGCCTCGACGCGCTCGGCCGGTGCCTCGAAGTGCTCGTCGCGCCAGTGCGCGCGCACCTGCTCGACCTCCCACGGTCCGCGGGCCAGCAGAGCGGGGGCGAGCGAAGGCGACGACATCGGCGCTTAGGGTACGCGCCGTGCCGCGCGTGCGCTCATGGTGGGGGTGGGGCTACGAGGACGCCGCGCTGGACCCGGTGGCCCTCGCGCCGATGGTCCGCGAGGTCCTCGGGTTCGAGCTCGACGGCGACGTCGTGGCGCCGGTCCCCGCCGAGGCGGTGACGCTGCCCGAGCCGCGCGTGGAGGTCCCGGCGGCGGCGCCCTGGTCCACCGACCCGCGCGAGCGCCTCGCCCACGCGCAGGGCAAGGCGCTGCGCGACATCGCCCGGGCGCTGCGCGGCCGCGTGGACCACCCGCCCGACGCGGTCGCCTTCCCGCGCGGCGAGGACGAGGTGGCGGCGGTCCTCGCCTGGGCGGCCGAGCACGGGGTGACCGTCATCCCGTACGGCGGCGGCACGAGCGTCGTCGGCGGCATCGAGCCGCGCGTCGACGGGCCGGCGGTGTCGCTCGATCTCTCGCGGCTGGACCGGGTGCTGGAGCTCGACGACGTCTCGCGCCTCGCGCGCGTGCAGGCGGGGGCGGCCGGACCCGTGCTCGAGGAGCAGCTGGGCGCCGCCGGCCTGACCATGCGGTTCTTCCCGCAGTCCTTCGAGCTGTCGACGGTGGGCGGCTGGATCGCCACGCGGGCGGGCGGCCACTTCGCCACCGGGCGCACGCACGTCGACGACCTGGTGGCGTCGGTGCGCGCGGTGACCCCCGCCGGCCCGTGGGAGTCGCGGCGCCTGCCGGGCAGCGGCGCCGGGCCGTCGCCGGACCGGCTGCTGCTGGGCTCCGAGGGGACCCTCGGAGTGATCACCGAAGCCTGGGTCCGGGTGCAGCCGCGGCCCGAGCACCGCGAGTCGTGCGCCGTGCGCTTCGCGACGTTCGCCGCCGGCGCCGAGGCGGTGCGGGCCGTCGTGCAGTCGGGCCTGACGCCGGCCAACCTCCGCCTGGTCGACGCGCTCGAGGCCCAGCAGACCGGCGCCGGCGACGGCAGTCACGCGCTGCTCGTGCTGGGGTTCGAGGCCACGGGCGTGACGGTCGTCCACCTGCTCGAGCAGGCCCTCGCGCTGTGCGCCGAGCACGGCGGGACCTGGGAGGGCCACGCCGTCGGCCGGGGCGGCGACACGGCGGTGGGCGCGTGGCGCGACGCGTTCCTGACGATGCCCTACCTGCGCGACGCGCTCCTGCGCCTGGGCGTGATCAGCGAGACGTTCGAGACAGCGGTGCCCTGGGACCGCTTCGGGGCGCTGCACGAGGCGGTGAACGGGGCGGTGCGCGATGCGGTGGGCGGCCCGTGCCGCGTGACCTGCCGCTTCACGCACGTCTACCCCGACGGGCCCGCCCCGTACTTCACCGTCCTCGCGCCGGCCGTCCGCGGCGGCGAGGTCGAGCAGTGGGACCGCATCAAGGCCGCGGCGTCCGAGGCGCTGCACCAGGCCGGCGGGACGATCACGCACCACCACGCGGTGGGCCGCGACCACCGCCCGTGGTACGACCGCCAGCGGCCCGAGCCGTTCGCCGCCGCGCTGCGGGCCGCGAAGGCCGCCCTGGACCCGGCGGGCATGCTCAACCCGGGCGTCCTGATGGACCCCTAGCGGCGGGTCCGGTGCACGGTCTGGTGCGTGCGGACGTAGCGCTGACCGCGCGCGTCGTAGGCGAGATGCGCCGTGGCGATCCACGTCGGGCAGCAGTCGCCGTCGGCGCGGCGGTACCAGCCCTGGCGCAGGGTCAGGTGCCGCCCGTCCCGCGCGAGCCGGACGGTGCCGGTCGCGCTGTAGGCGGCCCCGCGCGGGCGTCTCGTCGCCTGCCCGGGATGGCGGAAGAGGTGGCGCGGCCGGGCGCAGCCGCGCGCGTCGCGGTCGAAGCGCACGAGCGCGATCTCCCCGACGCGGCCGGCCGCGCCGCTGCGGCCCTCGACCAGGAGCTCCGGCCGGGCGCGATCGCCGTCGCCCTCCACGATGTCGACCTCGACGAACAGGTCGTGCTCGCGGCGCAGGAGCGCGACGTCGCCGCAGGAGGTCTGCACCACCGCGCGGCGCGGCGCGAACGGCTCGTCGGCGCCGCGCACCTGGATCGTCTCCGCGGCGCCGTCGCCGTCGAGGTCCGCCCGCTGGTCGGGGCTGCGCTGGTCGCCGAGCGCTGCGGCCGGGCCGGCGGCGGCGACGAGGAGGGCCAGGGCGAGCGGACGGCGCATGGTCCGCATCGTCGCGGCCGCCGCCTCGCCCGGCGGTACGGGTGGCCCTCCGCGCAGGAGGGGCCTGCCCCACGTCCCGCACCGCCGGGTCGAAGCGGGCTCCCCCGGACGTCAGTGCCCGTCGGCGTCATCGCCGGCGGCCTGCTCGCGCGCTCGCGCCCAGCCGCCGAACAGCAGCGAGACCGCCAGGTGCGAGGGCGCGCCGAGCTCCGCGCGCGCCGCGCGGAACATCCGGTACGCCTGGGCGGTGAGCTCCTCGGGCGCGCAGCCGACGGTCTTCGCGGCGGTGCGCATGGCGGCGATCGCGGTCTCGCGATCGACCTGGCGGATGGTGCACAACGAGACGGTCGGCTGCTCCGGCATGGGTCCTCTGGTCGTGGATCCGATGGCCCGCGCCGGCCTGTTCGGCCGGGCGGCGCCGTCGCGCTCAACGCACCGCCGCGCCTCTCCCCCCGGGGCCGCCACGCCGGCTGCGCCGAGCATAACCCGCACGGCTGTGGGTTTTCCACTGTCGCGGTCCGGCGCGTTGTCGGAACCCGAGCGTCGGCGCGTGGCCTGCCATCCTGCGGCGTGTGACGCGAATCGCGGTGCTCGGGCCCGGTGCGGTGGGCGGGCTGCTGGCCGCGGCGCTGGCCCGCGCGCAGCAGGAGGTCGTCCTCGTCGGGCGCCCGGGCTCGGTCGAGGCCGTGTCCGGCGCCGGCCTGGAGGTGCAGAGCCCGCGCTTCGGGACGTTCCGGACCCGCGTGCGCGCGCACGAGGCCCTGGACGTCACCGGTGACGTCCTCGTCGTCGCCGTGAAGGCCCCGGCGCTCGCCGCGGCGCTCGACCGCGTGACCGGGACGCCCGCGGCGGTGGTCCCGCTGCTCAACGGCGTCGAGCACGTCGCGGTGCTGGGCGAGCGCTTCGGCGAGCGCGTCGTGCCCGGGGTCATCCGCGTGCAGGCCCATCGCGACGGCCCGGCGCGCGTGGTGCACCGGGCGCCGTTCGTCGAGGTGACGCTCGCCGAGCCGGGCTGCCCGGCGCTCGAGGCGGCGCTGGCGGCGGCAGGCGTCGACGTGGGCCGCGACGGGGACGGTGTCGACGTCCTCTGGGGCAAGCTCACGCGGCTGGCCGCCCTCGCGCTGGCGACCGCGGCCGCCGACGCGCCGCTCGGCGAGGTCCGCGACGACGCCCGCGCGGTCTGCGCCGAGGTGGCGACCGTCGCGCGCGCCGAAGGTGCGGGGCTGGACGCCGCGGGCATCGCCGACGAGCTCGACGGCCTGCCCGACGCCGCCTCGTCGTCGCTGCGCGCCGACGTCGCGGCGGGCGCGCCGCACGAGCTCGACGCGATCGCCGGCGCGGTCCAGCGCGCCGCTGCACGCCACGGCCTGGCCACCCCGTGCACGGACCGCTTGGCGGCCGCGGTCGCCGCCCGCGCGCTAGCCTGACGCACGATGGCGGACACGTCGAAGATCGCGGCGAACCTCCGGGCGTTCCAGATCGCCATCAACGCCCACGACCGCGAGAACCCGACGCACAACGCCTACGGGATCGGCCTGGCGCACTTCGACCTCGAGCGGCTGGGCTTCGAGGAGGGCGAGGAGGTCCTCCCGGGGATCACGATCCACGCCGACCAGGGCGTGACGGGCAACTTCCGCGTCCTCTGCGACGGCCAGCACGACGAGGACCTCGCCGAGGAGCACGAGGAGGTCGTCGAGGCGGTCGCCGCCGAGCGGACGATCTCCGTGCAGTCGCCGAACTCGTGAACGCGCCGGACGGCCCGACGCCCAAGGGCGCAGCATCGCGCCCCCGCGGCGCTCAGGCCAGCGCGAGGTCGCGCTTGAAGGCGCGGGTGAAGAGCTCGTTCTCGCGGGAGGCGGCCCAGCGCGCGACGCGGACGTCCCCGGCGGCGTCGAGGACCAGCTCGACCGGGCCCTTGCCGTTCAGGCGGACGTCGACGCCGCGCACCATCTGGTCACGGGAGCGCTCGAGGTCCTCTGCCAGGCGCAGCAGCACCGCGCAGCGGTCCAGCAGCGTCGCGTCGCCCTTGTGCGCCAGCGGCGCGAGCGGGCCGAGGTCCGGCATGCCCTTGCGGTGGAAGCGCACCAACTGGCCGACGATCGCGACCTCGCGCGGCGTGAACCCGGGCAGGCCGGCGTTGAGCACGAGGTAGCGCGAGTGCTTGTGGTGGTCGTCGTAGTCGACGCGCATGCCGATGTCGTGCAGCATCGCCGCCGCCCACAGCAGCTCGCGCTCGCGTGCGTCCCCGTCGTGCAGGCCGGCGGCCGCGAGGCCGTCGAACAGGCCGAGCGCGAGCCGGGCGACGTGCTCTGTGTGCGCCGGGTCGACGCGGTGCTGGCCGGCGAGGTTCAGGACGCTGGCCCGGCGGACGTCGTCGACCAGCGGCGGATCGCCGCCCCAGTGGCGGGCGAAGAAGACGCCCTCGCGCAGGCCGGCCTCGGTCGTCTCGAGCGCCGGGAACCCGCCGGCCTCCAGCACGCCCTGCACGACCACCGCCCCGGCGAGGATGAGGTCGCCGCGGGCGGCCTTGATCCCGGGCACACGCGCCCGCTCGGCGGGCGAGAGGCCGGCGAGGCGGTCGACCAGGGCATCGAGGGCCTGGCGCTCGACGACGTAGCCCTGGACGCCGAGCTCGGCCGGGACGCCCGCCTCGATCTGCGCCGCCCGGGCCAGGTTGCGCACCGTGCCGCCGAGGCCGACCAGGCGGTCGCCCGAGCGCGTCAGCCAGTCCGCGCGCTCGAGCTTGCGCGCGACGTGCGCGCGCAGCTCCTTGACGCGCTTGGGCTTGGCCGGCCCGTCGCCCGCCAGGCCGAAGCGCTCGGTCATGCGCACCGCGCCCAGCCGCCAGGAGTCGAGCTCCTGGGCGTGGCGCCCGACGACCCGCACGAGCTGCATCGAGCCGCCGCCGATGTCGAGCACCACGCCGTCGGCCAGCGTCGTCGAGTTCACCGCCGCGAGGTAGCCGTGGCGCGCCTCGTCCTCGGGCGACAGGACGCGGACCTCCAGCGGGCACGGGTCCAGGAAGTCGGCGGCGTTCTCGGCGTCGCGGATGGCGCTGGTCGCGACGGCGTCGACCTCCTCGATGCCCGTCGCGTGGCAGAACTGGGCGAAGACCTCGGCGGTGGCCAGGCCCCGCGCGATGCCGTCCGCGCCCAGGCGGCCGGTCGCGGCGAGCCCCTCGCCGATGCGCACCGGCTCGTAGATCTCGTCGGTGCGCGTCCACCAGCCGTCGCCCGCCGTGAAGACGACGAGACGGAACGAGTTCGACCCGAGGTCGCAAACGGCCACCCGGCGCTCGGCCACTGCAGCGGCAGGCTACCCGGGCCCCCGCCGCGTCCATGCGCTGCCTACGCCCGCACGAAGGCGCTGCAATCGGCGGGCGTGCCCGACTCGAAGCCCAGCAGCCACGCGTCGCGCCGCTCGGTCGGCGTGCCGTGGTGCTGCTGGCTGCCGACCTCGAAGTCGCCGACCGCCAGCGCGGTGTCCATCGCCTCCTGCACGTCGCCCTCCTGCAGCAGCCCCGCGCGGTAGACCGAGCTGCCCCACAGGCCCGCCATGCAGTCGGCCTGCAGCTCGAACGGCCGCGCCTGGCCCCCGCGCCGTCCCGACGAGAAGAACCCGAGCTCCTGCTGCAGGTTGTGCGCGTACTCGTGGGCGACGAGGTACGCGACGCCGAAGTCCCCCGCGGCCCGGCCCTGGCCGGCCTGCTCGCCCGGGAAGCCGCGCACGACGCCGCGGTAGACCCCCGCGGCGAGCACCTGGCCGACGTAGATGGTGTCGTCGGCGGGGCAGTAGAACGCCGCCTGGTCGTCGGCGGGCTCGCCGCACGCCGACCGCGCGACCCGGTTCGGCGGGACCCAGGAGAAGCGGACCCGGGGCTCGGGCAGGTCGGACGCCGCGAAGGTCTGCGTCCAGTAGCGGTCCACGCTGCGAAGCGTCTCGGTGAGGAACGCGTCGATGGTCGTCGTGCCTGACCGGCCCTGCACGCGCGGCGGCTGGGTCGCCGGGGTGGCCCGCGGAACGGCCTGTTGCAGATCGTCCAGCGCGTCGCGCACCTTCTGGGCGAGTTCGTCGCCGACGCGCCGCGCCTCCTCGCGGATGTCGCGCAGGCGGTCGCGGGTGCGCTCGACGCGCTCACGCGCCTCGAGCGCGCGGTCGCGCAGTCGCTCGGCCTCCCGCTGGGCGTCGGAGAGCCCGGGCACGTCATCGGAGCCGCAGCCGGACGCGCCCGCGGCGGCGAGCGCGACCAGGACGACGATCACCGCGCGGCGCACGCCCGGGACGCTACCCGGGCTCGCGCACACCTAGGCGGTCGCCCCGGTGGCGCCCGAGGGCGCGCCGGCCTCCACCGGCTCGGCAACCCGCACGATCAGCTTGCCCGTGTTGGTGCCCTCGAACAGCCGGTTGAGCGCGTCGCGCGCCTGCCCCAGCCCGTCGACGATCGTCTCGTCGAACTTGAGGCGCCCCTCGGCCAGCAGTCCGGCGAGCTCTCCTATCGCTTCCTCGAAGAGCTCGGCGTGATCGAGGACGATGAACCCCTTCATCAGCACCCGGCTCGTGATCATCTGGCCGATCTGCATCTGGGCGCCCCAGCCCTCCTGGGACTGGTTGTACTGGGAGATCATCCCGCTCAGCGCGACGCGGGCACCGAGATTCAGGCGCAGGAAGACCTCGTCCATGATCGCACCGCCGACGTTCTCGAAGTCGACGTCGATGCCGTCGGGCGTCGCGGCCGCCAGCTGCTCGCGCCAGTCGCCGGCCTTGTAGTCGACGCAGGCGTCGAAGCCGAGGTCCTCCACCACGTGCCGGCATTTCTCCGGCCCACCCGCGATGCCGACCACCCGCGCGCCGCGCGCCTTGGCCAGCTGCCCGGCCACGGAGCCGACGGCCCCGGCCGCTGCCGAGACCACCACGGTCTCGCCCTCCTGCGGCTTGGTGATGTCCGCGATGCCCACCCAGGCGGTGAGGCCGGTGTGGCCGATCGGCCCGAGGAAGAGCGTCAGCGGCGCCGGCAGCGGGTCCGGGAGAACCGTGAACGGGAACTCCTCGCCCGGTGCGCCCGCGACGCAGAGGTCCTGCCAGCCGGTGAAGCCGCTGACGAGGTCGCCGGCCTGCATGTCGTCCCGGCGCGACGCGAGGACCTGGCCGATGCCGAGCCCGCGCATCACGGCGTCGATCGGCACCGGCGGCAGGTAGGAGCGCATGTCGCT
This sequence comes from Baekduia sp., assembly GCA_035628295.1. Lineage (GTDB taxonomy): Bacteria > Actinomycetota > Thermoleophilia > Solirubrobacterales > Solirubrobacteraceae > Baekduia. Next base: position 13,181 of record DASPKC010000445.1, read on the forward strand.
CATCCAGATCCGGTTCGTCGGGTCCAGCGACAGCAGCAGCGTGCGCACGAGCGCCTGGCCGTCCTCGATCTGCGGGACGGCCTCCTCGCACAGCTCGAGGTCGGCCTCGGTAACCGGGCCCGACGGGCGCCGGCGCAGGCGGAAGCAGCGGTTGACGGTCGGCTCGGTCATGAGGCGACGCTAGTCCGGCGACGAGCGCGCCGACCTGTCCCAGGTCGTCATCCCGGGGGGCTGCCGTCTGTGGGAGCCCCACAAACCCGTCGCGGTGATGGCCCCGTAGCGTCGGGCCATGCAGGTCATCGAGTCCTTCGACCGTGGTGCGGACGCCTTCCCGGACCGCGCGTGCTTCGTCCTGGCGGACGGCTCGCGCAGCTGGAGCTTCCGCGAGATCCAGACGCTGTCGCACCGCATCGGCGCGGCGCTCGCGCGCGACGGCTTCGGGGAGGGGAGCAAGGTCGCGGTCCTCTCGCCCAACGACCCGGTCGCGTTCACCGCGCTGCTCGGCGCGCTGCGCATCAACGCGACGTGGGTCGCGCTCAACGCGAAGTCCACGCCGCAGGACAACGCCGACCTGCTCGAGACCGTCGAGTGCGACGTGCTCGTCTACCACCCGAAGCTCGCCGCGGCGGCGGACCTGGCCGAGGGGCAGGTCGCGTCCCTGCGCACCTGCATCAGCCTGCTGCCCGGAGGCCGCGACGGCGATCCGGTGCTCGACGACTGGATGGAGCCCGAGGGCACCCAGGTCCCGCTCGTCCCCGACCGGCCGGAGGCGGTGGCCATGATGCTCGGCACCGGCGGGACCACCGGCCGGCCGAAGGCGGTGCAGATCACGCACCGCGGCATCCAGCAGATGAACCTCGCGTTCCTGGCGCACCTGCCCGAGCAGGACCCCGTCCAGCTCGTGGCGGCCCCGATGAGCCACGCGGCCGGCGGGATCACCTTCTGCGTCTTCGCGGTCGGCGGCACCCACATCATCCACGACGGGGTGGTGCCGAAGGACATCTTCGAGTCCATCGAGCGCCACAAGGTCACCCGGCTGTTCCTGCCGCCGACCGCGATCTACGCGCTGCTCGCCCACCCGGATGTGCGCTCGCACGACTTTTCCTCGCTCAGGCACTTCATCTACGCCGCGGCGCCGATGAGCGTGGACAAGCTCAAGGAGTCGATGGAGGTCTTCGGGCCGGTCATGACCCAGACCTTCGGGCAGGCCGAGGCGCCGATGATCTGCACCGTCCTGACGCCGCGCGACCACGTCGAGGCGCTCGAGTCCGGGCGGGAGGAGCGCCTGGCCTCCTGCGGCCGCCCCTCCGTCGTGGCCACGGTGCGGATCATGGACGACGACGGCACCATCCTCGGCCCGGGCGAGAAGGGCGAGATCGTGGTGCGCGGCGACCTCGTCATGCCCGGCTACTACAAGGACCCCGAGCAGAGCGAGGCGGTCCGCCGGCCCGGCGGCTGGCACGGCACGGGGGACATCGGCCAGATGGACGAGGACGGCTTCGTGTCCATCGTCGACCGCAAGCGCGACATGATCATCTCGGGTGGCTTCAACGTCTTTCCCAGCGAGGTCGAGCAGGTCATCTGGGGCCACCCCGCCGTCAACGACTGCGCGGTGATCGGCCTGCCCGACGAGAAGTGGGGCGAGTCGGTGACCGCGGTCGTGGAGCTCAAGCCCGGCCAGGAGGTCGAGGCCGACGAGCTGGTCAAGCTCTGCCGCGACCGCCTCGGCCCCGTCAAGACGCCGAAGACCGTCATCTTCCGCGAGCTGCCGCGCTCGCCCGTCGGCAAGGTCCTCAAGCGCGAGCTGCGCGACGAGTTCTGGTCCGGCCGCGCCCGGGCCGTGTAGCCGCTCGTGGCCGACCCGTCATCGCGGGCGCCGCGATGACGCGCTTCGCCCGCCACCCCGAAAGGGGCTGGCGGAGCTGGCGCGTGCCGCGGCGCTCGGAGCCCTCGAGGACGCGGGGGCCATGCCGGCCGACGTCGACGTGGTGGTCGCGGGCAACGCGGTCGCGGGGCTCCTCACGGGCCAGGGGATGGTGCGCGCGCAGGTCGCGCTGCGCGACACGACCCTGGCGGGCCTGCCCCTGATCAACGTGGAGAACGCCTGCGCCACGTCGTCCAGCGCGCTGCACGTGGCGGCCCTGGCGGTCCGCTCCGGGCAGTACGGGAGCGCTCTGGTCTCGGCTGTCAGAAGCTCGCGATCGAGGACCGGGCGCGGGCCTTCGGGGCGATCGGGTCGGCCGCCGACGGCGAGCTCGTCACCCAGCTGCGCGGCGAGGCGGGCGCCCGGCAGGTGGCCGGGGCGCGGGTGGCCGTGGCCGAGAACGCCGGCCCGACCTGCACCCCGAATCCCGCGGTGTGCGTGGCGACCGTGCTCTCGCGCGATCAGGCGACGAGCTCGGCGCAGACCCAGTTGTGGGCGCCGGCGCCGCCCGCCCACAGGTGCGCCGCGAGGCGGTCCTGCTCGGCCTTCGGGGCCTGGTAGGCGTGCGGCGTGCTGCCACCCAGGCCGCGCCAGGTCTCGGGCATGAACTGGTAGTAGCCCGACGCACCCGCGAAGTTCGGCGGGAGGTTCTGGCCGCCGGACTCGCACTCGACGATCGGCCAGGGGATCGACCAGGGGCCGCCCGGCCCCCGGGCGCGTGAGGCGCGGGCGCGCTCGGCGAGCAGCTTGTCGAGCGCCCGCTGCGCGCCGCGCCGGCCCGCGCGCGTGCGGCGCAGGG
>DASPKC010000446.1:0-6774 GCA_035628295.1 Baekduia sp.
CGCCGTCGGGATCGAGGCCAAGCGCATGCTGGGCCGGACGCCGGGCACGATCCAGGCCATCCGGCCGCTGAAGGACGGCGTGATCGCGGACTTCGACGTCACCGAGCAGATGCTCCGCCACTTCATCCAGAAGGTTCACCAGAACCGCTGGGCGCACCCGCGCGTCGTGGTCTGCGTGCCGTCGGGCGTGACCGGCGTGGAGAAGCGGGCGGTGGAGGAGGCCTGCCTGAGCGCGGGCGCGCGCCAGGCCTACCTGATCGAGGAGCCGATGGCCGCGGCGATCGGCGCCGGGCTGCCGGTGGGGGAGCCGACCGGCTCGATGGTCGTCGACATCGGCGGCGGGACGAGCGAGGTCGCGGTGATCTCGCTCGGCGGCATCGTCGTCAGCCAGTCGATCCGCGTCGGCGGCGACGAGCTCGACGAGGCGATCATCAACTACGCCAAGCGCGAGTACAAGCTGCTCATCGGCCAGCAGACCGCCGAGGAGGTCAAGCTCGAGATCGGCTCCGCCTACCCCATGGGGGAGGAAGTTCAGGCGGAGATCCGGGGCCGCGACATGGTGTCGGGCCTGCCCAAGACCGTCGTCCTCACGAGCGAGGAGATCCGGCAGGCGCTCGAGGAGCCCCTGTCGCAGATCGTCGACGCCGTGAAGGAGACCCTCGACCGCACGCCGCCCGAGCTCGCGTCCGACATCATGGACCGCGGGATCATGCTCGCCGGCGGTGGCTCCCTGCTGCAGGGCCTGGACGAGCGCCTGCGCGAGGAGACCCAGATGCCCGCCCACCTCGCCGAATCCCCGCTCACGTGCGTGGCCGTCGGCTCGGGCCGGTCGCTGGAGGAGTTCGAGGTCATCCACCGGACGAACAAGAACTCCCGCTCGCGCCCCCGCCGGCGCTACGGGTGACCTTCCCGCCCGTCGCGGGTTGATGTAGCCACCAGTGCACGACCGATCGACCATCCGTCGCCGGCGTGCCGTCCTGGGCTTCCTCGTCGCCTGTTCGCTGGTGCTGATCACCGCGTACTTCGGCGAGTCGGCCGGGGGCGGCCTGCACGCGGTCCAGCGCGGCGTCGGCGAGGTGCTCTCCCCGATCCAGGAGGGCGCGAGCCGGGCGCTGAAGCCCGTGCGCGACCTGTTCGGCTGGGTCGGCGACACCGTCGACGCCAAGTCCGAGAACGAGGAGCTGCGCAAGGAGCGCGACCGCCTGGCCCGCGAGGCCGTGGCCGGCCAGGCCGCAGTGCGCGAGAACCGCCAGCTCAAGGGCCTGCTCGGGCTCGACCGCGACCTCGGCCTCGAGGACTACGACCCCGTCGGCGCCCGGGTCATCACCCGCAACCCGACCCTCTGGTACGCCTCGATCAAGATCAACAAGGGCAAGGACGACGGCCTCGGGCTCGACATGCCCGTCGTCGCCACCGACGGCGACGGCGCCGGGCTCGTGGGCCGCGTCTCGCAGGTCAGCGGCGGCAGCGCCGTCGTCACGCTGCTCACCGACAACGAGATGCAGGTGACCGCCCGGACCGTCGGCGGCGGCACCTCCGGCGTGGTCACCCCCGAGCTCGGCAGCCCGCGCTCGCTCGAGCTGCAGTACACCCGCCGGACCGACTCGATCGAGCGCGGCGACGTCGTCGTGACGGCCGGCACCACCAACCCGCGGGTCCCGTCGCTGTTCCCGGCCAACATCCCGATCGGGCGCATCACCCGCATCGACGAGGAGGGCACCGACGCGCAGGAGGTGCACCTCAAGCCGGCGGTCGACGCGCGGTCGCTGGAGTTCGTGCAGGTCCTGACCAAGCGCGTGGGGGGCAGCGGCACCTCGTGACCCCGGTGACCCCGCAGCTCGCCCTCCGCCTGGCGGCCCTGGGCTTCGGTGCCGCGCTCCTGCAGGTCGCGGCGGTCTCGCAGATCACGCTCTTCGACACGAACGCCGACCTCCTGCCGCTCGTCGTGGCCGCCGTCGGCCTGCTGTGCGGCTCGCTGCCCGGTGCGGTCTTCGGGTTCTCCGTCGGCCTGTTCGTCGACACCGCGTACGTGCAGACGCTCGGCCTGTCGTCGCTGGTGTTCACCGTGGCCGGCTACGGGGCGGGCCGCCTGCGCGAGCTGCGCGACCCCCAGGGCGCCGCGGTGCCGATGGCGGTCGGCGCCGCCGCCACGCTCGTGGCCACCGTCGGGTTCGGCCTCATCAGCTTCCTGCTGGGCGTCGACGCCCCGGTCAGCATGCTCCTGCTGCGCCAGATCGTGCTCACCGTCGCCCTCAACGCCCTGATCGCCCTGCCCGTCTTCGCCCTCGCACGCCGCTTCCTGTCCCCGGCGCTGCCGGACGACCCGCGCCGCCGCCGGCGCCGGGCGTACACCACCGGCGGCCTCAGCCCCCTGTCCCAGGCCCGCGGATGATCGACCCCGTCGCCGAGCGTCGCATCCCCATGTCGCAGAACCTCGCCGTGCGCGTGGCGGTGCTCGGCATGGTCGCGTTCGTCCTCTTCGGGATCGTCTTCTTCCGCCTCTGGTACCTGCAGGTCCTCAGCGGCGACCAGTACCTCGCGCAGGCCAACAACAACCGCGTGCGCATCGAGCGCGATCCCGCCCCGCGCGGCGCGATCGTGGACCGCAACGGCGTCCCGCTCGTCGAGAACCGCCGCGCCAACGTGGTGACCATCGCGCCGGACCGCCTGCCGCAGGAGATCCGCGACGCCGCCGCGGAGTACGGCCGCCGTGCCGGCCTGCGCGAGCGCCGGCCCAAGGGCCGCAAGGGCGAGCCCGAGCCGCTGCCCCGGCTCGCCGACGCCTCCACCCAGGCGCTGTACAAGCGGCTGGGCCGCGTCATCGGCATGTCCTGGCGCGACATCCACCAGCGCGTCGTCGAGGAGCTCGTGCAGGTGCCCTACGCGCCGATCGTGCTCAAGACCGACGTCTCGGACGCCGAGCGCAACTTCCTGGCCGAGCGCGCGCGGCGCTTCCCCGGGATCGAGGCCGAGCTGCGCTACCTGCGGGCCTATCCGCACCGCGGTCTGGCCGCCCAGATGTTCGGGACGATCGGCGAGATCACCGAGGGCCAGCTCGACCAGGAGCGCTTCCGCGGCGTGCCGCAGGGCACGATCGTCGGCCAGGACGGCCTCGAGTACCGCTACGACCGCTACCTGCGCGGCCGCGACGGCTCGCGGCGCATCATCGTCGACGCCAACGGCAACCCGAAGGGCATCCGGCCCGGCCGCGACCCGGTGCCGGGACGCCAGGTCGAGCTGTCGATCGACCTCGGCCTGCAGACGACGATGCACCGGGCGCTCCAGCGCTTCGGCGCCGGGCGCCCCGGCGGCGCCGTCGCCCTCGACCCAGCCACGGGCGAGGTCCTGGCCATGGCGTCGCTGCCCACCTTCGACCCGCGCGTGCTGTCGCGGCCGATCACCCAGCAGCGCTACGAGGCGATGTTCGGCGAGGAGGCCGGCTCGCCGCTGTTCAACCGCGCGATCGGCGCGCAGTACCCCACGGGCTCGACGTTCAAGCCGGTCACGGCGCTCGCGGGCCTGGCCGCCGGCAAGGTCACGCCGCTGACGACGATCAACGACACGGGCTGCATCACCCTCGGGCGCGGCGTCGGCGGCGAGCGCTGCAACGCCAAGAAGCAGGCCTACGGCCCCGTCGACCTCCGCGAGGCCATGAAGGTCTCGTCGGACATCTACTTCTACCTGCTGGGCCAGTCGCTGAACCCGGTGCCCGGCCGCCCGCTGCAGTCCTGGGCGCACCGCATGGGCTACGGCCGGCGCACCGGCATCGACCTGCCCGGCGAGGCGAAGGGCGCCGTCCCCGATCGCGAGTGGCGCAAGGAGCGCAACGAGCTCGAGCTGCAGTGCCGCAAGGAGCGCGACGTGCCGTCGTGTGGGATCGTGGCGGAGATCCGGGACTGGAGCGAGGGCGACAACGTGAACCTGGCCATCGGGCAGGGCGACCTGCAGGCGACGCCGCTGCAGGTGGCGGTGTCCTATGCCGCCCTGGCCAACGGCGGCCGCGTCCCGCGCCCGCATCTCGGCCGCCGCGTCGAGGACGAGCAGGGCCGCCTCATCCAGCAGATCGACCCCGGCACCGCCCGCCGCTTCAAGATCGACCCGGCCGGCCGCCAGGCGCTCATGGACGGCCTGCGCGCCGCGGCGTCGCAGCCCGGCGGCACCAGCGCCGGCGTCTTCGGCGACTGGGACCACGGCCGCTTCCCGATCTTCGGCAAGACCGGCACCGCCCAGACCACGTCGGGACTCGACCAGTCGTGGTACGTCGCCTACGCCCACCAGAACACGCCCGAGGGCAAGCCGCTCAAGCGGATCGTCGTGGCGGTCACGGTGGAGAAGGGCGGCTTCGGCGCGGAGTCCGCGGCGCCGGCCGCCTGCCAGGTGCTGTCGAAGTGGTTCACCGGCAAGGTCGGCGGCTGCGTGGCCGGGAGCTCGCAGGACACGTGAGCGCGCTGGGCAACACCATCACCGACGTGCAGGGCGACCGGCCGGCCGCCGCGCCCGCCCGCCCGGCCGGGATGGCGCTGCCCATCGACGTGACGCTGTGGCTGTCGGTGCTGGGCATCAGCATCCTCTCGCTGCTGACGATCGACGCGGCCACCATCGACGACGTCCCCGGCGATCCGGACTACTTCGTCAAGCGCCAGGCGTTCTTCGTGGGGATGGGCGTCGTGGTGGCGCTCGTGCTCTCGCGCGTGGACTACAGCCGGCTGCGCGAGCTGCGCCACGGCCTCTACGCCGTCCTGATCGGCGGCATCGTCGCCGTCTTCGCGCTGGGATCGGCGACGCGCGGCTCCAAGCGCGCCATCCAGACACCCCTCTTCGAGATCCAGTTCTCCGAGCTCGGCAAGATCCTGCTCGCGCTCGTGCTCGCCTCCTTCCTGGTGGACCGCGCACGACGCCTGAAGGACCGGGACACGACGGCGCGAGCGATGCTGCTCGCCCTCGTCCCGGCGTCGATCGTGATGGCCGAGGACCTCGGCTCCGGGCTCGTCTTCGTCGCCATCGCCTTCTCGGTCCTGTTCGTGGCCGGGATCTCGTGGCGTCACCTCACCGCCCTGGTCGCGCTCGGAGCGGCCTCCGTCGCGCTGGTGCTCGTCGCCGCGCCGGCGGTCGGGGTCGAGGTGCTCAAGCCGTATCAGCAGGACCGGCTCACGTCGTTCCTGCACCCATCCGAGGACCCGTCCGACGCGGGCTACCAGCAGAACCAGTCACGCATCGCCATCGGCTCCGGTCAGAAGACCGGCCGCGGCGACGCCGCCACGCAGACCAAGCTCAACTTCCTCCCCGAGCACCACACGGACTTCGCGTTCGCGGTGGTCGGGGAGCGTTGGGGCTTTGCCGGCGCGGCGCTGGTGCTGTCCCTCTACGCGTTGCTCATCTGGAGAGCGTTGCGCATCCTCACCGTCGCCAAGAACCTCTTCGGCGCCCTCCTCGTCGGAGGGATCGTGGGCATGCTGCTCTGCCAGGTGTTCGTCAACGTCGGCATGAACGTCGGGATCATGCCCATCACCGGGATCCCCTTGCCGCTGCTGAGCTACGGCGGATCCTCGGTGCTCTCCACATTCCTCGCGATCGGCCTGCTGCAGAGCGTCTACCTGCAGGGCCGCGGCGCCGCCGCGCTCAAGGGCCGCATCCGCACATGACGAAGGACACTCACCTTGCGCAAGCACGTGCTCGTCAGCGTCGACCGGGGCGAGACCCGGGTCGCGCTGCTCGAAGGGCCCGGAACCCCGAAGGCCGTCAAGGCCCGCGGGGCGTCCAAGGCCGACACCAAGAAGGAGGCCACTGACGGCCTGAAGGTCGCCGAGCTGTACCTCGAGCGCAAGACCAACCGCTCGATCGTCGGCAACATCTACAAGGGCAAGGTCGACAACGTCCTGCCCGGCCTCGAGGCGGCGTTCGTCGACATCGGCCTCGACAAGAACGGCTTCCTCCACGTCGACGAGATCGTCCTCCCGGGCGTCGAGGTGGCCCGCCGCGGCCGCGGCACCACCGGTAAGGGCAAGCCCATCCACGAGGTGCTCAAGCCCGGCCAGGAGGTCGTGGTCCAGGTCGTCAAGGACCCGCTGAAGACCAAGGGCGCCCGCCTGTCGATGGACCTGACGGTCGCCGGGCGCTACATGGTCTACACGCCGACCGGCGAGGGCGTGGGCGTCTCCAAGCGCCTGGACGACAAGGAGCGCACCCGCCTGCGCAAGGAGGCCAAGGACCTCGACCTCAAGGGCGGCGGCGCGATCATCCGCACGGCCGCCCAGGGCGCCAAGCGCGCCGACTTCGAGCGCGAGCTGCAGTACCTCTTCAAGCTCCACGAGGTCCTCGACAAGCGCGTGGCCGAGGCGTCGGCCCCGGCCCTGGTCTTCCAGGAGGCCGACCTCTCGGTCCGCGTGGTGCGCGACATCTTCAGCGACCACTTCGAGCGCGCGATCGTCGACGACCCCAAGCAGCACCAGCGCCTGACGTCGTTCTTCGCCCGCACGGCGCCCGAGCTCGTCGACCGCGTCGAGCTGTGGGAGGACTCCACGCCGCTGTTCGAGAAGTTCGGCATCGAGCAGGAGATCGACAACCTGATGAGCAAGCGGGTGGACCTGCCCTCGGGCGGCTACCTGCTCATCGACTACGCCGAGGCGCTCACCGTCATCGACGTCAACTCCGGCTCGTTCGTCGGGCGCGGCAAGCAGGCGCGCCTCGAGGACACGATCACCAGGACGAACCTCGAGGCGGCGACCGAGGTGGTCCGCCAGCTGCGCCTGCGCGACATCGGCGGCATCATCGTCA
>DASPKC010000447.1:0-14746 GCA_035628295.1 Baekduia sp.
CCGGAGAACGACTTCACCAACCGCAACACCACGTTCCTGACCTGGAACCTGCTGCATCTCGCGCGGCTGCTGAAGTCCACCGGCGGCATCCCCGCGCACGGCAACCAGCGTAGCGCCTGGGACGCCGGCTGCCGGTTCGACTTCGCCAACCCCGAGTACCGCTGAGCCGGCGCGCGCCGGCCCGCCGTTACGCGGCGGTTACGGCGACGACGCGCACGTGCCCGACGGTGGTCCCTGTCAGCCGGATCACGAGACAGGAGATCACCATGCAGACCACCAGCAAGGCGCTGCGGCGCCTCGCGCTCGGCGCCGCGGCCGCCGCGGCGCTCGTCCCCGCGGCGGGCGCCACGACGGCCAGCGCCGATGCCGTGACCCTCGGACCCCAGACGGTCCTCGAGGGCGCCACCGCCAGCTACCCCGTGTCGCTGCGGTGCACCGCCGCGGAGGCCGGGCCCAGCGGCGAGTGCGCCTACCTCTTCAAGACGCGCATGAACACCGCCAAGGTCGACAACAGCGGCCCGGCGACCAAGGACTACAACGCGTTCGCCGTCCTCGGCCGCGCCGTCCCCGTCGGGGGCACCTGGAGCCCGCGCTACGAGGTCAAGACGCTCAAGGACAAGGTCTGCGAGGGCAAGGAGACGTTCTTCGTCGACCTCACCATCAACGGCAACCCCGCGGCCACGGGCACGGTGACGATCAAGGAGAACTGCGTGCGCACGCTCGGACGGGCGCCGAAGCCCTGCACGAACACCGACACGCTCGTCACGCAGCTCACCGCCGCGCAGGCCGAGGCGGCCGTGCTGTGCCTCACCAACCAGAAGCGCCGGCAGCACAGCGCGCCGGCCCTGACGCTCAACGCCAGGCTGGCCGACTCGGCGCGCAGCCACGCCGACAAGTCCGTGCGGCTGCGGTGGTGGAGCACGACCGACGGCATGGTGAGCCATGACGACCCGGAGATCGCCAACCCGGCCGACACGCCCCGGCACGACATCGGCGTCCGGATCGCGGCCGGCGGCTACTGCCCCGGGGCGCCGTCCGCCGGACGGGAGAACACGTTCGGCTGGACGAGCTCCAGCCCGCGCGTCGATCCGGCCGCCAAGGTCTTCGCGCCGACCGCCAGGGGGGCGGTGGAGTGGTGGTACCAGAGCCCCGATCACCGCCGGACGATGCTCGACCCGTCGCTGCGCGAGCTGGGCGTGGGCGTGGCCAGGGGCTCCGCGTTCCCGCAGGAGACCGGCGGCGTGCCGTCGGGCACGTTCGTCCAGCACTACGGCCGCTGCGGCTGACACATGACGGCGAGGGGCGGCCGACCGGCCGCCCCTCAGGCCCGGGTCGCCGCCATGCGCCAGACCCACGTCAGCTGGTCCAGCAGCGCCTGCTCGTCGACCGTCGGGCGCATCACGTGCTCGACCAGCGTCCGCTCCGTCATCCACACCAGCGCGTAGGCGCGGGCGGCGACCGCATCGTCCCCCATGTCCGGGTAGGCCTCCGCGATCCGCCGCTGCGCACCCGGCAGGAACCGGTCGTGGAACGCGCGCCAGAACGCGGCGACGTCGTCGTCGTAGGTCGCCGACTCGACGACCGCGCCGAGGGCCGCGCGATGGGCCCGGAAGACCGCCAGGACCGCGGCCAGGGTGTCGCGCATCGGGACGCCGGCCCCCGCCAGCCACGGATCGGCCGCCTGCGCGAGGTCGTGCTCCACGAGCTCGCCCAGGCGCAGGACCAGCGCCCGCTTGTCCTCGAAGTAGGCGTAGAAGGTGGGGCGGGAGAGCCCTGCCCGCTTGACGATCTGCTCGATCCCCAACCCGGCGAACGAGGCGCCCTCGTCCAGGAGCTCGACCGCCGCGCGCAGCAGCGCCGTCTCGTTCGCGCGGCGGGTCTCCAGCGTGCGCTCGCGGCGCGAGAGAACGGCCATGCCCACAGCATACCTGATTGCCTTTTCATATTGTCTTGACAACTTGTAAAAGCTGCAGCACACTGCCGTCATGGCCACCGACGCCCCCGACCTCACCGCTGTCGACCTCGCCGACCCTCGGCTGTGGGACGACGGCCCGCCCTTCGACGTCTTCGACGTCCTGCAGCGCCAGGCGCCCGTGCACTTCAGCGAGCAGGCGGTCGCTCCGCAGGAGGGCGGCTTCTGGTCGATCACCCGCTTCGAGGACGTGCACAAGGTCACGCGCGACTTCGAGACCTTCTCCTCCGAGCGCCGCGGGATCTTCCTCGTCGACGACATCGGCGTCCCGCTGGACATCCAGCGGCTGCAGATGATCTCGATGGACCCTCCGCGCCACGCGCGGCTCAAGCAGATCGTCGGCAAGGCGTTCACGCCCAAGCGCATCGCCGAGCACGAGGACCACATCGGCCGGATCGTCCGCCACCACCTGGCGCTGGTGCAGGACCGTGAGCGCTTCGACCTCGTCGCCGATCTCGCCCGGCCGATCCCCGCGCGGGTGATCGGCGACATGCTCGGCACCCCGCCCGAGGACGACGCGAAGCTCGTCCACTGGACCAACGTGTTCACGGCGTTCGAGGATCCCGAGGTCCGCAAGCAATGGGACGACACGGAGGCGGTGCTCGGCGAGATCGTCCAGTACTGCGGCGCTCAGATCGCCGCCCGCCGGGCCGAGCCGACCGACGACCTGCTCAGCGCGATCATGTCCGCCGAGGTCGACGGCGAGCGCCTCGACGACTTCGAGATCGCCGTCTTCTTCATCCTGCTGATGGCGGCGGGCAACGACTCCACCCGTGCGACCTACAGCGGGATCATGAAGACGCTGCTCGAGCAGCCCGAGCTCCTGCAGCAGCTGCGCGACGACCCGGGTCTCGTCGGCAACGCGGTCGAGGAGGGCCTGCGGCTCAACCCCGCCTTCGCGTTCATGGCCCGGGCGGCGACCCGTGACGTCGAGCTCCACGGCCAGACCATCAAGGAAGGCGACCGGGTCCTGCTCTGGTACCTGGCCTCCAACCGCGACGCGACCGTGTTCGAGGACCCCCACACCTTCGACCTGCACCGCGCCAACCGCGAGGACCACCAGGCCTTCGGCGCCCGCGGACGGCACTTCTGCCTCGGGGCGGCGCTCGCGCGGCTCGAGCTCCGGATCTGGATCGAGGAAACGCTGCGGATGCTCCCCGACCTGGAGCTCGACGGCGACGCGACCCGTGTCCGCGCCCTCTTCCTCAACCAGTACAGCTCGATCCCGGTGCGCCGGGACTAGGCGGCGACCGGCACCCGGCCGTCGTGGGGCGCCAGCAGGCGGGTCGCGACAGCCGGGCAGAGGACGACCGAGAGCAGACCGGCGGCCACCAGCGCCGCCGCGTTCTCGGCGCTGATCGCCCCGAGGTCGAGGCCGATCATGGTGGCAGCGGCGACGAACGGCAGGGTGGTCGCCTGCAGCAGGCCGGCCGCCGCAGCGGCGCGGGTGCCGAGTTCCTGGCGGTAGAGCACCGCTGGCAGCGCGCGGACGACGACGATCGCGGCCAGGAAGACCGGGACGCGCAGGACGGTCGAGGCGTCGGAGGTCAGCGCGGCGAGGTCGAATGCGAGGCCGGTCGAGACGAAGAACACCGGGATGAAGACGCCGAAGCCGGCGGCCGACAGCTTCCGGCGGAAGTCCGGGTGCGTCATCGCCCGGTCGCGGTCGACGGCACCGAGGATCACCCCCGCGGCGAAGGCGCCCAGGATCACCTCGAGACCGAGGTGCTCGGCCATCGCCGCGAAGCCGACCAGCAGCAGGAACGCGCCGCGCACGCGGATCTGCGCGGTCGTGTCCTGCAGGCGCAGCAGCGCCCCGCTGAGGCGCATCGAGCGTTCGGCGCGCGCGAGGGCCAGGGCGACCAGGACCACGGCCGCGGCGAAGAGCCCGAGCAGCACGAGCTTCGTCGCGGCGCCGGAGGACTCCCGGGAGAAGAACAGCGACAGCAGGAGGATCGCGCCGAAGTCGGCGATCGACCCCGCGGCGATGACGAGCTGGCCGGCGGGGCTGCGGGTGAGCCCGCGATCCTGCAGCACCGGCACGACGACGCCGAGCGCCGTGGCGGTGAGGACGATCGCGACGAGCAGCGGCTCCTCCGCGAACCCGATGGCGTGCAGCGCGCCGGCCGCGACGAGCGCCAGCACGACGGACACGCCGAAGCCCGCGCCCGCCAGCCGCAGCGGCCGGCCGCGGAGCTCGTCGACGTCGATCTCGAGCCCCGCGAGGAGCAGCAGCCAGCCGAGGCCGATCAGCGCGAGCAGGCGCACCGCGTCGTCGAGCTCCGCCCAGCCCAGGACGGCCGGCCCGACGACGATGCCGGCGACGATCTCCAGCACGACGGCCGGGACCGGGACGGCCGGCAGGAGGCCGAGCGCCAGCGGCGCGGCGAACGCGACCGCGACGACCACCAGCAGGTGGTCGAGCTCGACGGTCACGGCCCCTGCGACCAGGCGCGGAACGCGCGCGCGAGCTCGTCGCGCGTCTCGGGCGGCACGTCCTCCGGCGCCAGGCGGCCGGAGGCGGCGATGACCTCGCGGAACTGCTCGACGTAGTCGCGGCACGGGCCGCACTCGTGCAGGTGCGCCTCGAAGCGCGCGCGGTCGTCGGCCGGCAGGGCGTCCTCGAGGTAGTCGGTGATGACCTCGACGAGCTCACGGCAGGGCATCTCGGGCAGCGAGCTCACGGCAGCACCGCCTCCAGCGCGGCGCGGACCTTGCTGCGAGCGCGGTGCAGCAGGACGCGCTGGTTGCCGTCGCTGAGGCCGAGCAGGACGCACACCTCCTCGGCCGGGAAGCCCTCCACGTCGCGCAGCGTGATGACGGCCCGCTGGGCCGGCGGCAGCGCGTCGATCGCGCGTTGCAGGACGCGGAGCGCCTCGCGCTCGAGCAGGCGCGCCTCCGGCCAGGCGCGCGGGCCGCAGCCGTCGAAGGTGTTCCAGTGGTGCGGCCATTGCGGGTGGCCGGCGTCGAGGAAGCGGCTCGGGTCGACCGACGGCTCGTCGCCCTCGGCCTCCTCGCGCGCCAGCGAGGAGAAGGGCACGGTCCGGCGCTCACGCACGCCGCGGGTCTTGGCGTGGTTGACGAGGATGCGGAAGACCCACGTGCGCAGCGCGCTGCGGCCCTCGAAGCGGTCGATGCCCTGCAGGACCGCCAGCCAGGTGTCCTGCACCACCTCCTCGGCGCTGGCCGGCGTGGACACATGCGCCCGGGCCACGTTCAGCATCGCCTTGCGCCAGCGGGCGACGACGTCCATGAACGCCGCCTCGTCCCGGTCGCGCAGGGCGGCGAGCAGGCGCTGCTCATCCGTCGCGACGGTCTCCCACACGGGGCGAGCGTAGACCGGCGGGGTCGCGGTGCAAAGCGCGGCCATCGCTCACACGAGCTCGGCATCGCAGCGCACGTGAACGAGCGACGGACCGTCGTGGGCCAGCGCCTGGGCCAAGGCCTCGTCGAGCTGGTCGGCGCGGTCCACGCGGCGGCCCAGCGCGCCGCAGATCGAGGCCCACGCCGCGAAGTCCGGGTTGTGCAGGCCGGTCTGCCAGACGTCCCACTCGCCGGCGCGCTGCTCCTTGGTGATCTTGCCGAGCTGGCCGTTGTCGAGCAGGACGTGGGTGATCGACATGCCGTGCTCGACGGCGGTCGTGAGCTCGGCCATGTACTGGGCGTAGCCGCCGTCACCGGTCACGGCGATCGTGCGGCGCCACGGCTGGGCCGCCCAGGCGCCGATCGCCGCGGGGTACCCGAAGCCGATGGAGCCCAGCAGCCCGCTCATCAGGACGGTCTGCGACCCGTGGCACTCGAAGTACCTCCCGAAGGAGTAGGCGTGGTTGCCGACGTCGACGGTGAGCACGGCGTCGCGCGGGGCGTGGCGCTGCAGGGCGGCGAACACGGCGGCGCTCGCGATGCCCTGCCCGCGGTCGTCGCGCGCGCGGGCGGCCTTCTCGGCGCGCCACAGCCCCCACCGCACCGCCACGTCGCCCCGCTGGTCCTCGGTCGGGTGTCCCGGGTCCAGCCTCGCGGCGAAGGTCCGGACCGCCTCGCCGACGTCGCCCCACACCGGCACAGCCACCCCGTGCACGCGGCCGAGCGCGGCGCGGTCGTGGTCGACGTGGATCGTCGGGTGGCCGGGGTAGATGCCGGTGTGATCGGCGAAGGAGGCGCCGAGCACGAGCAGGAGGTCGGCCTCGTTCATCAGCCACGACGCGACGGGCGTGCCGCTGCGGCCGAGCACCCCGCCGGCGAGTGGGTGGTCCTCGGGCATCTGGCCCTTGGCCCGGAAGGTGGTCAGGACGGGGGCCTGCAGACGCTCGGCGAGCGCGACGACGTCGGACATCGCCTCGCGCGCGCCGACGCCGGCGACGACGACCGGCCGGCGGGCGGCGTGCAGGCGGACCATCGCCTCGTCGACGGCCGCCGCGGGCGGGCGGATGGCGTCGTCGGCCAGGCGGCCCTCCGGCGCCTGCGGCTGCTCGCCGGCCGCGGGGAGGGTCTGCACGTCGTCGGGGAAGATGAGGTGGGCGACGTCACGGTGCAGCAGCGCGCTGCGGCACGCGAGCGCCATGAGCTCGGCGTGGCGGCTGTCGGCCAGGACCGTCTGGCTCCAGCCGGCGACGGAGGCGAAGACGGCGCCCAGGTCGACCTCCTGGAACGCGCCGGGGCCGAGCACCTGCGCGGCCACCTGGCCGGTCAGGGCGAGCACCGGCGCGTGATCGAGCCGGGCGTCCCACAGCCCGGTCAGGAGGTTCGTGGCGCCGGGGCCGGCGATCGTCAGGCACGCGGCCGGCGTGCCGGTCAGCTTGCCGTAGGCCGAGGCGGCGAAGGCCGCGGCGCCCTCGTGCCGCATGCCGATGTAGGTGAGGCGGCCGGCCAGCTCCTCGCGGCGCAGGGCGTCGGCCAGGCCGAGATTGGAGTGGCCGACCATCCCGAACGCGTGGCGTACGCCCCAGGCCGTCATGGTCTGCGCCATCACGTCGCTGACGGTGGTCGCGTCCTCGTCGCGCTCTTCGATCCCGACCCAGACGCCGCCGTCGCGCACCTCGACCTCGAGGGCCGGCACGCTGTCGCCGAACGCTTCGGGCGACGCGCCGGTGAGCGGGCAGTAGTCGTAGCCGTGCCACGGGCAGCGCAGCAGTCCGTTCTCGATCGTGCCCTCGCCGAGCGGGCCGCCCTGGTGGGGGCAGCGGTTGTCCAGCGCGCCGTAGCGGCCGTCGACGTGCGTGAGCGCGACGGCGTGGCGCCCGGCGGTGACCGTGCGCACGCGGCCGTCGGGCAGATCGCCCTCATCGAGGACGCGGTACCAGGTCAACGTCGTCGTCGTGGCCGCCATGGCGCTCCTGTCGTGCGGGACGGCCGCGGCGTTACGCGTAACGCCGGCGGGCGCCGCGGGACTGCTGCGCCATGGCCGATCTGCTCTGCGAGCCCGCGCCGCCGCCGCTCGAGCCGCTGCCGGCGCCGCCGCCCGGGCTTGCCCGCACCCGCGAGGCGCTGCATCGCCTGGCGGCCGAGGTGCTGTCCCCCGCGCAGGAGCGCGTCAACGGCGACATCCACTTCCGCTGGACGCCCGGCGGCTTCGGCACGCCCGTCTTCGGGTCCGGGCGGCAGCTGCGGGTCGACGGCGCGACCGTGGTGGTGACCGCCGACGGCGCAAGTCGCCGCCGGCCGGTCAGGTCGCTGCGCGACGCCGCATCGTTCGCCGGGCTGGCCCGCACGGACGTCGAGGATGCCCCGCTGGACGTCGATGATCCGGCGGCCCGTTGGCTGGGGTCGTTCTTCGGCTTCGCGTTCGCGCTGCTGGCGGAGCTGGCCGCCTCAGCCCCGGACGCCGCGCCCATCCGACTGTGGCCCGAGCACTTCGACATCGCCACCGACTTCGGCGACGAGGCTGTGCGGGCCCGCGCCACGTACGGCGCGTCGCCGGGGGACGCGGACCACGCCGAGCCCTACCTGTACGTCGGTCCGTGGGTCGCCCCCGAGCCGGGCGGGCTGTGGAACGCCACCGGGTTCCCGGGTGCCGAGCTCCGGCTGGGCGAGCTGCTGGCGGCCGGCGACCAGGCGGCCGCCGCCCGCGGGTTCTTCGCCACGCGGCGCGCGGCTCTCGGGCGGCTGGGGGCGGCGCGTGCGTAGCCTTGCGGCGGTGGCGGTCGCCGGACTGGCGCTCGCGGCCTGCGAGGACACCGGCGTGATGGCCGGGCGGCCGGCGGACGCGGCCGGCGCCCCGGCCGCTGCGGCGGGCAGCGCGGCGCCCGGGGCCCGCATCGTCCTGGCGGGCTCGCCGTTCGGCCGGATCGTCTGGGGCCCGGGACGCCGAGCCGTGTACGCGTTCGAGCGCGACGGCCGCAACCGGTCGCGCTGCTACGGCGAGTGCGCGCGGCTGTGGCCGCCGGTCCTCACCCGCGGGCGCCCCGTGGCCGGGCCGGGCCTGCGGCGGTCGCTGATCGGCACGACCCGGCGCAGGGACGGCCGGCGGCAGGTCACCTACGCCGGGCGCCCGCTGTACTTCTACGCGCACGAGGGGCCCGGGCAGGTGCTCTGCCACAACGTCGACCTCAACGGCGGCTTCTGGTGGGTCGTCGACGCGCGGGGGCGGCGCCGCCCGTAGCTCCTGCGCCGCCCACGTCCGAGATGGTCTCGCTCAGCGAGCGCAACTCGCAGCTCACTCAGCGGGTGGCGCCTCAGACCGCGTCGAAGCCAGCCCCCCGCCGGCTGTGGGCCGGGACGGCCGGCAGGCCCGTCAGTGCTCCCGTGGCGCTCGCCAGCACGGCACCCGCCCACAGCAGGCCCGGCAGGCCGCCGGCCGGCGCATGCGGGCGCGCACGCACCTGGCGGACCGGCAGCGGCGCGCGCCGCCGGTCCGCCCTGCGCGCAGCGGGCGGGCTACGCGGCCGCCACGCCGCTGGGCGCCGAGAGCTCCTTGTTCTCGGGCACGAACTTGCTGGCGACGAACGTCGCGCCCTGCGGGTCGGTGATGACCGCCATCCGGACCCACGGCGCGTCGAACGGCCCGGCGTCGATGCGCCCGCCGAGCTCGAACGCCCGCTTGGCGATCGCGTCGGCGTCGTCCACCGCGAACGTCACGCCCCAGTGGGCGGGCAGGTCAGGCTGATCCGGGGCGATCGGCTGCAGCGCCGCCACGACCTCCTCGAAGCGCGCCGGCGCCCCCATGGCGGCCATGTTCTCGCGCATGCCCGGGGTGCGGGCCTCCAGGAAGTCGCCGTAGGCGGGCAGCGCCCACATGGTGCCGTCGCCGACCGGCAGCGCCTCCCAGCCGAAGACGGCGCCGTAGAAGCGCGCCGCGGCCTGCGGGTCGCGCGTGGCGAGCGTGTTGAAGTTCAGCGAGCCGTGCTCGTTGACCACGGCCGCGCCGCGGTGGCGGCGCGGCTCCCAGACGCAGAAGACGGCGCCCTCGGGATCGGCGCAGACCGCCATGCGGCCGGCGTCGCCGACGTCGAACGGCTCGTCCAGGATGCGGCCCCCGGCCTCGCGCACCTTCGCCGCCGTCTCGTCGGCGCTGCTCACCCAGATGTAGGTGTTCCAGGTCGCCGGGCCAGGCTCCGGCTGGGAGCCGACGGCGGCCACGTCGCCGCCGTCCAGGCGGGCCATCAGGTAGCGGCCAGGCGCGTCCTCGGGCATGGCGTCCTTCAGCTCCCAGCCGAAGAGCGCCCCGTAGAAGTCGGCGGCGGCCTGCGGATCGGGCTGCGTGGTGTCCACCCAGCACGGGACACCGGGGATGTAGCGGTCCTGCTGCTCGGTCATGCGTGTGCTCCCTTCCTGCGGTTGACGGTGCGGCGGGCACGCTACGGGCTGTTGCGGTCAGCTTCTGTCCGCAATTTCGGCGACCATGGAGTGCGGATGAGCACGACGACCTCCAGCCGCCTGCTCGAGCTGCTCTCGCTGCTGCAGGCGCGCCGCGACTGGGGCGGCGCCGAGCTGGCCGACCGGCTCGAGGTCTCCGAGCGCACGGTCCGCCGCGACGTCGAGCGCCTGCGCGCGCTCGGCTACCCCGTCGAGTCGCTCACGGGCCCGGCGGGCGGCTACCGGCTCGCGGCGGGGACGGCGATGCCGCCGCTGCTGCTCGACGAGGACGAGGCGATCGCCATCGCGGTCGGTCTCGGGACCGCCGCGCGCGCGTCGGTCACCGGGATCGAGGAGACCGCCATCCGGGCGCTGGTCAAGCTCGAGCAGGTGCTTCCTGCGCACCTTCGCCGGCGCGTCGCGGCCATCGGCGCGGCGACCGTGGCGGCGCCGGCGCCCGGGCCCACGGTCGACCCGGCGCACCTGACCGTCGTGGCGGCCGCGTGCCGTGACGGCGAGCGGGTGCGCTTCGCCTACCGCAGCCGCGACGGCGCCGAGACGCGGCGCGACGTGGAGCCGCACGCGCTCGTGCACCTCGGGCGCCGCTGGTACCTCGTGGCCTGGGACGGAGCCCGCGACGACTGGCGCACGTTCCGCGTCGACCGCCTGGAGCGCCCCGCCGCGACCGGGGTGCGGTGCGCGCCGCGCGAGCCGCCCGCGAAGGACATGGCCGCGTACGTCGAGCAGCGCATCACCCGCGCGTTCAGCCGGTGGGAGGCCCTGGTCACGATCCACGCGCCGGCCGGCGAGGTGGCCGCCCGCCACCCGCACCTCGCCGGCGCGCTCGAGCCCGCCGGTCCGGAGCGCTGCACCTACCGCTGCGCCGACGACGACCTGGAGTGGGTGGCGCTGCGCATCGCAATGCTGGGCGCGGACGTCGACGTCGACGCCCCGCCCGAGGTCCTCGCCCAGCTCGGGACCCTGGCGCGGCGCCTGCGGCGAGCCGCCGCGGGCCCCGCGCCCTGAGCCTCAGCCGGCGCTGGGCCGGATGTTCTGGTTGCGGCAGAACACGTTCTCCGGGTCCCACCGGTCCTTGACGGCCACCAGGCGCTCGTACGTGGCGTCGCCGTAGAACGAGCGCACGCGGTCCTGGCGGTCGGACGACACGTGGTTCGGATGCACCGCGCGCCGCGCGTAGGGCGCCATCGCGGTCACGAAGTCCTGCGTCCAGGCACGGTTGCGCGGGGTGTCGGACGGGTCCGGCCACAGGCCGAGCGCGTGGTAGCACCAGCCCGCGTCGCGGTGCGCGAGCGCCGTCGCGTCGGCCGGCACGCGCGCGTACGCGCCCCCAAGCGGCTGGATGAGGACGGTCGTCAACGGCGACGGGATCCGCTCGCCCTGCGCCAGCGCCGCGTCGATCGCCGCGTCGGGCAGCGCGTCGAGGAACGAGGCCTCGAAGTCGCCCTGCAGGCCGTGGGGCGTGCCCTCGTCGGTGAGCCGCTGCAGCTCGGTGTAGGCCATGGGGCCGACCGCGTCGGCCACGGGGCCCAGCGCGCGCAGCGGCGCGACGAGCTCCGCGGCCCGGTCGAGTGCCCCGAAGGCGGCGACGACGATGGCCAGCATCGGCCGGCCGACCATCTGTACCGGCACGAATGGCGCCGGCGGCGCCGGGCCGATGACCGCGCAGCCACCGAGGTCGTCGTCAGCGCCGTCCATGATGTCGCGGTAGCCCCGCAGCACGTCGCCGGCGCGTTCCCAGGGGAAGACCAGCATGCCGCCGAGCACCGTCGGGCCGACCTCGTGGAGCTGGAACTCGAACGCGGTGACGATGCCGAAGTTCCCGCCGCCGCCGCGCAGGCCCCAGAAGAGCTCGGGATGTTCGTGCGGGCCGGCGTGGACGACGTCCCCGGTGGCGGTGACGACGGTGGCGCCGAGCAGCGAGTCGGCCGTCAGGCCGTGGCGGCGCTCGAGCCACCCGGAGCCGGACCCGAGCGTCAGGCCGGCGACGCCGGTGTCCGACATGCGTCCGCCGGTCACAGCCAGCCCGTGCGCCTGCGTGGCGGCGTCGAGTTCGCCCCACTCGAGCCCGGCGCCCGCGGTCACCCGGCGCGTGCGCAGGTCGATCCGGACCGTCTTCATCGGGCGCAGGTCGATGACCAGACCGTCGTCGATGGTCGAGAAGCCCGCGAGTGAATGGCCGCCGGCCCGGACGGCGAACGGCGTGTCCGTCTCGCGGGCGAAGCGCAGGGCCGCCTGGACGTCGGCGGTGTCCCGGCAGCGCGCGATGAGGGCCGGGCGCCGGTCGATCGAGCCGTTGAAGACGGCGCGCGCCGCGTCGTACTCGGGGTGCAGCGGCGTGAGGACGTCGCCGGAGAACCCCTCGATGGTGGTGCTGGAGAGCGTGAGAGCCATGGGCGGCACGATCGGACGTTCGGGACATCGACGCAATGCGGATCATCGACATCGATATCGTGATCTTCGATGTTGGACCTCCGGCGCGTCCAGGTCTTCCACGAGGTGGCGGCGCGCGGCTCGTTCTCCGAGGCGGCCCTGTCGCTGGACTACACCCAGTCGGTCGTCTCGCACCACGTCGCGCAGCTCGAGCGCGAGCTCGGCGTCACGCTCTTCGAGCGCGGCCGGCGCCCCGTCCGGCTGACCCCCGCGGGCGAGCGGCTGCAGGCGCACGCCGGGCCGCTGCTCGGCGCGGCGCGCGCCGCGGAGGAGGAACTGCGCGCCGTGGCGGGCCTGGAGACCGGCCTGCTGCGGGTGGGCGCGTTCCTGTCGGCGTGCGCAGGTTTCGTGCCCGCGGCCATCGGCGCCTTCGAGCGCGAGCACCCGGCGGTCGAGGTCCGGCTGGTCCAGGAGGAGCCGCCGGCGGCGCTGCCGCGCCTCGTCGCCGGCGAGCTCGACGTCGCCGTGGTCTTCCAGGAGCAGCGCGCGCAGGCGGCGACCGACCCGCGGCTGGAGCGGCTGAAGCTCGCCGATGACCCCTACCGCGTCGTCCTGCCGCCGGGGCACCGGCTGGTCCGCCGCCGCGCGCTGCGCCTGCGGGATCTCCGCGGTGAGCGCTTCGCGGCGCCGGCGGCCCGCGGCGGTGGCCTCGGCTACCGGGCGATGCTCGAGGCGCTGTGTGCCGCCGAGGGCTTCGCGCCCGACTTCGCCTACAGCGTCGAGGACGTGCCCGTGGCCCGGGCGTTCGTGGCGGCCGGGCTGTGCGTGGCCGTCATGCCGGACATGACGATCGCCCACCCGCGACCCGACGTGGCCGTCAAGCCCCTGCCCGGCCTCGAGCCGTTTCGCAGCGTCGAGGTCGCGTGGGTGCGCGGGCGCCGGGCGCCGGGCATCGCGCCCATGGTCGCCGCCCTGCGCGAGGCGGCGACCCGGGGACTCGGCCCGGCGGGCGCCCGCTCGACCTAGGCCGCGACCTCGTCGGCCGCGACCGCCGCCTCCTGCGGCGCGGCCGCCACCGCCTCGACGCGCACCGGCACCGCGTTGAAGGCCGCGTTGCCGGTCAGGCGGTCGACGATCGCCGGGTCGGTGATGTCGTTCATGCTCGCGCCGGCCTTCGCGGCCGCGCGCTTCCAGCTGACGCCGGCGCGGGTGTGGCCGAAGCCGTGCGGCACGGACACCACGCCCGGACGCATCTCGTCGGTGACCTGCAGCGGCACCTCGATCGCGCCGACGGTGGACGCCACGCGCACACGGTCGCCGTCGCTGAGGCCGCGCGCCGCGGCGTCGTCGGGATGCATCAGGGCGGTGCAGCGGTCGGCGCCCTTCATCATCCGGGCGCTGTTGTGCAGCCACGAGTTGTTCGACCGCAGCTGCCGGCGGCCGATGAGCGTCAGGTCGAAGCCCGCGGCCGCGGCCGTCTCGCGGTCGCTCGCGAGCGCCTCGAGGTGCGCCGCCTCGTCGAGCAGCGTGGGGGTGGCCAGCTGCACCTTCTTGCGCGGCGTGCGGAGCATCCCGTCCAGACCGGGGCGCAGCGGCCCGAGATCGATGCCGTGGGGTGCCTGCTTGACCTTGCCCATGCTGAGGGCCTTCGCCGGCCCGCGCTTGAAGACGCCGTAGGGCCCGGTGCGGAGCATCAGGTCGGCGACGCGCTCGGGCGTGGCCAGCGACGCGACGAGCCGCACGATCGGGTTCTGCACGCGGCCGGGGAGACCGCGCCCGATGCGGGCGGCGATCCCCAGCAGGATGTCCCAGTCGGTCTTCGAGTCCGGCGGGGCGGGGACCGCGGCCGGGTTGTAGCGCACGTGGTTGTGCACCGAGACGGCGGGGAAGACGAAATCGACGTCGGAGCGCTCGAGCTGGGCGACCGGCGGCAGGATCACGTGGGCGTGGCGCGACGTCTCGGTGATGTACAGGTCGACCGCGACGAAGTGCTCGAGCGTGGCCAGGGCCTCGTCCAGGCGCCCGCCGCCCGGCGTCGACAGCACCGGGTTGCCGCCGAAGGTGATCATCCCGCGCACCTGGCCCTCCCCGGGGGTGAGGATCTCGTCGGCGAGGCCGGCCACCGGCATCTCGTCGGCGAATCCCGGCAGGCCGCTGACGCGCTGGTGCTTGTGGCCCCACTTGCGGGTGACGGGCAGCATCCCCAGCGGGGCGAGCCCGTCGATGGCGGGCGTCGGGAACATCGCGCCGCCCGGGCGGTCCATGTTGCCGGTGACGACGTTGAGGGCGTTGATCAGCCAGTGCGTGAGCGTGCCGACGCGCTGCTGGCAGACGCCCACGCGCCCGTAGGCGACGGCCGACGGCGCAGCGGCGAACTCGCGCGCCAGCCGGGCGATGGTCGGCGCGTCGACGCCCGCGTGGGGCGCTGCGCGCTCCGGCGTCCAGCCCGCGGCGAGCGCCTGGAGCTCCGCGAGCGACAGGCCGTCCGTCGCGCGCTCCAGGCGGTCGCGCGGGGTCTCGGCGACGCGGCGGATCACCGCCCTCCCCTGCGCCGTCGGCGCGAGCGTCAGGCGCCGCCGGTCGTCGGGGGCC
>DASPKC010000448.1:0-4527 GCA_035628295.1 Baekduia sp.
TGATCTGCGCGGCCATCTCGTCGGGGTCGACGAGGTTCGTGGTGAGGATGATCGCCCGCTGCTCCTCGTAGCGCGCGTTGACCAGCGCGTAGAGCTGCTCCAGCACCCAGTCGCTGGTCTTCTCGGCACCGACGTCGTCGAGGTGCAGGAGGTCGACCTCCACCAGGCGCTCCACGAGCTCGGTGTACGAGCGGGTGCTGCCGTCGTCGAACGTCGTGCGGATCTCGGCCAGCAGGCGCGGCACCGAGTAGATGGCGACGGTCCGCCCGGCATCCAGCGCCGCGCGCGAGCACAGCATCGCCAACGTCGTCTTGCCGGTGCCCGTGGGGCCCTGGAGCCACAGGCCGCGGCCGTCGTCGAGGTTCGCGTCGACCCGGCGCACCCAGCGACGCACCTGCGCCACCGCGGTCGGGCTCATGTCGGTCACGGGCGGGCGGTCGAAGGACGCGTCGCGGTAGCGGCGGGGGATGACGGCCCGCAGGCCCCTGGCGCGGCGCTCGGCCACCAGCTGGTCGCGGCAGCGGCAGAACGACGACCGGCGCGTGTCCTCGTCCACGACGACGCCCGAGCCGTCGCAGATCCCGAAGGGGCAGCTGCGTGCCATCAGGCGGCCCGCTGGAGGTCCATGAAGCGCGGGTACTCGGCCTGGAAGTTCAGCGGCACGTCGCCGATCGCGCCCTGGCGGTTCTTGGCCACGATGAGGTCCGCCTCGCCGGGCCGCTCGGAGTTCTCCTGCGTGTAGTACTCGTCGCGGAAGATGAACATCACGACGTCGGCGTCCTGCTCGATCGACCCCGACTCGCGCAGGTCGGAGAGCATCGGGCGCTTGTCGGTGCGCGACTCGACGGCGCGCGACAGCTGGGAGAGCGCGATCACCGGCACCTCGAGCTCGCGGGCCAGGATCTTCAGCCCGCGCGACATCTCGCCGATCTGCAGCACGCGCGACTCCTGGCGGGTGTCGGCCCGCATCAGCTGCAGGTAGTCGATGATGATCATGCCCAGGCCGCCGAACTCGGCGTGCGTGGACTGGTGCAGTCGCCGGGCCTTCGCGCGGATGTCCATCAGGCCGACGTCGGAGGAGTCATCGATGTACAGCGGCGCCGCGTCGTAGCGGGCGGCGGTCTCCAGCACGCGCTTCCACTTGCGCTCGTCGCGCAGGCGGCCCTTGCGCAGGTCGTCGCCCTTGATGCCGGCCTGGGAGGCGATGAAGCGCTGGGCGAGCTCCGCCTCGCTCATCTCGAGGCTGAACAGCGCCACCGGCCGGGGCCGGCTGCGGTTCAGCGCGACGTTCTCGGCGATGTTCGTGACGAGCGCCGACTTCCCCATCGACGGGCGGGCGGCGATGATGATGAGGTTCCCCGGCTGGAAGCCGCCGGTCATCTCGTCGAGGTCGGAGAAGCCGGACGGCGTGCCGGTGAGGGTGATGCCCTCGGTGGCCAGCTTCTGCCAGACGTCGATCTCGCGGTGCAGGACGTCGCCGACCGGCCGGAAGTCCTTCTGGCGGTCGTCGCGCGCCACCTCGAGCATCGCCTTCTCGGCGCGCTCGACGATCTCGCGCGGGGCGGCGTCGTGGTTGTGGACCGACGCCTGGATCGAGTAGCTCGCGTCGAGCACCCGGCGCAGCAGCGCGCGGTCGCGCACGATCGACGCGTAGCGCCGGATGTGACCCACCACGGGCACGACGGCGGTGAGCTCGTCGATCTCGGCCTCGCCGCCGGCCTGGTCGAGCTGCCCGGCGAGGCGCAGGTGCTCAGCGACCGTCAGGACGTCGATGGGCTGGCTCTGCTCGTAGAGGTCCAGCATCGCCCGGTAGATGACCCGGTGGCGCGGGACGTAGAAGTCGTCCGGCTTGAGGCCCTCCTCGATGACGAACTGGTAATGCGTCTCGTCGGAGAGCAGCATCGCCCCGAGGACCGACTGCTCGGCGTCGACCGAGTGCGGCGGGGCGATCCCCTGGACGACGGGGGCGGCGTGGTCCTCCTCGGCGTACGCGCTCACGAGCGAGCGACGGTAGCCGGGTCGCGGACCTGCGGCCGACGACGTCCCTGCATCCTGCGGGAGATTCGTCGCACGAACGCACGTTCCCACCCCGCCCGGACGGAAGAGCCAAGCTCGGAGGGCCGGGGTCCAACGACGGAGCGGCCCCGCAGGGCCGCTCCGGACAGCTCAGGTGGGCGCGCCGGTCAGCGTTCCGTGACCATGACCTTGACGGTCGCGGTCACGGAGGGGGCGAGCTCGACGACGACCTCATGGGTGCCCGTCGTCTTGATCGGCTGCTCGAGGTGGATGTGGCGGCGGTCGACGGTCACGCCGCGCGCCTCCTGGATGGCCTCGGCGATGTCCTGGTTGGTGACCGAGCCGAAGAGGCGGCCGTCCTCGCCGGCCTGCTGCTCGATCGTCAGGATCGTGTGGCCCAGCTGCTCGGCGAGCTCCTGCGCGTGCTGCGCGGAGGCGGCGGCCGACTGCTGCGCCTTGGCGACCTGGCGCTGGACCTCCGCCAGGAGGCCCTTCGTCGCCGGCTGGGCGAGCTTGCGCGGGACCAGGTAGTTGCGCAGGTAGCCCTTGGAGACGTCGACGACGGCGCCCTTGGCGCCGAGGTTCTCGACGTCCTGCAGGAGGATGACCTCGGGCATGGCGCTAGTCGCGGTCGCGGTCGCGGCCGCGACGGCCGCCCCGCTCCTCGCGGTCCCCGCCGGCCGACTCGGAGACGTACGGCAGCAGCGCCAGCTCACGGGCGCGCTTGACGGCACGGGCGATCTGGTTCTGGTGCCGGCGGCACGCGCCGGTGATGCGGCGCGAGCGGATCTTGCCCCGCTCGGAGATGAACCGGCGCAGGGTCGAGATGTCCTTGTAGTCGACCTGCTCGACCTTGTCCTTGCAGAAGGGGCACGGCTTGCGACGGCCGGACCCCATCCTCTTGTCGCGACGACGGCTCGGGCCGCCCTTGCCGCTGCGGGCGCTTCGCTGCTTGGCCACTTGTGCGTGAAGTCCTTGCTGCTCTCGAACGTGCGAACGCGCGCCGGATGGCGCGCGGAACGCACAGTGTGACACGTCGCCTGCCGTGGCGTCCGGCCGCCGTGCGGCGCCGAACGATCGACGCCGCACGCAGGCGGCGCCGATCAGGCGAGCTGAGCAGGCCGGCCGCGGCCTAGAACGGGATGTCGTCGTCGGACGACGGGCCGCCGCCGAAGCTGCCCCCACCGCCGCCGCCGTTGCCGCCCACGTTGGCGGGTGCGGGCTGGAAGTCGCCGCCGTGCGTCGGGACGTCCGAGCGCTGCGGGGTGAACCCGCCGCCGCCACCGCCGCCCATCTCGTCGCGACCGCCGAGGAACTGCACCGCGTCGGCGATGATGTCGATGGCCTGGCGCTTCTGGCCCTCGGAGGTCTGGTACTCGCGCCACTCCAGGCGCCCGTCGATGGCGACGGGGCGGCCCTTGGACAGGTAGCGGGCGCAGTTCTCGCCCTGGCCGCCCCAGACGGTGATGTCGAAGAAGTTGGGCTTCTCGGTCCACTCGCCGGAGGACGGGTCCTTCTTGCGCGTGTTGACCGCGATGCGCATCGAGCACACCGACATGCCGGACGGGAGCGAGCGCAGCTCGGGGTCGCGGGTCAGGTTGCCGGTCAGGACGACCCGGTTGATGTTGGTGCCGGCCACAGAGGTTCCTTTCGGGGACGAACTCGTCTTGTCGGCGAGCGTAGCCGGGCTGCCGGAGGGATCCGCCCCCTTGGCCCGCTCTCTCCGCTGTTTCGTGGCAGGGTCGTGCGTGGGACGCGCGATCTGACGCGCGTCCCCGCGCAGACGGCGAGCGGCTACAGCCGCTCGGGGACGGCCTGCTCGGCCGCCTCGGGCGCCTCGGAGGGCGCGGCGGCCTCGGTGAGGTCCGGCGGCGCCGGGGTGCCGGGGGCCAGCTTGACGACGCGGAAGCGCACGACGCCGTCGGTGATGCGCAGGACGCGGTCCAGCGCGGCCGGGACCTCGGGGCTGCCCTGGAACTGCAGCAGGTGGTACTCGGCGTCGCCCTTGTGGCGGATCTCGAACGCCGTCTTGCGGGTGCCCCAGTCGTGCTTGCCGACGACCGTGGCGCCGTTCGACGACAGGATCCCCTCCACGTCGGTGAGGATCTTCTGGCGCTGGCCCTCGTCGGCCTGCGTGTCGAGCAGGAGGACGAGGTCGTAAGTCGGAGGCGTCTTCGGCATGGTGTAGTGCCCTCGGGGGCGGCCGGTCACGGTAGCAGGGGGGCGACTTGCACCGCCCGGCGCCCTATGCAGGGCGTGACCCCTTCCAGCTCCTTCCTCGCGCGCGTGCGCTGGGCCAACGTGGCCCGCGCCGCGGCGCTCCTCGGCGTCGTCGCGCTCGTCGTCCTGTGGCCGCGGCTGCGGGCGGAGGCGCCGCGGCTGCCGGCGGCGCAGGCGCGGCCGGTGGAGGCGGTGGCGCGCGAGGCGGTGCCGCGGGCCGCGGAGTTCGGCGTGGAGCGGGCGGCGCGGCCGCCGGTGGCGCGGGCGCCGGCGGCGTCCCGGCGGCGTGGC
>DASPKC010000449.1:0-6682 GCA_035628295.1 Baekduia sp.
ATCGTCGTCAACAAGGTCGACCGGCTCGACCGCCCGCACACGGTCCTGGCGCTGGAGGCGGCCGCCCAGCTGGACCTCGACGCCGAGATCTTCCCCGTCAGCGCCCGCAAGGGCACGGGCGTCGAGCCGCTCGTCGAGCACCTGCTCGGGCTCCTGCCCGAGAGCCCGTTCCTGTTCCCGCCGGAGGACCTGTCCGACCTGCCGCAGCGCGTGCACCTGGCCGAGCTGGTGCGCGAGCAGATCCTGCGCCGCACGTTCCAGGAGGTCCCGCACGCGGTCGAGGTCATCGTCGACGAGATCGACGAGGAGCGCGACGACCTCGCGGTGGTGCGGGCGAAGGCCTGGGTCGAGACCGAGTCGCAGAAGGGGATCCTGATCGGCTCGGGCGGCAAGATGATCAAGGCGGTCGGCACGGGCGCCCGGCGCGAGCTCGAGCGCGAGCTCGGCCGCAAGGTGCACCTGGAGCTCGCGGTCCGGGTGCGCCGCGGGTGGCGGGCCGACGACAACCTGCTGGACCGGCTCGGCATCGACTGAACGTCCAGCGGCGTTCAGGCCGCCGGGGCGTGACCGAGAACCATGGGTGGCGAGAGCGACCCACGGACGGGTCGGACCCGCGAACAGCACCGCTGAACGGATCACACCGGCGGCGCTGGGACCGGGGACGCCAAGGACCATCGCGTCTGCTCTTGTCCCCTACATACACCTCCGGACCAGATCCGGGGGGGACATCCACACACCTGGCATGCGGGCGCGATCACGGCGGTGGTCGTGCCCGTCGCCGGTTGGGTGGTCAGCGCGCGGCGCGCCGGCCGGCCCGGCGCAGCGCCGCCGCCCGCGCCAGGACGCCGGCCGCGAACCCCGGCTGCGGCCGGTAGGCGCGCAGCGCGCCGTGCCAGTCCTGCGGCGCGCCTGAGGCGCGCAGGTAGGCGGCCATCGCGTGGATCGCGTCGGCCGCCGAGTACGGGTCGATGCGCCCGTCGCCGTCGGCGTCGACGCCGAAGCGCCGCCACGTGGCGTCGAGGAACTGCGCGGGCCCGCGCGCGCCGGAGGCCGTCGCGCCGCCCGCGACGCCCGGCAGCGGCAGGCGGCCGTGACGGGACCCGAGCTCGCCGACGGCGGCCAGCACGGCCCAGTCCAGGGCGTAGCGGCGCCCGGCGGCGCGGTAGTGGCGCACGTAGTCGCCCGGGACGTCGGCCACCGGCCGTGCGGGTGGCGCCGCGCGCACCGCCGCGCGCGCGGGCGCCGGCCGCGGGTCGGCCGCGTCGCCGCCCCCGCCGGCCAGGACGACCACGCCGAGCGTGACGGCGGCCAGGGCGGCGGCGGCACCGCCGGTGCGCCGGCCGCCCGGCAGCGCGTGACCCTCGCCGGCCGCGGCTGCGACGCGCGCGAGGCGCCCGAGCGCGTCGGTGCGCTCCGCTTGCGCGACGGCCAGCTCGAGGCGCAGTTCGCCCACGTCGACGGGCGGGCGGGGGGCAGGCACGTCCGGTGCCGGGCGGGCCGGCGGCGGCGCGGGCGGCGCGGGCGCGCCGACGGGGCGATCCGCCGCGGCAGGCGGCGGCGATCGCACCGTCGCGTCGATCCGCGAGCTCCGCGCAGGCGGCGCGGGCCCGCCCAGCGTCGTGGCCTGGGCGTCGGGCAGGACCCAGCCCCGGCCGGCCAGCTCGAGGACGTACACCGGCCGCGCGCCGGCAGCGGCGGCCGGGACGGCGAACGCCACGACGGGCGGACCTGGCGCGGGCCCCGCGCCGCCGGGCAACGCCGGGACCCGCCGGCGCTCGCCGGCGTCCACGGCGAGCAGCGCCACGTCGCCGGTCGCGGGCTCGCGCAGCGTGACCCGCAGGAGGTCCATCGGGCCGCCGGTGCGCACCCGCTGGACGCGCACGGGCTCGAGGCCCGCCTGCGCAGGCCTGCCGCCACGATCCACGTCCCCCTGCTCCTGCAGCACGCGTCGCCTCCATGGGCGCCGGACGACCGCCGGGGGCGACGCTAGCCGACGGGCAGGACGACTCCGCCCGGCCCCGGCTCAGCGCAGGCGCGCCGCCAGGGCCTCCACGTCGTCGGGCCCCAGGGTCTGGGCGAAGCGGAACGGCAGGGTCCCGACGGGCGCCCGCGCATGGCGGCGCAGACGCTCGATCTGGGCGTGCTGCGCCCGTCCGCGGCCGGTGGCGGCCCGCACCGCGCGCGCCG
This sequence comes from Baekduia sp., assembly GCA_035628295.1. Classification (GTDB taxonomy): domain Bacteria; phylum Actinomycetota; class Thermoleophilia; order Solirubrobacterales; family Solirubrobacteraceae; genus Baekduia. The sequence continues at coordinate 2,188 of DASPKC010000449.1, forward strand.
CGCGGCCCCCGACCTCGGTGACCCGGGTGCACGACGCGGTGTCGAAGCGCCGCGGCAGCACGCCGTTGCAGACGATGCCGTCGAGCTCGCGGCCCAGCATCGCGTCGAGGCGGTCCTCCAGCTCGAGCGTCTCGGTCACCGCCAGCTCGGTGGGGATCGTCACCGCGACGTACGCGGTGTGCGCCGGGTCGACGAGCGCCTCGGCCACGTGGCGGGCCTGCGTGGCGATCGGCCCGACACGGGCGATGTCGGCGTAGGTGCGCGGCGCGCGCAGCATGCCGAGACCGTGGCCGGATGCCGGCGCGTCGAGCACGACGACGTCGTAGGGCTCGCGCCCCTTGCTCCAGCGCTTGGCCGAGCTCAGCTCCCACGCCTTGGTCACCGACACGAGCTCGGCCGATCCCGGCGCGGCGGACACGAACGCCCCGAACGTCCCGCTGCGGGCCAGCAGCCCGGCCGCCTGGCCCGGCAGCAGCCGCCCCAGCCACTCGCCCAGCGCTCCGATCGGGTCGATGGACATGCCCCAGAGGTCGTCGCCGAGCGCGACCTCGGCGCCCCGGCGGGCGCCGCCGGCGCCGAACATCCGGGCCATGCGGTCCTGCGCGCCGACCTCGCAGACCATCGTGCGCCGGCCGGCGCGCGCGGCGGCGAGCGCCAGCGCGGCGGCGACGGTCGTCTTGCCGACGCCGCCCTTGCCGGTCACCACGACCAGCTTGGCGTGCTGAAGGTCATCGAGGTGCATGACACGGGGTACGGTGGACGCAGAGGGTGAGGAGCACGGCGGACAGCATCTCGCGGGCGTACGGACGATGCGCCCGTATGCAGTGGCGCCACGACCCGGTGTTCGCCGCGGCGACGCGCCTGCTGCCCTGCGGCGCACGGCCGGCCGTGCATGCCCTCTACGGCTACCTGCGCGGCGCCGACGAGCTGGTCGACGGCCCCGTCGGGCGGGCTGCGACCCCGCAGCAGCGCCGCGCCGCGCTCGACGCCTGGCAGGACGAGCTGGCCGCCGGCCTGCGGCGCGGGCGCTCCGATCACCCGGTCATCGCCGCGCTCGTGGACGCCGGCCCGCGCCACGGCCTGCCGCTCGAGCTGCTGCCGACCTACCTGGACTCCATGCGCATCGACTGCGACGCGCCGGTGCGCCTGCGCTCGCGCGAGGAGCTCGACCGCTACATGGACGGCAGCGCCGCCACCGTCGGGCGACTCATGGCGCCGCTCCTCGGCGTCCCCGCCGAGCGCCGGGAGGCCGTGGCGCGCCTCGGCGTGGCCTTCCAGCTCACGAACTTCCTGCGCGACGCCGGCGAGGACCTCGCGATGGACCGCGTCTACCTGCCCGGCGTCGACGCGGGCGCCCTGCGCGCCGGGCGTCCGGCGCCGGCGCCGGCGGCGGAGGTGGCCAGGGCGCGCGAGCTCTTCGGGGCGGTCGACGAGGTCTGCGCGAGCGTCGCCCCGCGGATGCGGCCCGGGATCCGCTCGGCCACGGCGGTCTACCGGCGCACGCTGGCCCGCATCGAGCGCCGCGGGCTGGTGCCCGCCTAGGGCATGCCCGTCCGCGCCACCGCCCGCGGCGCCGCCCGCACCTCGCTGGACGGCCGCCGCGCCGACGTGCTCGTCTGCGGCGCCTCGTTCGCCGGGCTCGCGGTCGCGCGGGAGCTGGCGGGCAGCGGCGCCGACGTGCTCGTCGTGGACCGCTACGAGGTCGGGGAGCGCGCGACGTCCGCCTGCGCGATCCCGACACCCTGGCTGCGGGCGCTCGGCCTGCAGGACGCCGGCCGCCAGGAGCTGCCGGCCATGCGGTTCACCACGCCGCACGGCTCGGTGCGCTACCGGCTGCCGTGGAGCTGGACGGCGTTCGACTACCGCGAGCTCTGCCGGCTGCTGTGGGAGCAGTGCGGGGACGCGGCGTTCGCGACGGCCAAGGTGCATGGCCGGGCCGGCCGCGACGGTCCCGACGTGCTCGTCGCGACCGACCGCGGGACGCTGGGCGCCCCGCTGGTCGTCGACGCCTGCGGCTGGCGCCGCGTGCTCGACGACCCGCACGTGCAGCCCCCCGACGCGCCGATCAGCCGCGGCCTGGAGGTCCACCCGCACGACGACGGCGGCGGCGACGAGCTGCACTGCTGGGTCGACCGCTCGCTCGTGCGCCGGGGCTACGGCTGGAGCGTCCCGGCGGCGGGGGAGCGGCGCGTGGGGGTCGGCTCCTACGAGCCGCGCCACCACGTCAAGGAGCCGACGAAGGACCTCGCCCGCCGGCTCGACGTCGACGCGGTCCGCTACCAGGGCAACTGGTTCCCGCACCGGCTGCGCAGCGCGACCGACGGCGAGGTCCTGTTCGCCGGCGACAGCGCGGGGCACTGCTTCGCGCTGTCGGGCGAGGGCATCCGCACGGCACTGCACTTCGGGGCGGCCGCCGGCCGCGAGCTGGCGGCGGTGGTCGCGGGCGAGCGAGACCGCGACGCGGCGCTGCGCGGCTACGCCGCGTTCCACGAGCGCCACCGGCGCGCGTTCGAGCTGGCCTACCGCCTGCAGCAGTTGATCCCGTCGCTGCCGCCGCGCTTGCTGACGGCCGCGCTGCGCGTCGTGGGCCACCAGCGCCTGGTCGACCGGGCCTTCGGCTGGTACCTGGCCCAGGCCCCCCCGCCCAGGGGCGGGCGGGGCTCGTAGACTGCCCCGTCCGATGGAGATCGCCTTCGACGATCGCGGCCTCGTCCCTGTCGTCGTGCAGGACTGGGCGACGGGCGAGGTCCTGACGCTCGCCTACGCCAACGCCGAGGCCGTGGCCAAGACCCGCGAGACCGGCGAGCTGCACCTGTGGTCGCGCTCGCGCCAGGAGCTGTGGCACAAAGGGGCGACGTCGGGCAACACGCAGGCGGTCAAGGCGCTGCGGCTGGACTGCGACGGCGACGCGCTGCTGGCCATCGTCGAGCCCGCCGGCCCGGCGTGCCACACCGGCGAGCGGACGTGCTTCTTCACCGGCGACCTCGAGCCGCCCGCGCCGTTCGAGGCGCTGCCCGGCCTGGAGCGCACGCTGCGCGCCCGGCAGGCCGAGCGCCCCGAGGGCTCCTACACCGTCCAGCTGCTCGACGACCCGGCCCTCATCGGCGAGAAGGTGCGCGAGGAGGCCGAGGAGGTCGCCCGCGCCGCGCGCGAGGAGACCGACGACCGCGTCGACAACGAGGCGGCTGACGTGCTCTACCACCTGCTCGTCCTGCTGCGCTCGCGCGGGCGGGGGATGGCCGACGCCGCGAGGATCCTCGTTGGACGCCGTCGCTGAGCAGCCGCTGCTGGTCGAGCCGTCGCTGGAGGAGGTCCGCGAGCTCGCGCGCGACCACGACCTGGTCCCGCTGCGCCACACGTTCATCGACGACTGCGAGACGCCGGTCAGCGCGTTCCTGAAGCTCCGCGGCGCGCGCGCCGAGCATCCGTCGTTCCTGCTGGAGTCCGCCGAGCAGGGCAAGCAGGTCGGGCGCTGGAGCTTCCTGGGCATCCGCCCGCGGGGCGTGGTGCGCTGGTCGCTGGGCGACGACGGCGATCCGTACGCGCTGGCCGAGCAGGACGCCGCGCTGCGCCAGGCGCCGTTCGCCGACGCGCCGCCGTTCACGGGCGGGGCGGTGGGGTTCTTCGGCTACGACCTGGTGCGCACCGTCGAGACGACGCTCGGGCCGCCAAACCCGGATCCGTTGGGGCTGCCGGACATGGCGCTCATGCTGTCCGACGTGCTGGTGGTCTTCGACCACCTCAAGCACACGGTGACCATCCTCGTCAACGTCAGCGCCGACGACGTCGACGCGTCCTATGCCGACGCGCAGCGCACGATCCGCGAGGCCCGCGAGGCGCTGGCCGGGCCCGTGCCGCGCGTGGCGGCGGGCCGGCCCCCGCGGCCGGTCCCGGAGTTCACCTCCAACCTCGAGCGCGAGCAGTTCGAGGGCATGGTCGAGCGCATCGTCGAGTACGTCCACGCGGGCGACGCGTTCCAGGTCGTCCCGTCGCAGCGCTGGAGCGCGCCGTTGTCGGGCATCGACCCGTTCAGCGTCTACCGGGGGCTGCGGGTCGTCAACCCGTCGCCGTACATGTACTTCCTGGACTTCCTCGACTTCCAGGTGGCGGGCGCGTCGCCGGAGCCGCTGCTCACGGTCCACGGCCGCCGCGCCTCGACGCGGCCCATCGCCGGCACCCGGCCGATCGACGCCGACCCCGACGAGCTGCTGGCCGACGAGAAGGAGCGCGCCGAGCACGTCATGCTCGTCGACCTCGGCCGCAACGATCTCGGCCGCGTCTGCGACTTCGGGTCGGTCCGCGTCGACGACTTCATGGCCGTCGAGACCTACAGCCACGTCATGCACATCGTCAGCTCGGTGTCGGGCACGCTGCGCCAGGAGGTCGGGCCGGTCGACGCGCTGCGGGCGATCCTGCCGGCCGGGACGCTGTCGGGCGCGCCGAAGGTGCGGGCGATGGAGATCATCGACGACCTGGAGCCGGTGAAGCGCGGCCC
>DASPKC010000450.1:0-19161 GCA_035628295.1 Baekduia sp.
TCGCCGACGTAGCCGGCCTCGGTCAGCGCCGTGGCGTCGGCGATCGCGAACGGGACGTTGAGGATGCGGGCCAGCGTCTGGGCGAGGAGCGTCTTGCCGCACCCGGTCGGGCCGAGCAGCAGGATGTTGGACTTCTGCAGCTCGATCTCGCCGTCGCCGTCCGTCTGCATCATCTGGACGCGCTTGTAGTGGTTGTAGACCGCGACCGAGAGCGTCCGCTTGGACTCCTCCTGGCCGACGACGTACTCGTCGAGCACGTCGTAGATCTCGCGCGGCTTGGGGAGGCTCTCGAGGTCGAACGACGGCGGGGCGGTGAGCTCCTCGTCGATGATCTCGTTGCAGAGGTCGATGCACTCGTCGCAGATGTAGACGCCGGGACCGGCGATCAGCTTCTTGACCTGCCGCTGCGACTTGCCGCAGAAGCTGCAGAGCAGCTGCTCGTTGGAATCGGTCGGTCGTGCCACGGTGCTCTCCCTCGCCTGCGGACGAGTCTAGTGCTGCGTGATCACGCGGTCGATGATGCCGTACTCCTTGGCCTCCTCCGAGCTCATGAAGTAGTCGCGCTCGGTGTCCTTGGAGACCTTCTCGTACGACTGGCCCGTGTGCTTGGCGATGATGTGGTCCAGGCGCTGGCGGATGTCGATGATCTCGCGGGCGTGGATCTCGATGTCCGTGGCCTGGCCCTGGAAGCCGGAGCTCACCTGGTGGATCAGGATCTTGGCGTTGGGCAGCGCCATGCGCTTGCCCTCCGCGCCGCCCGACAGCAGCAGGGCGCCCATGCTCATCGCGATGCCGACGCAGATCGTCTGCACGTCGGGCTTGATGAACTGCATCGTGTCGTAGATCGCGAGGCCCGCATACACCGACCCGCCCGGCGAGTTGATGTACAGCGAGATGTCCTTGTCGGGGTCCTCGGACTCCAGGTGCAGGAGCTGGGCCACGATGAGGTTCGCGATCTGGTCGTCGACCGGGGTCCCCAGGAACACGATCCGCTCGTTGAGCAGGCGCGAGTAGATGTCGAACGCCCGCTCACCGCGGGACGTCTGCTCTACGACCATGGGGACAAGCGGGCTCATGGGACCTCTCAGTTCCGTGTCGGGCGTGGGATCCCTGCCGTGCCGGTCTGCCCGGTCAGGGTCGGGCAAGGCTAGCAACCGACCCCAGCGCCCTCTGCCCCTTGATCGGCCCGGCGCGCCGCCGACCGCAGCGCGCGTCCAGGCCCTGCTGGACGGGCGCAACGGGGCGCCGGCGCCGCCCGCGCGCAACGGCGGGGGTGCAAGGCGCGCGGGGCGCCGGCCGGTGCAGCGCGCCGCGCCGCCGTTTGCCTGAGCTTGAAACGGTTGCCGACATGTCGCCGACGAGGAAGCCGCCGAGGGCGCGCCAGCCGCCCCGGTCACCCCAGAGCACGCGGCGGCTGGCCCTGCGAACGCCCGGCGCCGCCGGCAACCCGGCCGCCTGTTGGGCGCGGGCGGCCGCCGGCCCCACGGCACACGCCACTTTGGCGTCTAGGTGTCGCTATGCGACCCGCAGGTGACAAAGTGGCGAGCGCGCCCGGGAACCGCGACCGCCCCGCGCCGGACACCACGGCGCCGGGTCCTCCGTCCGGTCGCTCAGCCGCTGACGCGCCGCAGGCGCGACGCCTGCTCAGCCCGAGGTGTCGGCGTGCTCGACGATGAGGTCGACGGCCTGGCGCGCGGCGAGGTCGCCGCGCAGCTCGGCCAGCCGGCCGTCCTTCTCGAGGCGGTCGCGCAGCTTCTCGACCGCCATGCCCTCGCGGGCGGCCATGGCCTGCAGCGAGTCGAGGACGTCGCCGTCGGAGGGCTCGAGGTCCTCCGCCTCCACGATGGCCGCCACGACGGCCTCGCGGCGCAGCGCCTGCTCGGCCTCGGGCTTGGCCTGCTCGAGCTGCTCCTCCTCCGTCGACTGCGAGATCTGGAGGAAGGCCTCCTTGGTGATCCCCTGGTGCGACAGCGAGTGCATCATGCGCTCGAACATCTCCTGGGCGCGCGCCTCGACGAGCGACTCGGGGACCTCGATCGTGGCGTTCTCGACCACGGCGTCGAGGACGGCCTGGCGGAAGTCCTGGACGGCCTTGGCCTCGTCGGCCTCCTTGAGCTTCGAGGCGATGTCCTCGCGCAGCTCGTCGAGCGTGTCGAACCCGGCGGCGTCGGAGGCGAACTCGTCGTCGAGCTCGGGTAGCTGCTTTTCCTTGACCTCCTTGGCGGTGACCTGGAAGGTCGCCTGCTTGCCCGCGAGGTGCTCGGCGCCGTAGTCGTCGGGGAAGGTGATGGCCACCTCCTTCTCGTCGCCGGCCTGGAGACCCTCGAGCTGCTCCTCGAAGCCCGGCACGAGCTGGCCGCGGCCGAGCTCGACCATCTGGTCGCGCCCGGAGCCGCCGGCGAACTCCTCGCCGTCGACCGAGCCGACGAAGTCCATGACCAGGAAGTCGCCCGTGGCCGCGGGGCGCTCCACGGTCTCCAGGCGGGCGTGGCTCTGGCGCAGCTGCTCGATCTGCGCGTCGATCTGCTCGGGGTCGGCGGCCGGCTCGCGCTTGGCGACCTTGACGCCCTTGTACTCGCCGAGCTGCGCCTTCGGGCGCACGCCGATCTCGATCGTGAAGGTGAGCGGGTCCTTGTCGGACGCCGGCATCGCGCTGAGGTCGATGCTCGGGTCGCCGACCGGGACGATGCCCGCCTCGTCGATCGCCGCGATGTACCAGCGTCCGAGCGCGGCGCGCACCGCCTCGTCGAGGACGGCCTCGCGGCCGACCCGCTGGATCACGACGGGCGCCGGGACCTTGCCGCGGCGAAAGCCCTGGATGCGCAGGTCCTTGCCCAGGCGGCGGGCGGTCTCGGCCATGCGCCGCGTGACCTCCTCGGCGGGCACCTCCGCCTCGACGCGCACCCGCGACTCCGGGAGCTCGGTGACGGTGGTCTTCACGGGCGTTGCGGCGGCCATGTGGCGGACGAAGATAGCGTGGCGGACCGCCGTGCAGCACCGCCCCGCCCTCCCGCGCCGGACCCGCGCCGCCGCCTGGCTCGTCACCGGGCCGGCCGGCCACCTCTACGGCGGCGTGGCCGACTGGCTGGGCCTCATCGCCCGCTACGCGTGGGCGCGCGTGCGCGGGAAGGACCCCACCACGCTCACCTGACGCACCGAAGGGCCTGGCCTCTGGTGCGCGTCAGCCGCAGAGGGCGAAGATCGGCCAGTGGCCCGGGACGCCCTTGAGCTCGTGCGTGCCGCGGTGCTCGAACTCCAGGCCCGCGCCGACCACCGTCCCGTAGGCCGTGCCGGAGGCGAGGATCTCGCCGGGCGCGGCCAGGCCCGCGACGCGGGCCGCGATGTGGACGGCCATGCCACCCACGTCGTCGCCGATCACCTCGCACTCCCCCGTGTGCAGTCCGGCGCGGACGTCGAGGCCGAGCTCGCGCAGCGCGGCCCGGATGGACTGCGCGCAGCGCAGCGCGCGCGACGGCGCGCCCTCGAACGTGGCCAGGAACGCGTCGCCGATCGTCTTTATCTCGTCCCCGTGGAACCGGCCCAGCTCCCGGCGGACGACCTCGTCGTGGGTGGCCAGCAGGTCCCGCCAGCGCGAGTCGCCCAGGCGCGCGGCGAGCACGGTCGCATCGACGACGTCGGTGAAGAGGACGGTCAGCAGCGCGCGCTCGGGCTCGTGCCCCGCCCGGCCGCCCGTGAGGAACTCCAGCACCTCGCCGAGCAGCGCCTCGGTGTCGCCGACCATCGGCAGGCTGTCGTGGCCGGGCAGCTCGACCAGCCGCGCGCCCGGAATGCGCCCGGCGGCCAGCCGGCTGTGACGCACGTCGATGAGCGCGTCGTCGGTGCGGTGCACCACGAGCGTCGGCACACGGATGCCCGGCAGCAGGTCGCGCACGTCCCCCGTCGCGGTGTTCTGCATCGCGCGGCGCAGCGCGCCGGGGGTCATGGACAGCCGCTCCATGCGCCCGAGCCACGCGCGCATGCGCTCGTCGTCCGCGGCGCTGGGCGCGAGCTGCTCGAGGTTGTTGCCCGACCCCCAGTTGGCGGCCATCGCCTCGGTGAGCTCGGCGCGCTCCTCCCGGCTGAGCACCCACGGGGCCTCCTCGTCCTGGATCGCCGCGACCGCCGACGCGTAGAGCACGAGCGCCAGCGCGCGCTCCGGGCGGTGAGCGGCGAACGCGACGGCCAGCGGGCCGCCGGCGGCGTACGACATGGCCACCGCCCGGTCGGCTCCGGCGTCGTCGAGGACGGCCTCGAGGTCGCAGACCTCCTCCTCCAGCGGCAGCGGGCCGTCCAGCGGGTCCGACAGGCCGCTGCCGCGGCGGTCGACCAGGATCACGCGCCCCACGCGCGCCAGCCGGTCGAACCAGCGCTGCACCCCCGGCTCCTCCAGCAGCGCCTCGATGTGCGAGACGAGGCCGTTGACGAAGACGATGTCGATCGGGCCGTCGCCGAGCACGCGGTAGGCGATGCTCGCCTCGCCGCTGCGCGCCCAGCGCACCCGCCCCTCGTCGGCCACAGGTCGAGTCTAGGGGCGTGCGGGGCGCGCGCCGCGCACGCGCGTCAGGCGGCGACAGCCTGCGCGTGGCGCGCCAGCGCCCGGACCTGCTCCTGCGCGCGGCGCTCGGCGCGCGCATCGCGCTCGGCAGCCAGGGTGCTGACCTCGGCGAAGCCCGCCATGTCGCGGCGGGCGGCGCCGACCTGCTCGGCGATCGTGTGGAAGAGCGCCTCGACGGACGCCGTGTCGCCCAGGCGGGCGGCCTCGACGCGGCCGTTGATCTCCAGCGCGCGCAGCACCCCGAGGTCGCCCTCCACGCGGCGCACGTTGCCCGACAGGGTGCCGACGCGCTCGTCGAGCGCGGTGCGCGCCTGCAGCAGCCGGGCGAAGCCCTCGTCCAGGCACGTCGCCAGGACGTTGAGCTCCTCCACGACCGTGTCGGCGCCGGCGCCCTCCGCCAGGACGTCCTGGACGAAGGTGGCGACCATCTCGGTCTGCAGGCGGGCGGCGGCGGTGCGGAAGCCCAGGTCGCCGAGGACGCGGACCGTCTCGCCGATGTCGCCGCGCAGCTCCTCGATCACCGGCCCGGCATGGTCCGAGCAGGAGCGCAGCTCGCCGGCCACGACGCCGAGCGGCGCCCCGTCGCCGCCCAGCCGGGCGGACGCCACGATCGCGTTGAGCGAGAAGAGCCGGATGTCGCCGGCCAGCTCGGCCACGAGCTGGGAGCGCCCGGCGAGCTCCTCCCCGAGGCGGCGGAAGCGGTCGAGGTTGGCCACCATGCCGTCCAGGAAGCCGGTGGCGGCGCTGCAGCTCCGCAGGATGCCGGCGAGCGCCGCCGGCGCATCGGCCGGGACCTGCGCGAGGTCGCGGCGCTCGGTGCCGCGCAGCGCGGCCTCGCGGCCGGTCACCTCGGCGGGCAGCGCCGCGTTCATGAAGTCGTCGTAGGTGGGGTAGCCGGCCTGCGCCAGCAGCTCGCTGAGGCGCTCGGCGCCGGCGGCGATGGCCTCCTTGCGCTTGCGCGGGTCGGAGCCCTCGATGCGCTGCTCGACCGCGCGCACGTCGGCGTAGATCTCGCGGGCGACCGCGAAGTGCTCGGCCGTCGGCTTGAGGCGGACCGAGACGTAGCCCTCGCCCACCGGCGCGGCGCTCGCCATCACCCAGTAGTGCGAGCCGTCGGCCGCCAGGTTCATGACGTACGCGGCGATGGAGCGCCGAGCCTCGAGCGCGTCCCAGAACAGGCGGAAGACCGAGCGCGGCATCCCCGGGTGGCGGACCACGTTGTGCGCGTGGCCGATCAGCTCGGAGCGCTCCATGCCGCTGACGCGCACGAAGACGTCGTTGCAGGTGCGGATGACGCCCTTGCGATCGGTCGTCGAGAAGAACAGCTCGTCCAGCGAGAACGAGCGCTCGCGGTTGTTCGGCTCGATCTTGCGGCGCGGGGCGCGGCCGGCGACAGTGGACTCGGTCATCGGCCCCATGGTCGGCAGCCCGGCCCACGAGTTGAGCGCCGTCCGCCGGGTAGGGCGGACGCCATGGCCAGCACGATCACCCTCCAGCCCCGCACCGACGCGCCCGACCCCCACGCCGCCGCCGCGATCATCGCGCGCTTCGGCGAGGAGACCGGCCTCGAGGGCGAGGACACGCCGGAGGGCGGGCGCATCTTCGACGTCGACGACGACCACGAGATCGAGGTCGTCCAGACGCTGGACGAGATCGACCCCGACTGGCCGGAGCACATCGCGCTCGAGGACCCTGCCGCGCTCTGAGCCTGAACGCGGCCGCCGCGGCTAGGCCATCTGGTCGACCTTCGGCAGCCCGCGCTTGATGTCCCGGGTCAGGGCCAGGGACACGATCTTCGCCAGGCCCGGGACGGCCGCCCCCAGACGGATCCTGTAGTCGAGGTGCGCGCCGCCGCCGGGGCGCTCGGAGAACGTCATGACGCCCTCGTGGTCGTTCAGCGGGCTGCCCTTGGTGATCCGGTAGAGGATCTTCTGGTTCGGGACGACCTCGATGTTGGTCTCCTCGAACGCCGGCAGCGGCCCGAGCTTCAGCTGCCGCGCGGAGCCGACGCCGTTGCGCTGGCCGTCCTCCCCGTCGCGCAGGCGCTTGATCTTCGCGGGGAAGAGCGTCTCGAGGTTCTCGTGCTCGCTGAGGAACGCGAAGACCCGGTCGACGGGCTTGCTGAAGTCGTGCTCGACGTGGACCCATGCTGTCGCCATGGGCGCGCATCCTGGCAGGCCGGGCGGCGCGGGGCGTGGCCGCGGCGGCTGCCCTCGGCCAGCACGGCGCGCGCCATCGCCGGATCGTCGGTGATCAGGGCGTCGACGCCCGCCGCCGCCGCCGCGCGTACTTCGCCGGGCAGATCGAGGCGTGTACGGCGTGACCTTCAGCCCGAGGCGATGGGCGAGCTCGACGGTCTCGCGGCGCACCGGCCATTGCGGGGAGATCCAGTCGTACCCGCGGGAGGCCGCGTAGAGCGGCGCTGCGTCGTTGAGCGGGGCGAGCGTCAGCAGCGCCGTGCGCAGCTGCGGCGCGCGGGCCTGCACCACGTCGAGGTTCGGCGGCCAGAAGCTCTGCACCACGATCCGGGCCGGCGGGATGCGCGAGGCGGCGAGCGCGTCGGCGACCCGGTTCGCGAGGACCATCGTGGGGTCGAAGTCCTCCTCGGTCGGGACGTTCTTGATCTCCACGGACAGGCGCGCGCCGGTCTCGCGCGCGAAGGCGAGGACCTCCTCGAGCTGCGGCAGCGCGACCCGCGTGGCCTCGTCGGTGCGCCCGCCCGACACGCTGCCGGGGCTGCCGAGCACGTCCGACGGACACGCGGCGAGCTGGGCCGTCGTGCGCGTGCGCGCGGGCCCGGTGCACACCGTGGTCCGGTCGAGCGTGGGATCGTGCAGCACGACCATCCCGTCCGCGGAGCGCGTGACGTCGAGCTCGAGGACCCAGCCCTCGGCCGCGGCGGCGCGGAACGCCGGCATCGTGTTCTCCGGGAAGACCGGCACGCCGAACGCGACCGAGCCGCCGCGGTGCGCCTGGATGCGCGGCTCTGCCTGGGCCTGCCCGGCGGCCAGCAGCCAGGCGAGCACGACGATGACGGCGGCCCCTGCCCTCCGCATGGCGCCGAGCGTACCGGCGGACGTTCAGGCGAGGCGCACCACGACATGGGCCGGCCGCGTCGGGTCGCCCAGCGTGAGGAAGTCGCGCACCGGGCCGCCGTGGTCGCAGAACGGGCAGGCGATCGCCTCGGCCGGCGAGAGGCGCCGTGCGGGCGCCACCGGCGCGTCGCACGTCGGGCACGCCAGCGTCCCGGTCGCGACCGGGCGCGTGCGCGTGACCCGCCGCAGCTCGTGGGTCCCGGACAGCCGCCCGACGGGCTCGCGCTCCGGCCCGTCCATGCTGCGCTGCAGCGCCATGGCGGCGAGTGTAGGACCCGCCGGGCTCAGGCCTCGAGGCCGCCCGCGTCGGCGGGCACGTCGACGGCGTGCTCGCGCAGCGCCGCGAGCGGCACGAGGTCCAGCGCCCGCTCGTGCGTCGACGCCAGGACCACGAACGCCGCCGCCCCGTCCTCGTGGGCCCGCAGCCAGTTGCGCGCGGTGACGCACCAGCGGTCCCCCGGCACGAGGCCGGGGAACCGGAACTGCGGCATCGGCGTGATCAGCTCGTTGCCGATGCTGCGCTGGTGCTCGAGGAACTCGGCGGTCACGACGGCGCAGATCGTGTGGCTGCCGACGTCCTGCGGCCCGGTCCGGCAGCAGCCGTCGCGGTAGAAGCCGGTCAGGGGCTCGGTCCCGCACGGCTCCAGCTCGCCGCCCAGCACGTTGCGCTCGGTCACGGCCCCAGGATCGCCTCCGGCTCGGACGTCAGGCGCGGCTGCGGTACAGCCGCGCGGTCAGCGGTGCGAAGACCGCGGTCAGCAGCGCCGCCTCGCCGAGCACGAGCCCGACGTCCTGCGCGGCGGCGTCGCCCTGCATGAGGTCGCGCACGGCGGTGACGAGGTGCGAGATCGGGTTGACGTCCACGAAGGCCTCCAGCCCGCTGGGCAGCGTCGAGGGCTCCACGAAGATGTTCGAGAGGAAGATCAGCGGGAAGATCCCCATGAACCCGGCGTTCATCACCGCGTTCTGGGAGCGCAGCAGCAGACCGAGCGTCGTGAAGATCCACGACATCCCGAAGGCGAACGCCACCACGAGCAGCACCGCGGCGGCCACGCCGGCGACCCCGGCGTCGGCCTCGAAACCGAGGACCAGCCCGAGCAGGACGACGATCGTCGACGCGACGAGGTAGCGGACGCTGTCGCCCAGCAACGCCCCGACCAGCGGCGCCGGCCGCCAGACGGGCAGCGACCGGAACCGGTCGACGACGCCCTTGGTCATGTCGGTGTTCAGCGTCACGCCGGAGTAGACCGAGGTGAAGAGCACCGACTGCACCAGCATGCCGGGCAGCAGGAACTGCAGGTAGTCGTCGGTCGACCCCGCGACGGCGCCGCCGAAGAGGTACGTGAACATCAGCAGGAACAGCACCGGCGTGATCGTCACGTCGAGCAGCTGCTCGGGCACGTGCTTGATCTTGAGCATGCTGCGCCAGCCGAAGGTCAGGCACACCGCGACGCGGCCCGGCCGCGGCGGACGCTCGCCGGAGGCCAGCGCCGCGTGCAGCGCGTCCTCGCGGACCGGGGTGGGGACCGTCATCTCGGCGCTCATGCCGCCGCCTCCTCGTGCTCGTCGACTGCTGCATGGCCGGTGAGGGCCAGGAAGACCTCGTCGAGGCTCGGCTGCGAGAGCGAGAAGCCGGCCACCTCGACCTGGGAGGCCACGAGCGCGGCGAGCGCCTCCGCGGCCTGCTCGGCGTCCTCCACCGGCGCGGACAGCGCCGCCGGGTCGTGCTCCCGGGTCACGGGGCGCTCCAGGCCGCGGGTGAGGACCTCCTGCGCCTCCCCGCGGTCGGCCGGGTCGAGGAGCCGGACGTGCAGCGTGCTCTGGCCGACCGACGCCTTGAGCTGCGCCGGCGTGCCCTCGGCGATGACGCGGCCGCGGTCGATGACCGCGATGCGCTCGGCGAGCTGGTCGGCCTCCTCGAGGTACTGGGTGCACAGCAGGACCGTCGTCCCCTGGCCCACGAGCGCGCGCACGATGTCCCACACCTCGTTGCGCGACCTGGGGTCCAGCCCGGTGGTCGGCTCGTCGAGGAACAGCAGCTGCGGCGTCACGACGATGCTCGCGGCGATGTCCAGCCGCCGGCGCATGCCGCCCGAGTAGTGCTTGACCTGCTTGCCGGCGGCCTCGGTGAGGCCGAACGCGGCGAGTAGCTCGTCGGCGCGGCGCGCAGCCTGCCCGCGCTTGAACCCGAGCAGGCGGCCGAGCAGCACGAGGTTCTCGCCGCCGGTCAGGTCCTCGTCGACCGACGCGAGCTGGCCGGTCAGGCTGATCAGGCCACGCACCTCGTCGGCCTCACGCACGACGTCGCGGCCGAGCACCTGCGCGCGGCCCGCGTCGGGGCGCAGCAGGGTGGCGAGCATCCGGATGGTCGTCGTCTTGCCCGCGCCGTTGGGCCCCAGCACGCCGTACACGGCGCCGCGCGGCACGGCCAGGTCGACCCCGTCGACCGCCCGGGTCTCGCCGAAGGTCTTGACCAAGGCGTCGGTCTCGATCGCGAGCGTGGCGGACATCCCCGGCACGGTACGCGCCGGAACGCCCGCTTCCCGTACGGGAACCCCGCCTTCTGCGGGCCGGAGGTGCAGGGTGGCGTCGTCCATGCCCGTTGGGACGGGCGGCGACGCCGGAACTCATCGCTGTCAGCTGTCGCCCGACCCCGGCTCGGCCAGCCCGGCGTGGAACTTGCCCTTGACGGCGTCGGGCAGCAGCCGGCTCGCGCGACCCTGCAGCTTGGAGGTCAGTCCGCCCGCCTCGACGCGCTCGTCGCCCGCCAGCAACCCCTCGATCGCCTGCTCGGCGACCTGCGCGGGATCGTCCTTGCTGTCGCTCGTGCCGACCTTCGTGTCGAGCATGTCGGCGCGCTCGAAGAACTCCGTGTCCGTCGGGCCTGGCATGAGCGACGTGACGGTCACACCGCTGTCCTTGAGCTCCTCGCGGATCGCCAGCGCGAAGGACTGCGTGAACGACTTCGAGGCGTTGTAGACGGCCTGGTAGGTGCCGGGCATCGTCGAGGCGACCGACGAGGTGATCAGCACCCGGCCGCTGCCGCGGGCGACCATGTCCGGCAGGAGCCGCTTGGCCAGGTGGACGGTCGACCGACAGTTGAGGTCGACGATCTCCAGCTCGTCCTCCAGCCGGGTCTGCTTCTCGCCCTGCGCGCTGACGAACGCGCCGCCCGCGCCGCGGCCGGCGTTCAGCACCAGCACGTCGACCGGCCGCCCGGTCCGCTCGGCGGCCGCCGCCAGCTGCTCGACCCCCCCGGCCGTCGCCAGGTCCTCGCGCAGCGCCTCCACCTCGGCGCCGAGGGCGCGGACCTCCGCGGCGGCACTCGCGAGCTCGGCGTCCTCGGCAGTGACGAGCAGGTCGTGGCCTCGCTGCGCGAGCTCCTTGGCGATCTCGAGGCCGATGCCGCTCGAGGCGCCGGTGACGACGGCGAACCGGTCGTTGGGCATGGGCTCCGCGTGCCCGGCGCCGCTCGCCCGGACACCTTGGGCGTCATGTCAGGCGCAGCTCGTCACCGACCCGCACGCGCCCGGGCTGCACCACGGTGGCGTAGACGCCGAACGGGACGCCGCCCGCCTCCTCGTCGAGGCCGCGGTACTGGCGGATGAGGCGCACCACCGGCAGGTCGCGCTCGCCGCGATCGGGGTGGCGGGTGGTCGCCGCGCAGCGCGGCACCGGCCCGCCGATCTCCAGCACCGCCTCGCCCACCGTCAGCCGCCGGCCGCGCCAGCCGTCCTCGGCGTGGGCCGGCGCGCCGTCGAAGCCGAGCAGCATCCGGAAGCGGCGCCGGTCCACCGGCGCGTCTGCGAGCGTCGCCAGCCGGCGCACGGACGCGTCGCCCAGCAGCGTCACGGGCTCGACGTCGGACCCGGCGCCCGGCGTGTCGGCGCGCACGAGGCGGACCGTCTGGCCCGCGGCCTCGGAGAGCACCGTGGCCCACGGCCCTTCGACGACGCGCCCCGGCACCGTGCGCAGCCCGAAGAAGTCGGTGCCCACCGGCGTCCCGAGGCGGACCTCGTCCTCCCACGCGCGGCCGTCCTCGTGGTGCAGCGCCAGACGGCCCGACCCGGGGTCCCAGTGCGCGCGGAGCCCCAGCCAGCCGCCGCAGCGGGTGATCGAGAGCAGCGCGCCCCGCTCGTCGATGCAGAAGAAGTCGCGGTCGCCGGCGGCGCCGCCGGGCCCGAGCTCGACGCTGTCGGGATGGTGCAGCGCCAGGCCCTTGACGGGCGTGACCGACAGGCGGATGACGCGCGGCGGCCCGGAGATGTCGGCGGCGGGGGCGATGGCCGCCGGGACGCTACGGCACGCCCGCGTCCGGCGGCTGCACCATCACGGTCAGGCGCCGGTCGCGCTCCTGGACGTCGGCGAGCTCGGGCGCGACGCCGCCGGCGCGGGCGTGCTCGAACGCGGCGCGCAGCGCCATGGCGGCGGTGATGTCGAAGCGCCCGACGGCGTCGAGGTGCACGACCAGGCGGTCGACGTCCGGCTCGTCGGCCAGCACCGCGAGCAGGCGCTCCTCCAGTGCCTGCGCCACGCCGAACCAGAGCACGCCGGACGGCCGCGCGTGCAGCGTGCTGCCGTCCCGCCAGCAGGCGAGGTCCAGGCGCAGCTCGCGCCACAGGTGCACCGCCACCGACAGCGCCACCCCTGCCAGCACGCCGCGCTCGACGTGCGGCTCGAAGGCGATCGTCGCGGCGAACGTCGCCGCCGCGATGAGGAACGCCGGCTTGGACCGCGCCCAGAGCTCGGCGAAGGCGCCCAAGCGCAGCAGCGGCAGGACGGCCGCGATGACCACGGCGCCCAGCATGGCCTTGGGCAGCGGCTCGAGCAGGAACACCACCGGCAGCACCGCGAGCACGGCCAGGCCCGTGACCGCGCCGCTCCAGCGCGACCGCCCGCCCGCCAGGCGGTTGAGCGAGCTGCGCGAGAACGACCCCCCGACGGGGAACCCGCCGGACAGGCCGGCCGCCACGTTCGCCGCGCCCTGGCTGACGAACTCGCGGTCGGCGTCCCAGCGGTCGCGGTCCTCGGCGGCGAAGCGCCGCGCGATCGACGCGGGCTCGGCGAAGCCGACGATGGCGATGATCACCCCCGGCACCAGCAGCGCGCCGAGCTCCCCGAACGGCAGGTCGACGGAGACGGGCGGCGCGCCGACGGGGATCTCCCCCACGACGACGCCGGAGTAGCCGGCGAGCTCGCTGACCGCCGTCGCGGCCACCACCGCCACGAGGATCCCGGGAAAGAGCGGGTGCACGCGCCGTCCGCCGAGGATGAGCGCGATGGCGGCAAGCGTCATGAGCACCGCCGCGAGCTCCCAGGACCCGGGATGCGCCACCGCCCAGGCGGCGCGCTCGACCACCGAGCCGTCCGGCGCGTCGGCGCCCGTCGCGTTGGGCAGCTGCGACGACAGGATCAGCAGCGCGGCGGCCGGGATGAAGCCGATGAGCATCGGCTGCGACATCAGGTAGGCGATCACCCCCGCGCGCAGCGCGCCCACGGCGATGCGCACGGCGCCCACCACGACCGCCAGCAGCAGCCCCAGCGCCACGTACTCGTCGCTGCCGGGCGGCGCCTGGGTGCTCAGCGCCCCGAACGTCAGCAGCGCCGTGACCGCCACCGGGCCCGTCTGGAGGTACGGAGACGACGCCAGCGGCGCGGCGACCAGCAGCGCGATGGTCGAGGCGTAGAGCCCCCGCTCGGGCGGCATCCCCGCCAGCTCGGCGTAGGCCAGCGACTGCGGGATCAGGACCAGCGCGACCGACAGGCCGGCGACCACGTCGGCCGTGCAGAGGCGCCGCTGCCGCGCGGGCGGCGGCGGTGGCGCGGGCGGCGCCTCCTGCACGGCGGCGGTCATCGCGCGCCGGTCAGCGCCGGACCGCCTCCTGGCGCGCAGCGGGCAGCGGCCCCCAGACGTCCTCCGGCGACCAGTCCACCAGCTCGTGCAGCCGCCGCGGATCGGGCAGGTCGCCGGCCGCCATCCGGGCCCGGGCCGCCAGCGTCTGCTCGTCCTGCGGCAGCGCGTAGGCGGAGAGCACGGGCTTGACCGGGCGGAACAGCCAGATCGGCCGCCGCAGCTCCCCGCTGGCGGGCCGCGCCAGCGCCGTCCAGTTGCGGTACACGTCGCGTGCGCGGGCGAAGTCCACGAAGATGTCGGCGTAGCGGTCGCCGGGGCGGGCGGGCGTGACGCGCACCTTCTGGTGCCAGCAGTGCATGCCGCTCACCGGGTCGGGGTGCACGGGGAACGTGATGTTCTGGTGCACCCCCGCATCGTTCCACCACACCCGGCTGGAGCTCGGGTCCTCGGAGTCCCACGGCCGCACGCCGTGGACCTGGCGGAAGAGGACCTGCTCGCCGTCCTCCTCCATGGTCACCAGCGCCGACGACCACCGCGCCATGCCCTTGTCGTCGGCCAGGCGCCAGCGGCCCATGTGGTGCGACGCCGCCACCACGCCCGGGCGGATGCCCTCGGTGACCATCGCCTTGATGACGAAGAACCCGATCTCCGTCTCGACGCGCGCCAGGTCGCCGTCGGCCACGCCGATGCGCGCGGCGTCCTCGGGGCAGACCAGCAGCGGGTGGGTGTGCGAGAGCTCGTTGAGGTACTTCGCGTTGCCCGACCGCGAGTGGATCATCGTCGGCAGCCGGTAGGTCGGCAGCAGCACGTACTCGCCCCGCTCGTGGCGGATGAGCGAGTGGTGCACGTGGCTGCGCGCGTAGGTCGGCGTGGCCAGCTCCGGCCAGCCCCAGTCGGCCAGGTCGGGCTGGAAGAGCTCGAGCTTGCGCGACGGCGTGTTGAAGCCGCGGCGCGGCACGCCGTCGACCATCGCGGCCACGCGGTCACTGCGCCCGGTCAGCGGCAGGTGCGACGGGTCGAGCTCTGGCAGCGTGACCGTCTCCTCCACGCCCTGGACCGACGCGCCCTCGGGGACGGCCACCTCCTCCTCGTGCTGCAGGTAGTCGCCGCGCGAGAGCTCCACCACGCCGTAGCGGCGCATGTACTCCATGGGCGTCAGGCCCTCGGCCTGCGCCTTCTCCGGCAGCCCGGGCACCGAGTGCTCGAACATCCACCGGTAGTACTCCTCCAGGCGGATCTTCTCGCCCGGCCGGTACGGCGACTCGTAGTACTGGCGGATGCCGAGCGTGCCGTCGGGGTCGGCGCGCCACGACAGCTCGATCCAGAACTCGCCCTCCTCCCACACCTCGCCGGGGTTGGCCTCGTAGGTGTGCTCGACGGGCCGGCCGAGGCGCTCCATCGCCACGCGCTGCACGGGCTGGCGGAAGCCCAGCCAGCGTCCCGCGTGGGTCTCGTACGAGTGGGTGTCGTGGCGCTCGGGGCCGTGGCCCATCGGCAGCACGTAGTCCGACCACCAGGCGGTCTCCGACCACGTCGGCGTCAGCGCCCCGTGCAGGCCGACCTTGTCCTCGTCGCGCAGCGCGCGCATCCACGAGTAGCCGTCGGGATACGTCCAGATCGGATTGAGCACCCGCGTGAGCAGGACAGGCTGGGTGAAGCGCCCGTCGTGCAGGAGGTGCGGGTAGAGGATGCTCATCTCGTTGTGGGCGAGCGGGTACTCGCGCGGCCAGTTGCGCTCGTTCCACTCGGTGTTGGCCCTGGGCTTGCGCCAGGGCTCCGGGATGAACTTGTTCCACGCGTTGGGCGACGTGCCGCCGACCGCGCCCACCGACCCGGTCAGGACGTTGAGCAGCATCACCGCGCGGGTGATGAGCCAGCCGTGCAGGTTGCCCGCGGCGGCCGCGCGCCAGATGTGCGAGGTGAACGCCGGCGACGCCTCGGCGATCTCACGCGCCACCTGCACGATCGTCTGGGCCGGCACGCCCGTCTCCTGCTCGGCGTAGCGCGGCGTGTAGCGCTCGTGCTCGGCGCGCAGCGCCGCGATGAAGTTCGCGAACGTCGGCTCCGCGGCGGGGTCGGCGTGCTGCAGGTAGGTCCGCCAGTTGACCCACCGGCGGACGAAGTCCTTGTCGTAGAGCTCCTCGTCGAGCAGGACCTTGGCGATCGCCAGCAGCGCCGCGCCCTCGGTCCCCGGCCAGGTCGGCAGCCAGTAGTCCGCCATCGAGGCGGTGTTGGACAGCCGCGGGTCCATCACCGCGATCTTGGCCCCGCGGTGCTTGCCCTCCATGATCCGCTGGGCGTGCGGGTTGAAGTAGTGGCCGGCCTCCAGGTGCGAGCTCACCAGCAGGGCGAACTGCGTGTTGGCGTAGTCGGGCGACGGGCGGTCGGTGCCCGACCAGAAGCCGAAGCCCGCCCGCCCGCCTGACGAGCACACGTTGGTGTGCGAGTTGTGGCCGTCGCAATTCCAGGTCTCCAGGAAGCGGTCGGCGAACCCGTCCTCCCCGGGGCGCCCCACGAAGTACATGACGTCGTTGGGGCGGCCCGCCGAGAACGCCTCGTGCAGCCGCTCGGCGAACGTGTCGAGCACGTGGTCCCAGCTGACGCGCTCCCAGCCGCCGCCGCCGCGCGGGCCCTTGCGCCGCAGCGGGTGCAGGATGCGCTCGGGGTCCTTGACCTGGTTGATCGTCGCCGGGCCCTTCGCGCAGTTGCGCCCGCGCGAGCCCGGGTGGTGGGGGTTGCCCTCGAGCTTGTGGATCTCGAAGGTCTCCTTGTCCACGTACGCCGTCAGGCCGCACGCCGACTCGCAGTTGAAGCAGACGGTCGGCACGAGCATGTACTCGCGCTCCACGCGCCGCGGCCAGGCCTGGGCGTCCAGGCCCTTCCACTCGTCCCACCGGCCGTGCGGCGGGTAGGACTCGTAGCGCTCGTCGGTGGGCCCGTAGCCGGTGGGGCGCCGTGCCCCCTTGCGCAGGATGCCGCCCATGCTCTCCCCTCTCAGCTCAGCGGGACGCTCTGCCCGGCCCGCACCCAGGCGTCCTCGTACAGCCACAGCCCGACCAGGGCGATCGCCCCGCCGGCCGCCAGCACGCCGCCCGGGGCGCCCGCCAGGTACGCCGCCGCCGCGACCGCCGGGACGGCCGCGCCCAGGGCGATGCCGGCCCGGAAGCGCGCCGCATGCAGGTCGCGGCGCAGGTTCTTCGCAGCGCGCGCGGCCTGCGCGGTCGGGTGGCGGCCGTAGGCGTCCAGCAGTGCCAGCAGCCCCCCGGTGACGGCCGACAGCCCGAGCGCCCAGCCCAGCGCGTCCTCGGCGTCGGCCGGCGCGTCCAGGAACGCCGCCGCCACGGCCAGGGCGCCCGCGCCCGCCAGCAGCGCGTTGACGATCGTGTGCGGCAGCAGCAGCGGGCTCTGCCAGAGGTCGCGCCCCTCGCACTGGTTGAACAGCAGCGCGGTGTAGCCCGCGAGTGCTGCGCCCGCCGGCACCATCGCCCAGCGCAGCGCGTCGCGGACGCCGTCCTCGTCGAGCAGCGCCGCCACGAGGAACGCCGCGGCGACGAGCGCGGCGAGGTTGATGACCTGGGCGCCGAGGGCCAGCCACGACCGGGGCTGCGGCTTGAGGAACAGGTAGTAGAAGCGCTCGGGGCGCTTGAGGTCCCAGACCAGGAAGACGCCGGTCACCGCGATGCCGCCGAGCGCCAGCAGGCCGGGGACGACGTCGGCCAGGTCCGAGCCCCCCGCGCCCACGACGAGCAGCAGGACAGCGAGCATCATCGCGCCGGCCGCCACGCCCTTGGACAGGAAGTAGCTCGACACCTTCCACCCCCACGGCGCCGGGTGCGCGATGTCGGAGACCACCGTGGCGTGGCCGTCGAGCGGGCCCAGCTTCTCGCGCTGCGAGGGCGGGATCTGCGAGAGGTACTCGCGGCCCTCGCCGATGGCCAGCGGGTTGAGCGTCGCCTCGTGCGCCCCGAGGTAGAAGACGTTGGGTCCGGTGCCCTGCTCGGGCGAGCGCACCTGCGAGGGCACCGTGTCGACCAGGCGCGAGACCTCCGAGTCCGGGTCGTCGAGGTCGCCCGAGACGATCGCCTGGGTGGGGCACACCACCTCGCACGACGGGCGCAGCCCCTGGTCGAGCCGGTGCGCGCAGAAGTTGCACTTGGCCGCCGTCTCCGTGCGCGGGTCCATGTACAGCGCGTCGTACGGGCAGGCGTTCAGGCACGCCTTGCACCCGATGCAGCGGTCCTTGTCGAAGTCGACCACCCCGTCGGGCCGCTTGTGCAGCGCCTTGGTCGGGCAGATCTGCACGCACGGCGCGCCGTCGCAGTGGTTGCAGCGCAGCACCGCGAAGTTGCGGCGCACGTCCGGGAACGTCCCCGTCTCGACGTACTTCACCCAGGTGCGGAAGACGCCGAGCTCCACCCCGTGCTCCTGCTTGCACGCCACGGTGCAGGCGTGGCAGCCGATGCAGGAGCGCTGGTCGAGGACGAACCCCAGGCGCGTCACGTCGCTGCGACCGCCCGGCCCTGCTCCAGGGGGTGGCCCTCGCGCCCCCACTTCGGCACGCCGCCGTCGACGACGTGCAGGACGTCGCCGGCGCCGAAGCGCTGGACGAGGCTCGCGGCGACCGCCGCCCGCTGGCCCGAGCCGCACAGGACGGCCACCGGGCGCCGCCGGTCGATCCCCTCGGGCACGTCGTGGATGTCGTGGTAGACGGCGTGCACGGAGCCCGGGATGTGGCCCTCGTCCCACTCACCCTGGCTGCGCACGTCGAGGATCTGCAGGTCGCCGTCCTGGTCGCGCCGGCGCGCGAGCTCGTCGATCTCGAGGCGCTCGATGCGCTGCACCGGCCGGCGCTCCTGGCGCCAGGACGTCATGCCGCCATGCAGGAAGCCGCCGAAGCGGCGCATGCCCACGGCGACGGCCAGCCTGCCCGCCTCGCGCGCGTCGTCGTCGTCGCGGCCGACGAACACGATCGGCTGCTCGCGGTCGGCGAGCCACGCCAGCTTCGAGCCGAAGCCGGCGATGTGGCGGGGGATGCACACGGCGCCCGGGATGTGCGCCTCGTCGAACTGCAGGTCGGTGCGCACGTCGACGATCAGCGCCTCGTCGGCGCGCGCCTGGTCGACCTGGCGCGGGGCCAGCGGCAGCAGCTCCACCCCGTCGGTGAGCAGCGGGCCGCGGTTGAGCGCCACGATCGCCTGGAAGTTCGGCGGCTGGGGTCCGAGCTTGGCCAGAGCCTGCTCCACGAACTCGTCCTCGTCGGTGATCGCCAGCGTCGGGTTGTGGCGCTTCTCGAACCCGATCGTGGACGAGACCTTCATGTCCATCCCGGGGCCGCCGCACATCGAGCCGCCCAGGTGGCCGGGCCAGACCTCGACGTCGTCGTCGAGGCAGAGAAGCTGCTCGTGCAGCGAGCGGAAGATGCCGCGCGCGCCGTCGGCCTTCTCGATCGCCAGGTCGGGGCGGGCCACGTCGCCGACGAAGAGCGTGTCTCCGGTCAGCACGGCCCAGGGCTCGTCGCCCCGGCGCGTGTCGATCAGCGCGAACGCCGTGTGCTCGGGCCGGTGGCCCGGCGTGTGCAGCGCGCGCACCCTGACGCTCCCGAGCTCGAGCTCCCAGCCGTCGTCGAACGCCTCGTGCTCGTAGTCGGGCTCCGCCCC
>DASPKC010000451.1:0-8412 GCA_035628295.1 Baekduia sp.
GAGCACCTCTTCGTGTGCTCGTCGCACGACTTCCTGCTGTTCTTTTCCAACCGCGGCAAGGTGTACCGCTCGAAGGTCTACGAGCTGCCGGAGGCGCAGCGCACGGCGAAGGGCCGCGCGCTGGTGAACTTCCTGCCGCTGCGCGAGAACGAGCGCATCCAGTCGGTGCTCTCGACCCGCGACTACGCCGAGTCGGAGTTCCTGGTCTTCGCGACGCGCAAGGGCGTGATCAAGAAGACGGAGTTCCAGCGCTACAACACGCCGATCAAGGCCGACGGCATCATCGCCATCAAGATCGGCGACGACGACGAGCTGGTGGCCGTGCGCAAGGTCGACGCCGGCAACGAGATCATCATGGTCTCCCGCGCCGGCCTCGCCGTGCGCTTCCGCGAGGACGACGCGCGCGCCATGGGCCGCGACACCGGCGGCGTGCGCGGCATGGATGTGGGCGACGGCGAGGTCATCGCCATGGACGTCGCGCGCGACGAGATGGACCTCCTCGTCGTCACGGAGAACGGCTACGGCAAGCGCACCGGCGTCGACCAGTACCGCAAGACGTCGCGTGGGGCCAAGGGCGTGCTGACGATCAAGCTCACCGAGGCCAAGGGCGGCCTGGCCGGCGCGCTGGTCGTGCGCCCGCACCACGAGCTGGTGTTCATCTCCCAGAACGGGATGGTCCAGCGGACGGGCGTGCGCGGGATCTCGCAGCAGGGCCGCGCGGCAACCGGCGTCCGGGTGATGAACGTGCGCGACGACGACTGCGTCAGCGCGGTGGCGCTGATCATGGAGTCCGATTCGCCGGCGGCCGCCGAGGCCGTGGCCGACGAGCAGCCCGGCGTGGGGGTCATCCCGGAGGAGATCGCGGACATGGTGGTGCCGGAGGAGGGCGACGTCTCCGAGCCCGGCGACCCCGACGTCCCGGATCAGACCGGCGAGTGAAAGCAAACCGTCGAGTTCCGTCCGGACGGGTGCTACATTGCGGCCACCAGAGAAAGGAGGTGGTCCGTATCAGTAGTGACAGTTCTTGCGGGACCCTGGAGGTGGCCGGTCACTAGATCGGCTAGCTGGATCCGCTCTAGCGAATCCAACCCGGGCCACCCCTGCGTACGACGGCCGGATCTGGTCCTCCCGGCAGCAGTGCATCGTGCGTAGGCCTTCAAGTCCAGTGCCGTCTCAGAAGAGGGCGCCCCACGGGGCGCCCTCTTCGCGTTGCGCCGCGCCCGCATCGAGTGGCGCGTTCACCCCGGGATGCCGAGGAACGACGCCACGCGACGACGCTGTGCCGGCGGGCGGCCCGGTCAGGCGGCGTCCGGCAGCCACGCCCGCCACGCCGGCGGGATGCGCGGCGCGGCCACGTGGATGAACACGTGGGGCTGGGGCGTCGTCGGCGTGCGCCGTGGGTGCATGCCGGCCCGCTCGGGCAGGTGGTCGCCCTTGCGGCGGTTGCACGGCGCGCAGGCCGCGACGATGTTGTCCCACGTCGACGGCCCGCCCTTGGAGCGCGGGATGACGTGGTCGACGGTGAGGTTGGCGCGCGAGCCGCAGTACTGGCACGACCAGTCGTCGCGGGCGAAGACGGCCCGCCGCGTGATCTTGCGCTTGTGCGTGTCGCGCGGGACGTGGACGTAGGCCACCAGGCGGATGACCATCGGCTTGGACATCGAGGCGCGCTCGGAGCGCAGCTCCCACGCCGCGTGCTCGACGACCTCCGCCTTGGACTTCAGCAGCAGGACGACGGCCCGGCGGACGGTGCAGACGTTGATCGGCTCGTACGTCGCGTTGAGCACCAGCACCCGGCCACCGTCACGCCCGCGCCGCCGGTGCTCGATCTCCGGCGCGGACGACACTGGGTGTCCTGGGATGGTCGCCATAAGCCGCTTCGGCGCGCACGATAGCAGGGGCCCCGGCCCCCTCAGCGCGGTTCAGCGACCCGCTGCGGCAGCGGGGTACGAGCCCAGGACCCGCACCTCCTGGCAGTGCGCGGCGAGCCCCCGCAGCGCGTCCGCCACCGGCTCGTCGTCGGCCCGCCCGGCGCAGTCGACGATGAAGAGGTAGTGGCCGAGGCCGACCTTGCGCGGCCGTGACTCGATCTTCGAGAGGTTGACGCCGCGGAAGGCGAACTCGCCCAGGCAGCGCACCAGCCACCCCGGGGCCTCGTCCCCGCTGCCCCAGAACACGACGGTCGTCCGGTGGGCGCCGGCGCCGGCCGCCGTGGCCTGCGTCGCCTGGGCGCCGTGTAGCCCGAGCAGCACGAAGCGCGTGACGTTGCCGTGCTCGTCCTCGATCCCGCGGCGCAGGATCTCGGCGCCGTAGAGCTCGGCGGCGCGGGCGTTGGCGATCGCCGCGCGGCCGGGCGTGTCGAGTACCAACCGGGCGGCCTGGGCGGTGGACGTCGCGGCCTCCTCCGTCGCGCCGGGCAGCTCCTGCGCCAGGAACCGGCGGCACTGCGCGAGCGCCTGCGGGTGCGAGACCACGCAGCGCACGTCGGAGAGCTGCGTGCCGGGCGCGGCGACCAGGCAGTGCTCGATCGGCAGCACCAGCTCGGCGAGGATCCGGACGCCCGGCGCGTCGAGGGCCAGCGCGTCGAGCGTCCCGGTGACGGCGCCCTCCAGCGCGTTCTCGATCGGCACGACCGCCCGGTCGACGTCGCCGTGCTCGAGGGCGAGGATCGCCTCGCGCTCGGTGCGAAACGGCGCGCCCTCGGTGTCGGGGCCGGCGCCGTCGAAGCGCAGCAGCGCCGCCTCGCAGTTGGTCCCCGGCGGGCCCAGGTACGCCCAGCGCGCGCCGCTCATGGGTGCGTGTCGGGCCCCGGCGGCGGCTCGCCGGCCAGCGCCAGCCGCAGCGCCTCCTGCTCCTCCGGCGACAGCTCGAGCTCGCCCTTGCCGTCCACCACGTGCTTGGCGTACAGCCGCGCCTGGTCACGGTGGTGGATCGAGCTGAGGACGATGCCGGACTGCGACGCGTCCAGCAGCGCGATGGAGCACGACTGCCGGCCCGACATCTCGTTGTAGGCGTCGTAGCGCACGAGACCGCGGTAGGCGATCGCGCCGTCCAGACGCGCCTCCGCGGTGCCGAGGCGGCCGTCGAGGCGCTGGGCGATGTCGCCGACGTAGGCGTGCAGCGCCTCGAACTCGCGCGTCAGCGTCGCGGCGTGGGTCACGAGGTCCTGGGCGCCGTGCGGCCCGAGCACCGCCCGCTGGTCGGCTCGCAGCCGGCGCAGGCGCACGACCGCCACGACGGCCACGACCAGCGCCGCGAGCGCGAGCGCAGCGGCGCCCAGCGCGACGATCCCCGTGGTGGAGCTGAGGTCGTCCACGAGCCGGGACGGTACCCAGGTGGCCGGGCGGAGGGCGCCTAGCCCCGGGTGAACAACGCCGTGTAGCTCTGGCGGTTGTTGTCGGTCGTCTTCTCGCCCGCAACCTTGCCCACGACCACGTCGATCGTCACGGGCTGGCCGATGGGCGGGGCGGTGCCGAGGGCGATCGAGGCGGTGGCCGGCTGGCCCGCGCGCGTCACGTCGACGCGCTTGCGCCGGACTATGGGCTTGCCCGAGCCCCGCACGGTGACCGTCACGGTCACGTCCTGCTCGTCGTTCTCGCCCTGGTTCTGGAACGCGACCTCGAAGGTGACGTTCGAGCCCGCGGGGATGCGGTTGGTCACCTCGCCGGGCTGCAGGGCGCTCTGCCCGATCGAGACGCTCGTCAGCCCGTGCCCGTGGGTGCCGGGCGAGGCGGTCTTGTTCTCGTCGGACGTGTCGGCCGCCTCGGCGCCCAGGCGGTCGGCGACCGTGTCGGGCTCCAGCCAGGCCAGCGACTGCAGGAACTTCGACGAGGGGATGTTCTGGCCGCCGATGTCCTGGTCGGACAGCTCCTGGGCGATCAGCGGCTGGACGCGCTGGGAGTAGACGACGTCGCTGGCCAGCAGCGCCTGCATCTCCCCGGCCACGCGCCGTACGGCCCGGTCCGCCGTGGCCGGCGTGTCGGACCCGACATCGGGGATCAGGCCCGCGACCTCCGTGATGGCCCCCTCGCGGAGGTTCATCACGAGCTCGAGGTGGCGCTGGGCCCCGCTCATCTCGTCGGGCGGGTCGAGGTCGTCGGCGCGCTGGGCGTCCTCCTCGGCCAGCAGCCGGATCTGGTTGACGGTGACCTGCAGGTCGTCGCCCGAGGCGCCGCCGTTGAGCGCATCGAAGAACTGCTGGGCCACCTGCCCGGAGCTCTCGACGATCGCGGCGACCTCGCGGTTGTAGTCCTTGAGCGCGCGCTCCTTGCGGCTGTCCAGGCAGCCGTTGATGCCGACGACCATCAGGATCAGCAGCAGCGCCGCGACGCCGAGCGCGACCATCTGGCGCACCCGCGCGGTGTGCGGGTCCGGCGCGCCGGCCGCGGCGTGGCCACGGGGCCCGGGCGCCGGGCGGCGGGGCCGGGCCGGGCGCGGGCTCTGGCGGGTGGGCGGATCGCCGTCGTCGAAGAAGGACACGCTGGAGCTCCAGTATGGCCGCCGAGGGGTCGGCAGCCCGTCTGCAAGTTCCGTGCCAGCAGGCGTTTCCCTGCAAACGGGCGCAGGGCGCAAGCTCGCGCGCGCGAAGAGGGTGCCGTGACGTCGGCATGGACGTGACGTCCGCTCCGTCGTCGGCGCGGATCGTGCTCGGCCGCTACGAGCTGCAGCACCGCCTGGGCGGCGGCGGCTTCGGCGTGGTCTGGCGCGCGCAGGACCTCAAGCTCGACCGCCCCGTCGCCGTCAAGCGCATCCCGACCGGGGATCCCGACGTCGCCGAGCGCGCGCGCCGCGAGGGGCTGGCCGCGGCGCGGCTCAGCCACCCGGGCATCGTCGCGCTGTACGAGACGGGCGCCGACGAGGACGCGGTGTACCTCGTCTCCGAGCTGGTGGAGGGCCGCACGCTCGCCGACCGCGCGCACGACGGCGAGCTCAGCGATCGCGACGTCCTCCAGATCGGCATCACGCTCTGCGACGCGCTCGCCCACGCCCACCAGCGGGGCGTCGTGCACCGCGACGTCAAGCCCGCCAACGTCCTGTTGCCTGATCCGTCGTACGGAGGTCCGAGCTTGCGAGGACGGACGGGCGAAACCACGTTCTCCGCGAAGCTCACCGACTTCGGCATCGCGCGCCTGCAGGGCGACGACGCCCTGACGCGCACCGGCGACGTGGTGGGGACGCTCGCGTACATGGCGCCCGAGCAGGCCGAGGGCCGGGGCGTGGGCCCGGAGGCCGATCTCTACGCGCTCGGGCTGTGCCTGTACGAGGCGCTGGCGGGGGTCAACCCGGTGCGCGCCCGCGGCGCCACCGCGACCGTGCGGCGCATCGGCCGTCGCCTGCCGCCGCTGGGCCGCCTGCGCCGTGACCTGCCGCTGGACCTCTGCGACGCGATCGACGCCGCCGTGCGCCCCCGGCCCGAGGAGCGCGGCACGCTCAAGCGGCTGCGGGCCGCGCTCAGCGCCGCCCGCACCGACGTCGGCGACGAGCCGGGGACGATCGAGGGCTCGCCGCTGGAGCCGATCGCGCCCGTCCACCCGCCGCTGCGCACCCCGCTCCCGGACCGCGCGCTGGCCACCGCCGGGACGGTGGCGCTGGCCGGCGGCGTGCTGGCCGCCGGCCCTTCACCGCCCGTGCCGGCCTGGCAGGTGCTGGCGGCGGCGGCCGTCCTGGCGCTGCTGCTGCCGCGCGTGGGCTGGCTGCTGACCGTCACGGTGCTGTGCTGGTGGCTGCTGGCCGACGCGCCGGTCGCGGGCGGCCTGCTCGCCGCCGCCGCGATCCCCGTCGCGGTCGTCCTGCGCCACGCCCCCGCCTCGCTGTGGTCGCTGCCCGCGGCGGCGCCGGTCCTCGGCCTGGCGGGCGTCGCGGGCGCGTTCCCCGCGCTGGCCGCCGCGGCGCCCCGGGCCGGCCAGCGCGCCGCGGTCGGCGCGCTCGGCGCCTGGGCCCTGCTGTTGGCGGAGGCCCTGGTGACCGACCCGCTGCTGCTCGGGGGCGGTGCGCCGGGCGGCCCCGCGCCGGACGTCGTGTGGTGGGCGCTGTCCAGCGGCGTCCTGGTCCTCGCCGTCGTCTGGGGCCTCGCCGCAGCGGTCGCGCCGGTGCTGATCCGCGGCCGCCGGCTCGCGCTCGACGTCGTGGCCGCGGTGGCCTGGGCGGCGGCGCTGGCGGGCGCGACGCACGCCCTCGCCGACGCCCTCGTGCTGCGCCCGCCGGACGGCCTGGCCGCTGGGGCCGCGGCCTGCGCCGCGGCCTCCCTGGCGGTGCGGCGGCTTGCGTCCCGGCCCCGCGGGTAGCATGCGCCCTCTCACCGCCTTCCCCGCGGCACCGCGTCAGCCGGGGTCGTGGGGGGAAGCATGAGCGTCCTGAGGAACCTCGAATCCAAGATCGCGAGCCTCGTCGAAGGCACCTTCGGACGGGTGTTCAAGTCCGAGGTCCGGCCCGTCGAGCTGGCGCGCAAGCTGGCCAAGGAGATGGAGGAGCACAAGACGGTCTCGGTCTCCCGCACCTACGTGCCCAACGAGTACGTCGTCTGGCTGTCGCCGCAGGACCGCGAGCGCTACGTCGGGGTCGAGCACGAAGTGGTCGACGAGCTCTCGGCGTACCTGCTCGAGCACGCCCGCCGCGAGCGCCTCGCGCTCGTGTCGCGCCCGCACATCACCTTCGAGACCGACGAGCAGCTCGGCCTGGGCGAGTTCGGCATCCAGGCGCGCACGGTGCGCCCGCAGGGCGAGAGCGTGCAGCAGGCCGACGCCGGGAGGACCATGGTCTACAGCGTCTCCAGCCGCCACCAGGAGGCCCTCAGCGAGGTGCGCGTCGAGCCGCGCCGCCGCGCGCTGCTGGTGGCCGGCGGGAAGCGGTTCATCATCGCCCCGGGCGGCGCCGTCGTGGGGCGCAGCCGCGAGTGCGACGTGGTGCTCGACGACTCGAACGTCTCGCGCCGCCATGCTGAGATCCGCCCGACCGGGCAGGGATGGCTCGTGGAAGATCTCGGATCGACCAACGGCGTGCGCGTCAACGGGCGGCCCGTGCAGGGGCCGCACCCGCTGGAGCCCGGCGACCGACTGGAGCTCGGCACCGCCGAGATCCGCTTCGAGATGGACTAGGGGAGCCGATGCTCGATCCCGTCGCCGTCGCCCTGAAGTTCGGCTTCCTCGCGGTCCTCTACCTGTTCCTGCTGTGGGTCTCGCGCAGCGCGCTGCGCGACCTGCGGCGGGTCAACGAGCCGCGCGCGATCGGCGGCGGCCTGGCGCACGAGCCGATCGCGCCGGAGGCGACCGGCCTGCACTCCGCCGCGAGCCTGGCGCGCGGCGAGGACCTCGATCCGCGGCTCGTGGTCGAGCGCGCGCCGGGCCACAGCTCGGGCATGGAGTACGAGATCGGCGAGGGCGCGGTGATGGGCCGCGGCGAGCGGGCGGAGATCCGCCTGGAGGACCCGTTCGCCTCCTCGCAGCACGCGAGACTCGTCCGGCAGGGCCCGATCGTCATCATCGAGGACCTGGGATCGACGAACGGCACCTATCTCAACGAGGAGCTCCTGAGCGGACCGCAGCCCCTGCACCCCGGGGACCGCGTGCGCATCGGCGACTCCGAGTTCACGTACCTGGACCGCTGACCTGCCCGTGCTGCGCGTCGCCGAACATGCCCAGCTGACCGACACCGGCCGTCAGCGCCGGGACAACGAGGACTCGTTCTTCGCCTCCTCGCCACTGTTCGTCGTCGCCGACGGCATGGGCGGGGCGCAGGCCGGCGAGGTCGCATCGCGCACGGCCGTCGAGGTGTTCGCGCGCGGGCTGCCGGACGGCCCGGGCTCGGTGGAGGAGCGCCTCGCGCGCCTGGTGTCCGAGGCCAACGCGCGCATCCACGAGCTGGCCAGCCGTGACGAGGCGCGGGCCGGCATGGGCACGACGCTGACGGCCGCCTACCTCGACACGTCGGAGGTCGCGGTGGCGCACGTCGGCGACAGCCGCCTGTACTGCCTGCGCGACGGGCGGCTCGAGCAGCGCACCGACGACCACTCGCTGGTCGGCGAGCTCGTGCGGCGCGGCCAGCTGTCGCCGGCCGAGGCCGAGGAGCACCCGCAGCGCTCGATCATCACGCGGGCGCTGGGTCCGGAGGGCGACGTCCTCGTCGACCACCACACGCTCCCGGCCCGCGACGGCGACGTCTTCCTGCTGTGCTCGGACGGCCTGACCGGGATGGTCTCCGACGACCGGATGGCCGAGATCCTGCAGCGCGCGCCCTCGCTGCAGGCGGCGGGCCGCGAGCTGATCGAGGCGGCCAACGCCGCCGGCGGCCGCGACAACATCACCGTCGTCCTGTTCCGCGTGGAGGACGTCGGCGGCCCGGCCGACGGGCTCGGGCAGGACACCATGGCCGGCGCGAGCGCCCCGGACGCCGGCGAGGTGCGTCGCGTGGTGGCCG
>DASPKC010000452.1:0-4664 GCA_035628295.1 Baekduia sp.
CGAGCGATCGAGCTGGCCGCCAAGGTGGCCTCGCTGGCGCCACGCGATCTCGACCGCGTCTTCTTCACCAGCGGCGGCAGCGAGGCGGTCGACTCGGCGCTCAAGCTCGCCCGGCAGTTCCACAAGCTGCGCGGGGAGGCCGGCCGGTACAAGGTGATCGCCCGGCGCACCGCCTACCACGGCGTCACGCTCGGGTGCCTGACGGCGACCGGGATCCCCGCGCTGCGCGCCCCGTTCGAGCCGCTGCCGGCCGGCGGCTGCCACGTCGCCAACACGAACCTCTACCGGCTGGCTCCGGGCGTGGCGCCCGAGAACCTCGCGGAGGCGATCGAGGAGCGCATCGTCTTCGAGGGGCCCGAGACGGTCAGCGCCGTGATCCTCGAGCCCGTGCAGAACGCGGGCGGGTGCTTCGTGGCGCCCGACGGCTACTGGCAGCGGGTGCGCGAGATCTGCGACGCCCACGGCGTCCTGCTCATCTCCGACGAGGTCATCTGCTCCTGGGGTCGCCTCGGCGAGTGGTTCGGGGCCCAGCGCTACGGCTACACGCCCGACATCGTCACGACCGCCAAAGGGCTGACCTCGGCCTACGCGCCCATGGGCGCCGTCATCGCCAGCGACCGGGTGTTCGCCCCGTTCCTGCAGGACGAGACCTCGTTCATGCACGGCCTGACCTTCGGCGGGCACCCGGTCGCCGCCGCCGTGGCGCTGGCCAACATCGCCGTGTTCGAGCGCGAGGGGCTGCTGGACCACGTCCGCCGCCACGAGCCCGCCCTGCGGGCGATGCTCGAGTCGCTGCGCGACATCCCGATCGTCGGCGACGTCCGCGGGGCCGGGTACTTCCAGGCGCTCGAGTTGGTGCGCGACCAGGCGACCAAGGCACGGTTCACCCGGGCGGAGTCGACCGAGCTCGTCCGTCGGGTCCTCGGTCCGGACCTCTTCGACCGCGGCCTCATCTGCCGCACCGACGACCGCGGCGACCCCGTCGTGCAGCTCGCGCCGCCGCTCATCGCCGGGCCCGACGAGTTCGCCGAGATGGAGGCCGCCCTGCGGCCGGCGCTGCAGGCGGCGTCCGACCGGATGGGCTGTCGCGCATGAGGGTTGGCGTCCCGACCGAGATCAAGGCCGACGAGTACCGGGTCGCGCTCACGCCGTCCGGTGTGCGCGAGCTGATCGAGCACGGCCACGAGGTGGTGGTCCAGGAGGGCGCGGGGGAGGGGTCGGCGATCGCCGACGCCGACTACGTCGCGCAGGGTGCCCGCCTCGCGCCGGGGCCGCCCGAGGTCTTCGCGCAGGCGGACCTGATCGTCAAGGTCAAGGAGCCCCAGCCGTCCGAGGTCGCCCTGCTCGAGCCGCGCCACGTGCTCTTCACGTACCTGCACCTGGCGCCCGACCCGGAGCTCACGCGGGGCCTGGCCGCCAGCGGCGCGACGTGCATCGCCTACGAGACCGTCGAGGACGCCGAGGGCCGCCTGCCGCTGCTGGCGCCGATGAGCGAGGTGGCGGGCAAGATCGCCACGCAGGCCGGCGCCTTCATGCTCGAGAAGCCGCTCGGCGGCCGCGGCCTGCTGCTCGGCGGCGTGCCGGGGGTCGCGGCGGGCAAGGTCATGGTCATCGGTGGCGGCGTCGTCGGGATGAACGCCGCGGACGTCGCCATCGGCATGGGCGCCGAGGTCTACGTCCTGGACCGCTCGATCGACCGGCTGCGCGACCTCGGGGTCCTGCTCAACGGCCGCTGCTCCACGTGCTTCGCGTCGACGCTCGAGGTCGAGCAGCGCCTGCCCGAGATGGATCTCGTCATCGGCGCGGTCCTCGTGCACGGCGCCCGGGCGCCCCATGTCGTCAGCCGCGCCCAGCTCGGCCTGATGAAGCGCAACGCCGTCCTGGTGGACGTGTCGATCGACCAGGGTGGCTGCTTCGAGACCTCGCGGCCCACGACGCACTCCGATCCGACCTACGAGGTCGACGGCATCACGCACTACTGCGTGACGAACATGCCCGGTGCGGTGCCGATCACCTCCACCTGGGCGCTGACGAACGCGACGATGCCCTACGTCCTGCGGCTGGCCGACGAGGGGTGGCGCGCGGCGCTGCTGGCCGACCCCGGCTTCGCGCAGGGCCTCAACGTGTGCGCCGGCCAGGTCACGTCCGTGCCGGTCGCCGAGGGCCAGGGCGTGGACGGCGTGACGCCGGCCGACGCGCTGGCCGCCGCGGCCTAGGCTGCGGGCGGACGCCGGCGGATGAACGGCAGGCGGGCGAGGTCGCCGCGCAGGTCGTCCATCGAGTCCGCCAGCGAGCTGATGCGGATGTCGAGGTCGTCGACGCCCTTGCGCATCCCCTTGACGTCGCCGCCCATCGCGGCCACGTCGGACCGCACGGCGCTGAAGTCCTCCTTCAGCGCGCCCACGCCGTCCTGCAGGCGGTCGACCCCCTCGCGCATGCGCGAGACCTCCGCCAGCATGGCGTCGATGCTCGCGATGAGACGGTCCAGCTGCCGCGGAAGGCCCACGAGCGGGTCGAGCGCGGCCAGCAGGCGGGCGGGGTCCGGCAGGATCGCCATCGGCGGCATGGTACGGACGTACAGGACCGCAGGCGCCGTCCCTCGCGCGCGCGCGAGTAACCGAGCGACGTTCGTCGCCGGGCGGCCGAGGGGAGAGGCCCGCCGCTGCTACCATCCCGCGCCGCATGCCGACGACGAGTCAGTTGATCCGCAAGGGTCGTACTCCCAAGCCCAAGAAGATGGCCACGCCGGGCCTCAAGTCGGGCAAGGGTCGCAAGAAGAAGACCGCCGCCCCGCAGCGGCGCGGCGTGTGCACGCGCGTGTACACGACCACGCCCAAGAAGCCGAACTCGGCGCTGCGCAAGGTGGCCCGCGTGCGGATCACCGGCTCGATCGAGGTCACCGCCTACATCCCGGGCGAGGGGCACAACCTGCAGGAGCACTCCGTCGTGCTCGTGCGCGGCGGCCGCGTCAAGGACCTGCCGGGCGTGCGCTACAAGGTCGTGCGCGGGACGCTCGACGCCTCGGGCGTCGCGAACCGCAAGAAGGCGCGCTCGCAGTACGGCGTGAAGAAGGGCAAGTAGTGCCTCGTCGCGCAGCCGCCACGCTCCGGCCCGTCGAGCCGGACGCCGTCCACCGCAGCCGGCTCGTCCAGCAGGTCATCAACAAGGTGATGCTGGACGGCAAGAAGTCGACCGCCGAGCGGATCGTCTACGACGCCCTCGCGATCATCGGCGAGAAGACCGGCAAGGACCCCGTCGAGCAGCTCGAGGCGTCGATCAAGGCCCTCACGCCGGCGCTCGAGGTCCGCTCCCGCCGCGTCGGCGGCGCGACCTACCAGGTCCCCGTCGAGGTCCCGGCCCGCCGCGCCCGCACGCTGGCCGTCCGCTGGCTCGTCACCTTCGCCCGCCAGCGCCGCGAGCGCACGATGGCCCAGCGCCTGGCCAACGAGCTGATGGACGCCCAGAACCAGCAGGGCGGCGCCTTCAAGCGCAAGGACGACATCTACCGCATGGCGCAGGCCAACAAGGCCTTCGCGCACTACCGCTGGTAGCCGTCCCACCCCTCTGAGTCGTCTCCGAGCGCCCGGCCCTTCGGCCGGGCGTTCGTCGTTCCAGCGCCGGCTCGCGCGCGCTGGGGCGGCACGGCATCCCGCGCGGCACCGAACCCGGACTTGAGCCCGCCACGCGGGCTCAAGTCCGGGTTCACCTGCACACGGCGGTGTGACCACCATCACACGACACCCGCCGTAAGGAACCCGGCGCGGCCCCCGTCTCCCTGCCAGACCCGCCGGAAGACCGGCATCACTCGAAACAGGGAGACACCGCCATGCCCAGGTTCCACCGCCCCTCGCCCGCCATGGTCGTCGCGACCATCGCGCTCGTCGCCGGCTCGTCCGGCACGTCCTTCGCGGTCACGCAGCTCAGCAAGGACGCCGTCAAGACCTCACACATCAAGAACGGCCAGGTGAAGTCCGCCGATCTCGGCGGCAGCGTCGTCAGCACGTCGAAGGTCAAGGACTTCTCGCTGCGGGCCAAGGACTTCGCCCCCGGCCAGCTGCCCAAGGGCGAGCAGGGCCCGAAGGGCGACCAGGGGCCCAAGGGCGATCCGGGCGAGAAGGGCGAGAAGGGCGACCCCGGGACGCCCGGCGCCACGAACGTCGTGATCCGCCGCGCCTCGTTCCCGGTGGCCGCCAACTCCTACGAGACGCGCTACGCCGCGTGCCAGGACGGCGAGCGCGCCACGGGCGGCGGCGTCGGCTGGTTCACCAACCCGGAGAGCACGTTCGTGACCGAGAGCGGCCCGGTCGACGCGGCCGACGCCCCGTTCTCCTCGTCGATCAGCGGCGAGACCCCGCGCGCGTGGCGGGCGACGGTCCTCAACGCGACGGCGGCGGCCAAGACCGCCTACGTGTTCGCCATCTGCGCCTCCTAGGTGGGGAGCGAGGTCCGCGCGGGCTGCCGCCGCGCGACCGCAGGCGCCGAGCGCCCGGCCAGGACGGCCGGGCGCTCGCGCCGTTGTGTGACTTGCTCACACAGACCGTAAGGCGCCACGGCGCTCG
The DNA here is from genome assembly GCA_035628295.1 of Baekduia sp. Classification (GTDB taxonomy): domain Bacteria; phylum Actinomycetota; class Thermoleophilia; order Solirubrobacterales; family Solirubrobacteraceae; genus Baekduia. The sequence goes on from DASPKC010000452.1 coordinate 4,560, forward strand.
TCCGTCTCCCACCCAGAGCCATGACCGAACCACAGCACCAGCACCCACGTCCCTCGCTCGCCGCCGCCAACGCGGCACTGCCCGGCCCCGAGCGCGAGGCGCTCG
>DASPKC010000453.1:0-15521 GCA_035628295.1 Baekduia sp.
GCTGTGCAAGGCGCCGAGCCGGATGAGCAGCCCGATCGCCAGCTGCACCACCAGGTTCGCCGGGACCATGAGGCAGGCCAGGCCGACGGCCGTGGTGCTGGCGCCCGAGAGCAGGTCCTCGCGCACGGCCAGGCCGATGCCCAGCGCGATCAGCGCGCCGCCCGTCCCGAGGACGAGGGTCGCGCTGGACAGCAGGCGGGTGATCTCGGTCAGTGACGCCTCCCGGCGCGCGAGCAGCCGTCCGCTCGCGGTGTCCAGCGACAGGTTCGTCACGGCCCACACCACCAGGCTGAGCACCAGCGGAAGCGCGTACTGGGCGCGCAGCTCCGGGCCCAGCGCGCGGGTCACGACGAGGTTGGACAGGAACAGCAGGACGTACTGCGACGCCCGCAGGACCAGCAGGCGCGAGCCGCTGGAGAGGTCGGCGGCGACCGCGCCGGGCGGCGCTCCGTCGTCAGCCGCGGGTGACGAGGTGGTCCTCCAGGACCAGGGCGTCGAAGCCGGCCGCCTGGAAGGTCCGGATGGCGTCCTGCGGCGTGCAGACGATCGGCTCCTGCACGTTGAAGGAGGTGTTGAGGAGCACCGGCACACCGGCCACCTGCTCGAAGGCCCGCAGCAGCGCCCAGTAGCGCGGGTTGGCCTCGCGCGTGACGGTCTGCGGGCGGGCGGTCCCGTCGACGTGCACGACGGCCGGGATCCGCTCGCGCTGACCGTCGGCGACCTCCGCGACGGTGACCATGAACGGGTCGTGGTGCGGCCGGCCGAAGACCTCGTCGCTGAACGTGTCGACCATGGACGGCGCTAGTGGCCGGAACCACTCGCGCAGCTTGACCTTCTGGTTGAGCAGCTCGCGCATGTCGGCGCGGCGCGGATCGGCCAGGAAGCTGCGGTTGCCCAGGGCACGCGGGCCGAACTCCATCCGCCCCTGGAACCACCCGACGATGGCGCCGTCGGCGATCATCCGCGCGACGCGCGGCAGCAGGTCCTCGTCGGGCAGGCGCTCGGAGCGCAGCCCGGCGGCGTCCAGTGCGCGGCCGCACTGCGCCGAGCTGAAGGACGGGCCCCAGGAGCCGCGGTCCATGCGGAACGTCCGCGGCCGGCCGAGCTTGCCGTTGTGCAGCAGGAACGCCGCGCCGAGCGAGCAGCCGGCGTCGTGGGCCGCCGGCTGCACGTACACCCTCCGGAAGCCCGACTCGCGGACGATCCGGCCGTTCATCACCGAGTTGAGCGCCACGCCGCCGGCCAGGCAGAGGTCCTCCTCTGAGGTGCGCTCGCGCAGCCACCGCACGAGGTCGAGCACCACGTCCTCCAGCACGCGCTGGGCGCTGGCCGCGATGTCCTGGTGGCGCTCGGTCAGCTCCTCGTCGGGCCGCCGGGGCGGGCCGAGCGCGGCCACGGCCTCGTCGCTGAACTGGCGGTGCTTGGCCAGGTGGTGGTCGAGCAGGCGGATGTCGACGCGGAAGTCGCCGTCGCCCCGGCCGCGCAGCACCCGCGAGAGGAAGTCGGCATAGCGGGGCTCGCCGTAGGCAGCCAGGCCCATGACCTTCCACTCGTCGCCGGCGAACATGTCGAACCCGAGGAAGTTGGTGACGGCGGAGTAGAACTGGCCGAGCGAGTGCGGGAGCTTGACGCGCTTGAACGGCTCGATGCGCGTCCCGGCGCCGCGCGCGAACAGCGTCGTCGTCGCCTCGCCGGTGCCGTCCATCGTCAGGATCGCGGCGCGCTCGAAGGGCGAGACGAGAAACGCGCTGGCGGCGTGGCAGAGGTGGTGCTCGAGGTAGTGGAAGCGGAAGTCGCTCGGCCCGAACGTCCGCTGGATGCGGCTCGGATACCGGAACATGCCGAGGTAGCTCTCGCTGACCTGGGCCACGCCACGGTCGACGCGCGCCCGGAACATGTCGCGCGACATCGGCGCCGTGCGCAGCGCCTGCATCGCCTTGTGGCGCAGGACCCACGGCTTCCAGTACAGCCCGATGTGGTCGATGTCGGCGATGCCGATCCCGGCCTCCTCGAGGCAGTAGGCGACCGACGCCTCGGGGAAGCCGATGTGGTGCTTGACGCGCGAGAAGCGCTCCTCTTCGACGGCGGCGACCAGCTCGCCGTCGCACACCAGCGTGGCCGCGGCGCTGCCCAGCGTCGAGAGTCCGAGGATGTTCATCGTGGCGGTCGGGTCATCGCGGGCCATCCAACCAGCGGGGCGCGCAGCGTGCCAAGCGGCATGGTCCTCAGGCCACGACCCGCACCGGGTCGCCGCCCGGCTCACGCAGCGGCTCGGGCCCGTGCAGGTCGCGCAGCCAGCGCTCGAGCGTCAGCAGCGTCCACAGCTGCGGTCCGCGCCGCGCGCTGCCGTCGCGGTGCTCACGCAGCAGCCGGCCCACCGCCGCCGGCTCGAGCAGCTCGACCAGGCGCCCGTCGCGCCCGAGCACCTCGTCGGCGAACGCCTCGCCGAGGGTGCCGTCGAACCACAGGTCCATCGGCACGCCGAAGCCGTGCTTGGGCCGCCGCCACACCGCCTCGGGCAGCAGCGGCCCGAACGCGTCGCGCAGCAGCGGCTTGATCCGCCGGAAGCCCACCTTGTGCCGGGCCGGCACGGCGGCCAGGAGCTCGATCACCGACGTGTCGAGGAACGGCGACCGCGCCTCCAGGCCGTGCGCCATGGTCATCCGGTCGACCTTCACGTGGAGGTCGCCGGGGAGGTACGTCAGCAGGTTGGCGTGCAGCAGCCGGTCGACGGGCGGCAGGTCGGCCACCTCGCCCAGCGCTTCGAGCAGCGACGCCGCCGGGTCCGGCGCTGCGCCGTCGCCGCCCGTCAGCGCCTCCACCAGCTCGCGCTCGAAGACCGACACCCAGCGCAGGTAGCGCTCCTCCAGCGGCAGGCCGGCGGTCTCCAGGAACCGCTCCAGGCGCGTGCGCGGATCGTGGTAGCCGCCACCCGCCGGCAGGCGGCGGAGCAGCGGCCGCGCCAGCGCGGCCACCTCCGGGCGCACGAGGCGCGAGAGCGCGGCCGCGGCGAAGCGCTGGTAGCCGGCGAACACCTCGTCGCCGCCGTCGCCGGTCAGCACCACCGTGACCGCGCTGCGCGCCGCCTCGGCGACGAGGAACGTCGGAACCGCCGACGAGTCGGCGAACGGGCCGTCGTGCAGCCAGACCAGGCGGTCGAGCAGCGCGGTGGCGTCGGCGCGCACCGCGAACTCCGTGTGGTCGGTGCGCAGCGCCTGCGCGACCTCCCGGGCGCCCGCGCGCTCGTCGAACGACGCCTCGTCCACCAGCCCCGCCGCGAAGGTCCGGACCGGCGCGGCGCCGGCGCGGCTCATGAGCGCGACCACGACCGAGGAGTCGATCCCGCCGGAGAGGAACGCTCCGAGCGGCACGTCGGCGATCAGCCGGCGCTGGGTCGCCTCCTGCAGGCGCCGGCGGATCTCCTCGCGCAGGCTGCCGCCCGGCGCGATCCGGCGCGTGGGGCGCGGCGACCAGTAGCGCTGGCTGCGCCGGCGCCCCGTCGCGGCGTCGACGACCACGACGGTCGCCGGCGCGACCTGGTCGATGCCCTCGTACAGGGTCGCCGGGTGCGGGACGTAGCCGAACGTCAGGAACGACGGCAGGCGGCTGGTGTCGCACGACAGCCGCACCCACGGCGCCCGCGCCAGCGCCTTGATCTCCGACGCGAACGACGTCCGCCCATCGGCGTCGGTGGTGACGAACAACGGCTTCTTGCCGGTGCGGTCGCGGGCGAGCAGCAGCTCGCCCCGCCGCGCGTCCCAGACGGCCAGGGCGAACATGCCCTCGAAGCGCTCCACGCACGACGGGCCCCACTGCTCGTAGGCGCGCAACACCACCTCGGTGTCGCCGCTGGAGGTGAACGCGTGGCCGCGGCGCTGGAGCTCGCGGCGCAGCTCGCGGAAGTTGTAGACCTCGCCGTTGAAGACGAGCACGACGCCTCCGCCGCGGCCGGCCATGGGCTGGTGCGCGGCGTCGCTCAGGTCGAGGATCCGCAGCCGGCTGTGGCTCATCCAGCCGCCCGTCGCGCCGGGCAGCGCCATCCGTCCCTGGCCGTTGGGACCGCGGTGGGTCAGTGCGGCCGCCATGGCTGCCGCCACGCGGTCGCCGTCCTCCACGGGCGGGCCGCCCACCCAGCCGGCGATGCCGCACACGCTACGCCCGTCCCCGCGCGGCCAGCAGCTCGTCGTAGAGCCCCGCGACGTCGCGCAGCAGCCGCTCGGCGCCGTAGGCGTCACGGACGTGCCCACGGGCCGTCGCACCCATCTGCCGCAGGGCCTCTGGGTCGCGGGCCGCGTCGGCGAGGCGCTGCCCCAGCGCCACGGCGTCGCCGGGCGCCACGAGATGCCCGGTGCCCGGGACGACGATGTCGGCCACGCCGCCGACGGCGGTCGCGATCGACGGCAGCCCGGCGGCGGCCGCTTCGATCAGCGAGACGGGGGTGCCCTCGTTGTCGGAGGACAGGACGGCGACATCGCTGGCCGCCGAGAGCTCGGGCAGGTCGCGGCGGAAGCCGAGGAAGGTGACAGCGTCCGTCAGCCCGAGCTCACGGGCGCGGGCCTCCAGCGCCGGGCGCAGATCCCCGTCGCCGGCGACCGCCAGCTGCACCGGCGCGCCCGCCCGGCGTGCGTGGGCGACCGCCTCGAGCAGCACGTCGACGCGCTTGATCGGCGCCAGGCGGCCGACGAAGAGCGCCAGCAGCTCGTCGGGCCGCGCGCCGAGCTCGGCACGCAGCGCGCCGTCGCCCGTGCGCCCGACGGCCAGGAACGGGTCGAGGTCCAGGCCGATCGGCACGACGCGGAAGCGGTCGGCCGGTGCGATGCGCATGGCCACGAGCTCGTCGACGGTGGCCTGGCTCACGCCGACGAGCCGGTCGCTGATCCGGGCCAGCGCGCGCTCGATGCCGCGGAACACCGAGGTCTTGGCCGGGCTGAAGTACCCGGAGAGCACGTGCCCGTGGTAGGTGTGGATGACGATCGGCCGGCGGTCGCCGCGCCCCGCGGCCAGCGCGGCCAGGCGCCCGAGCGTCCCGGCCTTGGCGGTGTGGGTGTGCACGATGTCCGGCTGGAAGCCGCGCACGATGCGCGCCAGGGCGCGCAGCGCGGGGAGGTCGGAGCCCGCCCGCAGGTCGGGGCCGAGCGACGGCAGGCGCCGCACGCGCGCGCCGTGCCGGGCCGCGAGGTCGTCGAACGAGCCCTCGCCACGACCCACCTCGCCGGCGACGAGCAGCGTCTCGAAGCGCTCCGGGTCCAGCCGCCCCGACAGGATGCTGACGTGGTGCGCCGGCCCGCCGATGTTCAGCCGCGCGATCACCCGCAGGACGCGGACCTTGCGCGCTGCGCCCGGTGGCGCGGTCACCGCATCGCGACCTCGCGGGCGTGCTCCAGCGTCATGCGCAGCCCGTCGGCGAACGAGGTGCGCGGCTCGAAGCCGAAGAGCTCGCGAGCACGGGAGACGTCGGCCTGCGAGTGCAGCACCTCACCTGGGCGCGGCGGCAGGTAGTCCGGCTGGACGTCGCGGTCCTCGAACTCGCCCAGCAGCCGGACGACCTCGTTGAGCGTGATGCGATGCCCGCACGCGACGTTGACCGCCTCGCCGCGGCCGGCGTCGGAGTGCATCGCCGCGACGTTGGCCTCCACGACATCAGAGACGTGGGTGAAGTCGCGCGACTGCTCCCCGTCGCCGAAGACGGTCGGGCGGCGCCCGTCGAGCACGGCGGCGATGAAGCGGGGGATGACCGCCGAGTACTGCGACGTCGGGTCCTGACGGTGGCCGAAGACGTTGAAGTAGCGCAGGCAGACGCACGACATGCCGTAGATCCCGGAGAACGAGCGGCAGTAGTTCTCGGCGGCCAGCTTGCTCACCGCGTAGGGCGACAGCGGCTGCGGCATGTGGTCCTCGCGCTTGGGCAGCGCCGGGTTGGCGCCGTACACCGACGAGGACGATGCGTAGACCAGGCGCCGGACCCCGGCGTCGCGCGCCGCGAGCAGCACGTTCAGCGTGCCGGTGACGTTGACGGCGCTGGTCGTCAGCGGATCCTGGATCGAGCGCGGGACGGACGGCAGCGCCGCCTGGTGCAGGACCACGTCGCAGCCGCGCACAGCGTTGTGGACGCGCTCGTAGCTCTGGACGTCGCCCTCCAGCAACTCGACGCCGTCGAGGTGCTGCAGGTTGCTGCGGCGGCCGGTGGCGAAGGAATCGAGCACGCGGACGTCGTGGCCGTCGTCGAGCAGCCGCTCGGCCAGGTGCGACCCGATGAAGCCCCCTCCGCCCGTCACGAGAACGCGCACCGCGCCAGCGTAACGGCGGTGCGCGCTCTGATGGGCGAACACGTCCGGCCACGACCGGCGCCCCTTCGGGGTACGGTGCGCCGGCGGCCCCGTCGGGGCCCCATGCGGGATGTCGGACGGGTTCGGACAGACGCTCTTCGCGGTCGAGACCGGCGTGCTGGCCTTCGGGCTGACCGTCGCCGGTCTCGCCTGGCTGCTGCACCGGCTGCGCCGGACGCGCCCGGAGTTCCGCATCGGCACGGCCGTCGCGCTGGGTTTCGGCGCGCGCTTGCTGGCGGTGCTGGCCATCGAGGCGATGTCGCCGGACGTCCGGGGGACCGACGAGACGGTGTTCCTGCGCGACGCCCGCGCGTTGGCCGACCAGTCCCTCCTGTCCTCGGATGCGGTGGACGCGCTCACCTCGACGCTGCACGTCTGGCTGTTCTCGCTCGAGCTCCGCGTCCCGGAGATCGCCGACTTGACCATGCGCTTGGTGCAGGTCGGGATCGCGGTGACCGGCTTGGTCCTGCTCGCGGCGGCCGTGCACGACCTCGCCGGTCCGCGTGCAGGACGGATCGCCGCCTGGGTCGTGATGCTCGAGCCCAGCAGCGTCTTCTTCTCCGGCCTGCTGCACAAGGAGCCGTTCATGGTGCTCGCGGCCGGGATCGTCGCGTTCGGCGGCGTGCAGATGTGGCAGCGCCGTGACGGGCGGGCGGTGGCCACCATGGCGGCGGGGTCGGCGGTCGCGATCATGGCGCGCCCGTATGCCGGCGCGCTGCTCCTCGTGGCCGCCCTCGCGATCGCGCTGCACGGTTCGCTGGCCCGGCGCGGGCCGCGGCAGCGGCGGTCGGTGGGCACGTTGGCGCTGGTCGTCCTGCTGCTGGTGGCGGCCACGCCCACGGCGCTCGAGCAGACGTCGGACAGGCGGCTGCAGGAGACGCTGCAGCCGTCGCAGGAGGCAAACGCGCGCGACGCCTCGAATCTCAGGCTGGAGCGGGTCGACTTCTCCAGCCGCACCAACGTGATCCTGAACCTGCCCAAACGCATGCGCGACGTGGTGCTCCGGCCCTATCCGTGGGAGCTCGGCAGCCGCAACCAGCAGCTCGGGCTGCCGGGGACGCTCGCCGCGCTGGCGGCGTTCGCGCTGCTGTTCCAGGCCGTCCTGCGGGCCCGGGGACAGGTGCTCGAGCGAGCCGGTCCGATCCTGTACCCGGCCGCCTTCCTGTTCCTGGCGTTCTCGCTCAGCGCGGGCAACGCCGGCACGGCCTTCCGGCTGCGCAGCACCGTCGTGGCGCTCGTGATCTGCCTGGTCGTGGTGCTGCGCGAGCGAGCCCGGACAGCGCCTGTGGCGGTGCTCGACGAGCCGTACAGGCCGCCGCCGATCGCGGCTGCGGTCCGGATGCAGCCGATCTAGTCCCCGCGCCGCTGGGGGGCTCAAGGGCCGCGCCGCGGGTGCCGATGCGCGGGGTGTCGATGCGGCTGCTCCCTGCGCACAGCCGGCGGCGGCGCGTCGCTGCGCTCGCGCTGCCGGCGCTCCTCCTCATGGCACCGTGGCCGGCCCATGCGCGCCAGGCTCGGGCGGCGGCCGGTCCGGTCGTCTGCGCCATCGACCCGGCGGACGGCGAGCAGGCGATCGCCGCGGCCATCGCCGCCTGTCCGGACGGCACGACCGTCCGCTTCCCGCCGCGGCGCACGTACCGCCAGACCGGGTCGATCGTCGTGCACGGGCGCACCGGCCTGACCATCGACGGCAACCGCTCGACCTTCGTGCGCGCCGTGCCCGACGTCGCCGGCCAGCGCGAGCCCAACTGGGTCCTGGAGGAGGGCCGGCGCGTCGCGCTGCAGCGCATGACCGTCGTGGGCGCCTTCAAGGACCCCGGCCCGCGCCGGATCATCCCCGGCAACCAGCACAACCACGGCGTGGCGGTCCGCGGCGGCACGGGGATCCGGGTGCGCGACCTCAGGATCCGCGACGTCTTCGGCGACCTGGTGACGGTGGAGCCGCCGGGGCACGATGCCCTCGCCCCGCCGCCGCGCGACGTGCGGATCCAGCGCCTCGACGGCCGCCGGGCGGCCCGCCAGTGCGTGGCGGTGACCGGCGCGATCGGGTTCTGGCTGCAGGACTCGCGGCTGGCGAACTGCTTCCAGCTCGGTGTCGACATCGAGCAGGACGTGCCGGGGGAGCCGCTGCGCGACATCCATGTCGTGCGCACGAGCATCGGCGGCTTCCACCTCTCGGCGATCGGCGTCGCCGGCTCGGCCGTCGGGGCGCCGCGGCGGGGCGACATCGACCGGGTCGACATCCGCGCCAACACCGTGCGGACGCCCTCCGACACGTGCTGGCCGGCGGTGACGACCGAGCGTGGGCCGGTGTCGCGGGTCGTGACGGCCGGCAACACCCTGCGCACCCTCGGGGACGGCGTGCGCTACGCCGCCGGGACGTCGGGGGCGATCACCGGCAACCGCGTCATCAACCGCGCCGGGCCGGTGCTGTGCGGGTCCCTGACGGCCCTGACCCGCCCGGTGCGCGCGGCGGCGACCGGCGCGGTGACGCTCGTGGGCAACGTCGGGCTCGGCTACCGCCGGCGTTAGCCGCCGCAGCCCCGCCGCAGCACCAGCGCCTCGCCGAGGCCGCCCCACTCGTGCAGCAGCTGGCGCAACCAGGTCCGCAACGGGATGTCGGGCGCGGCCTTGACCATCCGCACCTCACCGTCGAAGCAGCGGCCGATCAGCAGGCGGGCGCGCGTGACGTGATAGGTCGAGGTGACCACCGCCAGGCGGCGCCAGCCCCGACGGTCCGCCAGCCGCCCGAGCGCCCGCGCCTCCTGCGCCGTGTCGTCCGGCGCCGGTCGCAGGCAGACCACGCGCTGCCCGTCGGCACGGCGGCACAGCTGCTCGATCCGGTCGCTGTCCGGCGTCCCCACGTGCACGAGCGTCCGCGACACGCCGCGGTCGAGGAGGTCCAGCGCCGTGGCGAGCCGTTCTCCGCGGTCGCCCGAGAGGACGACGACGGCATCCGCCCGGGCCGGCGCCCCGGACGGCGGCAGCACGAACAGCCACACCGTCGCGAGTGCCGCCGCGACGGCCACGGCGGCCAGGAGCAGGAGGACCCGGTGCGCGCCCCGGACGGCGTCTACCCCACCGGGCGCTCGTCGATCGGCGCCGGGGGCCGGTCGGATTGGTCGTTGACGAGGGCGTCCGAGCACTCCAGGCAGCGCGGGGCCGCGATGAGCGAGCCCAGCTCCCGGGGTCGCCGGTGCCCTCCGGCGGACGTGGCTGCAGCGGCGCGGCGCAGGCGCCAACCCTACAAGCGTCCGTGCAGCCCGACCGACGGATCGTGGTGGTCGAACATCGTCTCTGGCACGGCCGCGCCGCGCTTGTAGGGTCGGCCCGTGGCAAGGGACGAGCGGGCGCAGGACCTGCGTGATCACCTGACGACGCTGCGCCGTCGGATCTGGGTCGTCGTGCCCGTGGTGATCGCGCTGCCGTTGCTGGTGTTCGTCCTGTCGAAGAGCACGACGAAGCAGTACGAGGCGTCGGCCACCCTGCAGGTCGAGTCGCGCGGCGTCGACCCGACGCTGCTGCAGGGCCAGCCGCGCGATCCTGGGCTCGACGACCAGGAGCTCGCCGCGACGGCCCGCGTGGTGCAGACGTTGTCGGCGGCACGCTCGGTCGCGCGGCGCGTGGAGCCGCCCGGCGACCCCGAGCAGCTGCGCGATCGCATCGCCGTGGAGGCGGACCCGGAGGCGAACTTCCTCACGATCACCGCCAAGAGCGTCGATCCCGAGCGGGCCGCCGAGGTCGCCAACACCTATGCCCAGGTCCTGCGCCTCAGCCGGACCAACGACGCGGTCGCGCGCATCCGGCGGGCGACCACCGAGCTCGAGGCGACGCTGGCCGGCATGCCAGAGGAGGACCGCAACGGCCGGCGTCAACTGTCGCAGCAGATCCAGCGGCTGCGCGCCCTGGCCGCGACGCAGGGCGGCAACATCACCGTGCTGGAGCGGGCGCTACCGCCCGACGACGCCAGCTCGCCCAAGCCGGTGCGCGACACGCTGGTCGCGGTGCCGATCGCCCTCCTGCTCGGCCTGGGGCTCGTGTTGCTGCTCGAGCGGCTCAACCGCCGCCTGCGCGACGTGGAGGAGCTGCGCGAGCTCACGCCGCTGCCCCTGCTCGCCGTCGTGCCGCCGTCGGCGTTCCCCGGACGCACGGCGCGCGGAGACGAGGACCTCGAGGCGTTCCGGATGCTCCGCACGAGCCTCATGTACGTCAACGTGGACGATCCGCCGCAGGACGTGGTGATCACCAGCGCCGGGGCGGGCGAGGGCAAGACCACCGTGTCCGTCGGGCTGGCGCACGTCGCCGCCCTGGCCGACAAGCGCGTCGTGCTCGTCGACGCCGACCTGCGCCGGCCGCGCGTGCGCGAGCGCTTCGGCCTCGACCCGGGGCCGGGGCTCGAGGACGTCCTGACCGGCGACGTGTCGCTGGACGACGCCCTGCACGAGATCCCCGGGACCCACGGGATGCTGCATGTGCTCGCGTCGTCCGCCGTCGGGCATCCGTCGGAGCTCGTGGCCTCCGAGGCCATGCGCCGGCTCCTGCGCGAGCTCACCGAGCGGTTCGACCTGGTGATCGTCGACACGCCGCCAGTACTGGCCGTCAGCGACGCCGTGCCGCTCTTCGAGCAGTGCTCGGCGACCGTGCTCGTCGTGCGCATGGGCGCGACGCATCGCGAGGCCGCGCGGCGCGCCCTGGAGATGGTGGCGCAGGCCCGCGGACGCGTGGCCGGGATCGCCGCGACCGACGTCAAGATCACCGACTCCTACGGCGCGTACGGGCGCTACCACTACGCCGAGCGCACGGCCGGCACCCGCCGGCCGGTCCCCGCGCTTCAGAGCACGCGGTCGCGACGCAGCGAGAGGTAGCAGAGCCACAAGCCCGCCACGAACAGCGGGAGCCCCATGGCCACGCGCGCCACGCCGAGGACGACGACCTCGCCGGCGAGGTAGAGCGGCAGCTGGACCGCGAGGCGCAGCGAGAACACCGCCACGAAGATCCAGCTCGCGCGAGAGTACGCCCGCACGCGATGCGGGTCCTTGCGCCACTTCAGGCCCTCGCCGCTGACCGCGCCCAGCAGCACGCCGATCAGCGGGTACCGGACGGCGATCGAGATCGCGTAGCCCGCCGCGTAGCCGGCGTTCAGCAGGAGGCCCGGCAGGTAGAAGTCCTCGGCGCGGCCGGTCCGCGTGGCGACGAACGCCGCCAGCGCCACGCCGAAGAGCCCGGCCAGCGCGTACTGCAGCGTCTCGCGGCGATGCAGGCGCAGCAGCGTCAGGACGCCGCCCACGCCGAGGGCGATCCCGGCGCTGAGCTCGAGCTCCGAGCCCGACGCCGCGTAGGCGACCGCGAAGGCCCCGGCGGGCAGCGAGGACTCGGCGATGCCCGTCTTGCCGCCCAGCGCCTCGGACAGCTCCTCCAGTCCCGCGTGGTCGCCCCGGGGGCCCTCCGGGTCCTGCGAGCCCGGCGACCGCTGCGGGCCGGGCTCCTCGGCGGCCGTCATCCGCCGTCCTTCCCCGCCCGGCGTTCGGCGCGCGCGCGCCGCTCGCGCTCGCGCTCGCGGCGCGCCGCCTCGTCGGCCGCCACGACCGCCTGGCGCACCGGGGCGCCCCAGGCGCCGTCGACGGCGGACACCAGCCCGGCGTCGACCTCGCAGTTGATGCAGAAGCCGCCGCGCCCCCACCCGATGGCCCGCGCGACGACCGTCGAGGCGTAGTCGATGCCCGTCAGGTCGTGCCCGTAGTAGTCGTAGGCCGCGCGCCACGCCGTGGCGTCCAGCGCCGCGCCGGCCCCCGAGTCGCGCAGCAGCGCGGCGGCCGCCATGAGCGCGTCGAAGTCGTCGTAGGGCGACGGGTGGCGGTCGGTCTGGTGGTTGTAGGAGGGCGGCCGCTGCGCCGCGCGGTGGCTGTGGCGGTAGCGGTCCCACGTCGTCACGGGGCCGTTGGTCACGTTGAACTGCATCGGGCCCGCGCAGCAGCGCGCGAAGTTCAGGCCGCGGTAGGTCGTGGGGTGCGTGGAGAAGCCCGTCTCCTGCTTGTGCACCGAGGCCAGCAGCAGCCAGTTGACGCCGTAGGCCCGCGCGGTCCGCTCGTAGAGCGGATAGAAGGCCGCGACCCACGCGGCGCGCACGTGCCGCCGGTCGTTGCGCGCGAAGCGCCGCTCGTCCAGGGACCGCCGCTGCGGCTGGGCCGCGGGCGCCGAGCGCACCGCGGGCGCCGGGGTCGCGGCGGTCGCGGGCACCGCAGGGCGCACCGCGATCGGCGGCGCGGGGCCAGCGGCGCGCGCCGTCCGGCCCTCGCCGCCGCCGGCGATCACCAGGCCCACGAGGACGAACGCGATGGCCGCGGCGAGGCCGCCGAGCAGGACCCACAGCGGCCCGCGGTCGCGGGCCGGCACGGACAGGCCGGGAGGGACGGAGGACGGCACGGCGCCGCACAGGGTAGACCGGGCGGGGGCGCGCACCCGTCGGCGCGGGGACGTAGCCTGCCGGTCGATGGACGACCTGCTCAAGCGCCTGGCCGACGCCGGCCTGGCGATGGAGGCGGCCGAGGCGGCGCTGGAGGCCGGTGAGCACCAGGCCGCCCGCGACGCGCTGGACGAGGCCGACAGCCAGCTCGCGCTGCTGCGCGACCGCTGGCCGTCGATGGGCGCCGCCGAGCGCGCGCTCGTCGGGCGCACTGCGGCGCCGCTGCGCGCCCGCCTCGACGCTGGCCGGCGGCGTGTGGCGCCGCTGCGGGCGGTGTCCGACGCCCCGGTCGAGGTCGACCCCGAGCAGGACGCCGACCCCGACGATCCGCTGCCCGCAGCCTGACGGCGCGGACGAACGGACGACCCCGCTGCGCCACTGAGCAGGACGGCCAACGGGTACCTGCAGGGCCATGTCCACACTCGCCGTCGTCGTGCTGGGCCTGCTGCTGCTCACCGTGCTCGTCGTCCTCCTCGCCGCCGCCGGCAGACGCCGCGCGCAGCGGCTCGAGCGTGAGCGGGCGATCATCGCGCGCGACGTCGACGGCCACCGCCAGGAGGCCGAGGCGCACCGGGCGCGCGTGCGCGACGCGGCGGTCGCCGCCGACCAGCACCGCACGCAGGCCGGGAGCCTGCGCGAGGAGGCCGAGCGCCACGAGCTCCAGGCCGCCGAGCTGGAGGGCCGCCGTCAGCGCGGCGAGCGCTTCGCGCGCCGCCACCACGAGGAGGCGGAGATCGGCCAGGAGCGCCTCGACGAGCTGGAGGGCCGCCGCTGACGGGGGGCGGTCAGAGCCCCGGCGGGTGGCGCACCGTGAACCCCGCGGTGCTGCGCGGCGCCGCCTGCCAGCGGGTGCCGGTGCGCTGCCGGCCCGAGGTGTCGAAGCGCAGGCCGGCCACCACCATGAACGCGTGGCCCTCGTTGGCGTAGATCGAGACCCACTTGCCCGGGCCCGGCTCGCCCCAGGTCATCATCGGCCCGGACGCCATCGGGCCCTCGATGTAGCCGGCGGTCGCCAGGGCGTAGGAGATCGAGCCCGAGCAGTCGTAGGCGGTGTCCTGCCAGATCTCCTTCGGGTTGCGCCCGTGGCCTCCGCCGTAGACGTAGGGCCGCCGGGCCACCTCGTTGGCCCCGCGCATGAAGGCGACCAGCCGCCGCGGGGCGGTCGCGGGGACCGTGGCCCTGCCGTCCGGCGTCAGCGTCGCCCGGTCGACGTCGGTCGCGCCGCTCGCGCCGTAGGCCTCGCGCAGGGCGGCGGCGACCTCGGCGTCCGTCGGCGCCCCCTCGGCGATGCGCTCGTCGCCGCCGGCGCGCGAGCCGCCGGGCCGGCGCTCCGGCCCGTCGGCGGGCGGCGTGGCGGGCGCGGCGTCCCTGAGGGTGGAGGGGTCGCGCGGCGGCAGGTACGGCGCCTCGATCTCCCACGCGCGCACCGCGCCCACGTCCTCCGAAGAGCCGCAGCCGGCGGCCCCCACCGCGGCCGCGAGCACGGCGGCAGCGGCAGCGAGCGCGGGCACCGATCTGAGACGCACGACGTCATGGTGCCAGCTGCGGCGGGCCGCGACGCGCAACGGCGCTGAGCGGGTAGGACCGCCGTCCATGGGCACCTCGCTGTGGATGGCCGAGACGGCGCAGCGCGAGCTGTCGTGCGCGCCCCTGCGGGAGGACCTCGAGGCCGACGTGTGCGTCGTCGGCGCCGGCTTCACCGGCCTGACCGCCGCGCTGGAGCTGGCGCGCGCGGGCCGGCAGGTCTGCGTCGTCGACGCCCACGCCGTGGGCGCGGGCGTCAGCGGTCATACGACGGCGAAGGTGGCGGCGCTGCACGGGACGGTGTACGAGGAGCTGCGGCGCAAGTTCGGCGGCCGGGGCGCTGCGGCGTACGCGGCGGCCAACTGCGCCGGAGTGGACCACGTCGCCGACACCGCCCGCGAGCTCGCCATCGACTGCGCGCTGCGCCGCCGGCCCGCCGTCACCTACGTCCGCGACCCGCAGCAGCGCGACACGATCGAGCAGGAGGCCGACGCGGCGGTCGAGGCGGGGCTCCCCGCGCGGCTGACGACCGACGTCGACCTGCCCTACGAGGTGGCAGCAGCGGTGGAGCTGCCCGACCAGCTCGAGATCCAGCCGCGCGCCTACCTCCTCGGCGTGGCGCGCGAGGTCCTGCGCCTCGGCGGGCGGATCTTCGAGGGCACCATGGCCGTCCAGGTCGGCGACGGCGCCCGGCCGCACGTGCGCACCGCCGGCGGGCAGCGCATCCGCGCCCGCGACGTCATCGTCGCCAGCCACTACCCGTTCCCCGACCGGGGGCTGTTCTTCATGCGCCTGACGCCGATGCGCTCCTACGCGATCGCGGTGCGCGCCGGCGCCTGGACCGCGCGCCAGATGACGATCTCGGCCGACCAGCCCACCCGGTCGGTCCGCGCGCATCCCGGCGGTGACGGCGGCGAGCTGCTGATCGTGGGCGGCGAGGGCCACAAGGCCGGCGAGGACGGTGACTCGGCCGCCGAGCGCTTCGGCGTCCTCGAGCGCTTCGCGCGCGACGAGCTCGGCGCCGGCGAGGTCACGCACCGGTGGTCGGCGCACGACCTGCGCACCGCCGACGGCGTCCCCTACGTGGGGCCGCTGACCCCCGTCTCGCGCCACGTCCTGGTCGGCACCGGCTATCGCAAGTGGGGCCTGTCGAACGGCACCTACGCGGGCCGCGCGCTGGCCGACCGCATCCTGGGCCGCCAGGACCC